>NZ_CP026952.1:3098117-3407929 GCF_003065605.1 Aeromicrobium chenweiae | reverse complement strand
CAGCGCGTGACCCCGACGACCGTCGTGATGCCCGGTGTCCTCCTCGACCAGCTGCGGCGGGTGCGCACCGACGGGTACGCGACCGAGATCGAGGAGACCACGGCGGGCTACTGCTCGGTCGCGGTCCCGATCTTCGGAGCGAGCGGCATGCTGCTGGCGTCGTTGTCGCTGACGACGCCGGTCGTCCGCGCCGACGTGTCGCGCCACGCGGCAGTGCTGCGCTCGGTGAGCCAGAAGGTCGCGGCGGGTCACGCGATCAACTGACGCCCCGTGACGGCGTGGCTCAGCGTCCCTCGAACTCGGCCTGGCGCTTGTCGAGGAAGGCCTGGATGCCCTCGGCCGCGTCGGCGAGCTCGAGGTTGCGCATGACGTGTTCCTCCTCGACGGCCATGGCCTCGTCGATCGGGAGCCCCCAACCCGCGTCGATGGCGGACTTCACCAGGCCGATCGTGGCCGTCGGGCGGGACGCCAGACGGTGGGCCTCGCGGGTCACGACCGCGTCGAAGTCGTCGCCGGCGACGAGGTCGACGAGTCCCTCGGCCAGCGCCTCGTCCGCCGTGAGCCGGGTCGCGTCCATGATGAGCCGCTTGGCGCGGTGCGGACCTATGAGTCGGGGCAGGCGCTGCGAGCCCCCGGCCCCCGGGAAGATGCCGAGGTCGGTCTCGGGAAAGCCGAAGGTCGCCCGAACGTGCAGGATGCGCAGGTCGCAGGCGAGCGCGAGCTCGGCCCCCCCGCCCAGCGCGTGCCCGTTGAGAGCCGCGACGACGGGCTTGGGAGCGCGCTCGAGCAGGCGCTGGACGTCGACCCAGCGTCGCATCGCCCGGTAGGTGTCGGGGTCGAGGCGGCGCATGACGGTGAGGTTGGCACCGCCGACGAAGATGCGGTCCTTGCCGCGCACCACGACGCAGCGCACGGCGGGGTCGTCCAGCACACTCGGCAGGTGCACCAGCATCGACTCAATGAGCTCGGGGTCGACGATGTTGACGCGGCCGTGGTCGATCACCACGGTCGCGACGGGTCCGTCGTGCTCGATCCTGAAGCCGGTCGGGGCGGAGAAGGTCGGGGTGGACGAGGTCATGAGAGTGCTCCTTGCTCGTGCAGGTGGGCGAGCTCTTCGGGCGTCAGCCCGAGCAGCTCGGTGAGGAGGTCATCGGTGTGCTGGCCCAGCAGCGGCGCAGGCTCCCACAGGTCGCCGGGCGTCCCGGACAGCCGCGCGACGATGCCCTCGACGGGCACGGGCCCGGCGAGCGGGTGCTCGAGCACGGGGTAGAACCCGCGGGCAGCCAGCTGCGCGTCGAGCTCGACCAGGTCGCGGCCGTCACGGACGGGGTGGGCGGGGACGCCGTGCTGCTGGAGTGCTCCCGACAGCTCGTCGGCATCGGCCTCGGCGGCGTGCCGCTCGAGGTCGTCGAGCGGGTCGGCGGCCTCCGTGGCGACGCCGAGCCCGCCCAGCGCGGCGCGCAGGACGTCGGGTGCGACGGCGCCGACGGCCAGCCACCGGTCGTCGCCGGCGGTGGGCACGATCCTCGGCACGGCGAGAGGGGCGGGCTCCGGCGGCAGCTGGCTCTGGAGCAGCGCCGACCCGAGGTGCGAGGCCATCGCCTCGAGCTGCGAGAGGTCGACGTGTCCACCGGTGCCGCGGTTCAACAGGTCGAGGGTCGCGACGACGGCAGAGTTGGCCGCCACCATGTCGCCGAGGCCGAACGTCAGTCCCTGCGGCGCCCGGTCGGAGCGACCGGTCTCCGCCGTCAGGCCCGACATCGCCGCCAGAGTGTCGGCGAACGTCACGGCGTCGCGCCACGGACCGTCCTGCCCGGTGCCGGCCATCGAGACGAGGACGACGTCGGGGTTCTGCTCGCGCAGACTTGGGTAGTCCAGCCCCCACTTGGAGAGCACGCCGGGGCTGAAATTCTCGACGACGACGTCGACCTGCGGCACGAGCCGCCGCAGGAGGTCCTGGCCCTCGTCGGTGCGCAGGTTGAGCGCGACGCTGTGCTTGTTGCGGTTGAAGTTGACGAAGTAGCCGCCGTCGTCGATGCCGGCCTCGGGACGCAGCCGCATGCCGGGCGCGAACCGGGTCGGGTCCTTGCGGTGGAACGACTCGACCTTGACGATCTCGGCGCCGTGGTCGGCAAGGGTCTTGGTCACGTAGGGGCCGGCCAGCACCCAGGTCAGGTCGAGCACGCGGACGCCGTCGAGGGCAGCCTCGCGCGCGACGCGCGGACGTCGTCGAGGCGGAGGCGGGGTCAGCGGCCGGGCCTCGGCCCAGACCTGCGACAGCTCGACCGGCCGTGGGGGAGCGACCGTGACGGGGCGTGGAGCCGCGGACGGCTCCCAACCCAGTCCGACGTCCTGCAGGCCCTCGGGACCCTCGATGCCGACGAAGAACTGACGCGCTTGCAGCTGCGGGTTCTCGAGCAGCGCCGCCCCCGACGCCACCTCGGCCCACGGCAGCCCGCGCCGGCGGGCCTCGTCGGCGAACGGTCCCGCGGGCCGACGTGCCACGAAGCGCGCGACGACCTCGTCGACGTGCGGCCGGCCGGCCCAACGGACGTCGACGTCCTTCCACCGCTCGTCGGCGAGGTCGTCGGCCTCACCCTCCTCGACCATCCAGGCCAGCAGGTCGTCCCACATGCGGGGGCTGCCCGAGTATCCGCCGGCGAGGTAGCCGTCGGCGGCGCGGAAGACGCGGTGGGCGACATGCCCGTACACGCCCGACGAGCGACCCGGCACCGTGGTGCCGTGGATCCAGGCGATCGCGCCGGTCTCCAGGGTCGCGGCCACGGCCTCCTGGGCCGAGACCTCGACGAGTTGCCCGGCGCCGGTGCGGTGCCGGGCATTCAGCGCCAGGAGCGCACCGATCGCGGCGTGCGTCCCGGCCAGCTGGACCCCCTGCTCGCGCGGGGGCGGCTCCGGGGCGTGCCCGGGATCGCCGCCGAGCCAGGCCATCCCACCCGCAGCGGTCAGCACGGTGTCGTCGCCCAGCCAGTCGCGGCGTGGACCCGTCAGGCCGAACGGCGTCACCACGACGTGCGCCACGTGGGCCCAGGCCTCGGGGTGGGCCTCGCGCAGGCCGAGCGTGCGCAGCCCGGCGCGCGGCCCCGACTCGAGCACGACGTCGGCGCGCTCGACCAGGGCCTCGACCGCGGCGTCGAGCTGGTCGAGGTCTGGCACCGACAGCAGCCGCTTGCCGGCGTGCCAGTGCAGCGCCTCCGCGCCGGTGGTCGGCTCGCCGTCGAGGGCGATGCGGACGACGTCCGCGCCGAGACCGACGAACAGACGGGCGCCTTGGTGCCCGAGGGGGTCGGTGAGGTCGAGCACGCGCAAGGGGGCGGTGGGGGTGGTGGTCACGAGTTCTCCTGGGGGGTCGCGGACGCCTCGGCGTCCCAGACGGTCGGGGGCAGGGGCCGGTCGCGCAGCGCCCGGTGGACGATCTTGAGGCTGCCGGTGCGGGGCAGCGAGGTCTCGACGCTCACGAACCGGGGCACGGCGTGGCGAGGGAGATGAGTCGCGCAGTGTCGCTGCACGTCGGCCGGATCGGGGTAGGAGCCGGGGCGGGGCACGACCACGAGGAGCACCTCGTCGTCGGTCAGCTCGGACGGGACGCCGACGGCTGCGGCCTGCTCGACGTCCGGGTGCCCCATGGCGACCTGCTCGAGGCGCTCGGCGTCGATCGTCAGCCCCCGGCGGCGGATGACGTCGGCAGCGCGTCCCTCGTGGTGGAACCAGCCGTCGTCGAGCCGGCCGCGGTCGCCGGTGACGAACCAGCCGTCCGACCAGGCCGCGCGCGTGGCGTCGGCGTCGCCGACGTACTCGGTGAACGTCAGGTCCGGCCGCCTCGGCCGCACGTGGACGGTGCCCGTGGTGCCGTCGGCCACCGGTGTGCCGTGCTCGTCGACGACTCGCAGCTCGTACTCGGGCACGATGCGTCCGGCCGATCCCGGACGGACCTCGCGCCCGGTGGTCGCGACATCGCCGAGCTCGGTGCACGCATAGGCCTGCCGCAGCTCGACGCCGAACCTCTCGAGCACCTGTGCGTGCAGCCAGGTGGGTGCCGGTCCGCCGTAGGCCTGACGCACCGAGTGGAGCCGGTCGGCCGACGCTGCGGGCTGGCGCAGCAGCATCGCGCACACCGCGCCCATGAAATTGAAGGCCGTGACGTCCTCGCGCGCCACGGTCTCCCAGAAGCGCGAGACCGAGAAGGTGTCGACCACGAGCCGTGCACCCGAGAGGACGGCCGGCAGGAAGGCGGCATGCCGGGCGTTCACGTGCTGCCAGGCGAAGACGTTGAACAGCACGTCGTGCGCGTCGTAGTCCATCGCGCGGCTCACCCGCTCGGCCTGACCGAGGCCGGCGCCGTTCGGCAGCAGCGCGCCCTTGGGACGTCCGCCCGTCCCCGACGTCACCATCACGGCCGCCGGCGCGTCGAGGTCGGCACGGTGGGCCGGTGTCGGACGCGCGGAAACCTCGTCGACGTGCGGCAGCCCGGCGACGTGGCCCTCGATCGTGAGCACAGGTCGGAGGGGGTGGTTGCCGAGCGCGATGAGGTGCGGCTCCGCGCCGAGGCGCTCCGGCGCGACCACGGCCGCGACGCAACACGTGGCCGACGCCAGCGAGCGGGCCACGGCGGGGTCGAGACCGTTCGGCAGCGGCAGCTCGACGGCGCCCAGCCACGAGATGGCGGCGGTCAGCGCCGCGGCCTCGGGGCCGGACGGCACGGCGGTCGCCACGACGTCGCCCGTCCCGGCGACCGACGCGAGCGATCCCGCCAGGCCGATCGCACGGTCGAGCAGCTCGCCGGCGCTCAGCGCGGAGCCCCCGACGAGGCGGATGAGCTCGCCGTCGGGGCCGGCGTGCGCGCGGAGCTCGACGGCCTCAGCGAACGACCGCGGACGGATCACGCCGACTGCGTCTGCTTCTGCGCCACGATCGTCAGCGCGATGTCGACGATCATGTCCTCCTGGCCGCCGACGAGCCGCCGACGTCCGCACTCCATCAGCAGGTCGCGCACGTCGACGTCGTAGCGGGCCGCGGCGTTCTCGGCGTGGCGCAGGAAGCTCGAGTACACGCCGGCGTAGCCGAGCGTCAGCGTCTCGCGGTCGACCCGCACCGGGCGGTCCTGCAGCGGCCGCACGATGTCGTCGGCGGCGTCCTGCAGCTTGAACAGATCGCTCCCGTGCTCGATGCCCGACAGGTTCGCCGCGGCGACGAAGGCCTCGATGGGGCAGTTGCCGGCACCGGCGCCGTGACCCGCCAGCGACGCGTCGACGCGGAAGACGCCGTGCTCGACGGCGACGAGCGAGTTGGCGACCGACAGCGACAGGTTTTCGTGGGCGTGAATCCCGATCTGCGTGTCGGTGTCGAGCACGTCGCGGTAGGCCTTGACGCGGGCAGCGACGCCGTCCATCGTCAGGCGTCCGCCCGAGTCGGTGACGTAGACGCAGTGCGCGCCGTACGACTCCATGAGCTTGGCCTGCTGGGCGAGCTTCTCGGGCTCGGCCATGTGCGACAGCATCAGGAAGCCCGACACGTCCATGCCCAGCTCGCGGGCCGCGGCGATGTGCTGGGCCGAGACGTCGGCCTCGGTGCAGTGGGTCGCGATGCGCACCGACCGGACGCCGAGGTCGCAGGCGTGCTCAAGGTCGTCGATCGTGCCGACGCCGGGCAGCAGCAGGGTCGTGAGCTTCGCGTCCTGGATGACCGAGGCCGCGGCCTCGATCCACTCCCAGTCGGAGTTCGAGCCCGGGCCGTAGTTGAGCGAGCCGCCGGCGAGCCCGTCGCCGTGGGCCACCTCGATCGCGTCGACGCCGGCGTCGTCGAGCGCGACGACGATGCGCTTGACGTCGGCGGGGGAGATGCGGTGGCGCACGGCGTGCATGCCGTCGCGCAGGGTGACGTCCTGGACGTAGATGGGCGTGCTCATCGGGCGACCGCCTTCCGGGTGGCGAAACGCTCGGCGACCTGGATGCCGGCCGAGGTCATGATGTCGAGGTTGCCGGCGAACGCCGGGAGGTAGTCGGCGGCGCCCTCGACCTCGAGGAACACCGAGACCTGGTGCGTGGGCCGCGGCGACGACAGGTCGTCGAGCAGCGTCTCGACCGGCTGGTCGCCGGGGACCGGGTTGACCTGCACCTCCTGCTTGAGGCGGTAGCCGGGGACGTACGCCGCGACGTCGGCGACCATGGCCTCGACCGAGGCGCGGACGCGTCCCTCGACGTCGGGCTGGCCGTCCGAGACCACCAGCGCGAGCACCGTGTCGCGCATGATCAGCGGCGGCTCGGCCGGGTTGAGGATGATGATCGCCTTGCCGCGGACCGCTCCGCCGACCGCGGTGATGGCCGCCGACGTCGTCTCGGTGAACTCGTCGATGTTGGCGCGCGTGCCGGGACCCGCCGAGCGCGACGCGATCGAGGCGACGATCTCGGCGTAGGCCACGGGCAGGACGCGGTTGACCGCGGCGACGACGGGGATCGTGGCCTGTCCGCCGCACGTGACCATGTTGACGTTGCGGGCGTCGAGGTGCTCCTCGAGGTTGACCGCGGGGATGACGTACGGGCCGATCGCGGCAGGCGTCAGGTCGATCATGGTCTTGCCGAACGGCTCGAGTCGAGCGGCGTTGGCTTCGTGGGCCTTGGCCGACGTGGCGTCGAAGACCAGCTCGATCTCGTCGAAGCCGGGCAGGGCGATGAGTCCCTCGACGCCCTCGTGGGTGACGGTGACGCCCAGCGCGCGGGCCCGTGCGAGCCCGTCCGAATCGGGGTCGATGCCGACCATCGCCCCCATCTCGAGGTGCTCGGACCGGTTGACCTTGATCATGAGATCGGTCCCGATGTTGCCCGAGCCGATGATGGCGACCTTGGTGGGTGTGCTCATGCTGACCTCGCTGGATGGACCTCGGGCTCGCCCCGACGGATGGTGGCGCGTCGGTGGGCCGAGGCCCCCCGCGTCGTGACCGCCACTGTCACAGAGCGCGGCGGCCGAAGACACCATCCGGTTCCGGTCAGCGATACAGTGTCAGTGCGGGCGTCCGCTGCTGGCAGTCACCGCGCATCGCGAGCTTGGTGTGCTGGCGGGTGATCCCCGCCGAGGCCATGCGCAGGGTGCGGACCAGCGGCTCGTCGCCCGAGTGCGAGACGGGCACGGTCAGCGACAGGGCGGCGATCACGGCGTGACCGCTGTCGTAGATCGGGACGGCGAAGCTCTTGAAGCCGATCAACGCCTCCTCGCGCTCGGTGGCCAGCTCGTGCTCGCGGATGACATCGAGCTCGCGCCGCAGGCTTGCGTGGTCGAGCTGGCTGTGCGCCGTCAGCTGCTGCGGACGCTCCGCGACGACGGCGTCGAGCAGGTCGTCGTGGTGCGGCGACATGGCCAGCAGCAGCTTGCCCGACGCCGTGCAGGTCAGCGGCAGCCGGCCACCGACCTTCGACAGCGAGTGGACGCTCCGGGTGCCGCCGAGCTTCTCCAGGTAGTAGGTGCCGGTGCCCTCGAGCACGGCGAGGTGGGCCGTGCCGCGCGTCATCGCGACGAGGTCGACGAGCACGGGGCGTCCCACGGTGCGCAGGAGCGACGCGGTGCCGACCCGCTGGCTGAGCGCGAACACGCTGAACCCGATGCGGTAGCCGTTGTCGACCCGCTCGAGCAGCCCCAGCGCCACCAGCTCCTGCGCGAGCCGGTAGACCGACGGCTTGGGGACGCCGCTGCGCTGACTCAGGTCGACCAGTCGGAGCGTGTCGTGCTCGTCGTCGAACGCCGACAGGATCGAGAACGCCTTGCCGAGCACGGAGTTCGGGATCGAGGTGTGCTCGCTCTCGTCGGTGCTGATGTCATGTGCCAAGACGCTCATGTGACTCCTGTCGGCTGGAAAAGACTGGTTGTGGCCCCTGTCACACTATTATCCAAATGGATAACTGTTTCGTCCAGCGAAACACGAGAACGCAACGCATCTTTTACACGACGGTGTCGTTTCGGCCGGAGTTCGGTCAGCGGACCGAGAGCGGCGTCGCACGCTGGCCGACGTGGCACATTCGTCCCGACCGCCGGGGTCTGACGACGCACAGAGGAGACACCATGCAGAGCGCACAGCTGTTGATCGGGGACGAGTGGGTCTCGGCCTCCGACGGAGCCACCAGTGAGACGATCGATCCGGCCACCAACACCGTCATCGGCTCCTTCGCCGAGGCGACGGGCGCCGACGTCGACGCGGCGGTCGCATCGGCGCGCGCCGGCTTCGAGTCCGACGCCTGGCAGGGCATGACGCCCGATCAGCGCGGCAAGGTGCTGTGGCGGATCGCCGAGCTACTGGAGCGCGATGCCGACCAGATCGCCGCCCTCGAGACGCTCGACCAGGGCATGCCGTCATTCGTGAGCGGCGGCATCAGCCTGCCGCTCGCGGCGCAGGTCTTCCGCTACTACGCGGGATTCGCCACGAAGATCGAGGGCAAGGTGTCGCCGATCTCGATCCCCGGCAACCTGACGTATCAGCGTCGCGTGCCGCTCGGCGTGTGCGCCCTCATCACGCCCTGGAACTTCCCGCTCGCGATCGCCGCGTGGAAGCTCGCGCCAGCCCTGGCGACGGGCAACGCAGTCATCCTCAAGCCGGCCGAGCAGACCCCGCTGTCGACCGTCCGCTTGGTCGAGATCTGCCGCGAGGCCGGCGTGCCGGCCGGCGTCGTCAACCTGCTGACAGGCGGCCCCGAGGTGGGCAAGGCGCTGGTCAACCACCGCGGCGTCGACAAGATCTCGTTCACGGGCTCGACCGAGGTCGGTCAGTACATCGCTCGCGTCTCGGCCGACGACTT
The DNA here is from genome assembly GCF_003065605.1 of Aeromicrobium chenweiae. GTDB lineage: Bacteria > Actinomycetota > Actinomycetes > Propionibacteriales > Nocardioidaceae > Aeromicrobium > Aeromicrobium chenweiae. The sequence continues at coordinate 3,399,131 of NZ_CP026952.1, read as the reverse complement.
CAAGCGCACGACGCTCGAGCTCGGCGGCAAGGCTCCCAGCATCCTGTGCGCCGACGCCGACATCGACGCCGCGGTCATGGGCAACGTGCAGGGCGCCCTCTTCAACACCGGCCAGGCGTGCGGCGCATACACCCGCTTCTTCGTGCACTCCTCGCGCGTCGACGAGTACACGACCAAACTGGCCGCCGCGGCGAGCTCGCTGACCATCGGGCCCGGCCACAAGGCCGACACCATCGTGGGGCCGCTGGTCTCGCAGGAGCACCTCGACCGCGTCGACTCCTACGTCCAGTCCGGACGTGACCAGGGCGCGGAGCTGATCACCGGCGGCTCGCGGGTCGACGGCGACCTGGCCGACGGCTTCTTCTACCGTCCGACGGTCTTCGGCGGCGTGACGGACGACATGACGATCGCCCGCGAGGAGATCTTCGGTCCCGTGCTCTCGGTCATGGCCTACGACGACATCGATGAGGTCGTCGCCCGCGCCAACGACACCGACTTCGGCCTCGTGGCCGTGCTGTGGACGAAGGATCTCACCACGGCGCACACGCTCCCTCCGCGTCTGCGGTTCGGCACGGTGTTCGTCAACCAGCTGCCGCTGATCGACCCGGGCGCCCCCTGGGGGGGCTTCGGCATGAGCGGCTGGGGCCGCGAGCTCGGCGAGTACTCGATCGACGGCTTCACCGAGACCCAGTCGACGTTCCTCAACCTCGCCTGACCGATGATCTGACCCACTCTGCGCGACCGGACGCCCGCCCTCTGCTTCTTCGAGGACGGGCCTTTCGGTCTTAATGGCGCATCCGGTCTGTGGGCGAGCGGTCGGGTCCGCCCACCGGAACGCGCGATAGACCTACTAGACGGATGTCAAGTTGACTACGGCGTCACGGAGGACCGGCACGCCGCGCCGGGACCAGGTCAGACGACCGATCCGCGGACTCAGTCAGGATGTGCCGCCATGGATGAGAACACGATCTCCGGCGATCGCTCTCGGAAGTCTCGAAGGTACTAGGCCTGCGTCGGACCCTCGGTACCGTCACATCGATCGCCGTTGCCTTCTCAGCGGGCGGTGTCTCGGCAGGTGTCTACAGCCTGTTCGGCTTCTCGTTGGGGAGCGCCGGCCCCGCGTTCCTGTGGGGGTGGGTGCTGGTTGGCCTCGGCACCTTCCTGCTGTGCATCATGTGGTCCGAGCTGTCCTCGCACTACCCGCTCGCAGGGGTCATGTACGAGTGGCCGCGCAAGATCAGCAGCGCCGCCGCCTCGTGGTGGGTCGGCTGGGTCTACCTGTTCGCGATGATGTTCCAGCTGGCCGGCATCTACTTCATCCTGCCTGCCGTGATGTTCCCAGGCGCACCCGAGCCGGCTGGCCCGGTCGTTCTCGCCGACCAGTTGGAAGCGCGTCCAGAAGCTGCGAGCTAGTGGGACCCCTCCGGGTTGTTCCACCATCCGGGCCGGGCCTGACGCCCACCAATCATCCCGCAAGAACCAGGCCCGCAGGACGGTGCCCCGTCTGACTGAGAGTGGCGCGTGCTGGCGGGACGAACCCCTGCGTACGCGGACGGACGCAAATTTCACCCGGCATTGCGCGAACTGAGGCGAGAGTTCGCGTTCGTCTTCGACCGCCGACCAAGAAAAACTCTCAGCCCGATTCGGACCATGTTCCAAGCATGTAGGAACGATTCGGCTGGCTCCGTTGTAGGCGGCCCATCCATTGGACTCGGGCCTGGCAGGGGTTTGCGTGTGCCTGGGCTGGTGAGTTCAAGGCGTCGTTCGACGGTGCGTGTGCATACGAACGGGCTGACGAACACAGTGGGAATGAGTACGACTACCTGTGACTGGTCCATCTCGTGCTTGACGGTAGTGGTTCTCGCGCAGGCACCCGGTGCGCTCTCTCGAACGATTGCGCTTTTCGATTGCGGCGCGGCGCTGGGCTGAACGGCCCAGTTCCCTGCCGATTCCTAGAAGGCCGCCGAATTGCTGGAACCCCTTCCGCGGGACTAGTCACTAGGACCAGCGCTACGCTTGCACGATCAGATCTTCGACTGGATCCCGGCGAGGAGCTGGCGGGCCATGACGACCTTCTGCACCTGGTTGGTGCCCTCGTAGATCTGGGTGATCTTGGCGTCGCGCATCATGCGCTCGACCGGGTAGTCGCTCGTGTAGCCGTAGCCACCGAGCAGTTGCACCGCGTCGGTCGTCACCTGCATGGCCGTGTCGGACGCGAACGCCTTGGCCGCGGCGCCGAAGAACGTGAGGTCCTTGTCGCCGCGCTCGGAGCGGCCGGCGGCCGCGTAGGTGAGCTGGCGGGCGGCCTCGATCTTCATGCCCATCTCGGCGACCATGAACTGCAGGCCCTGGAAGTCACTGATCGGGTGACCGAACTGCTGACGCTCCTGGATGTAGCCCAGCGCGTAGTCGAGCGCGCCCTGCGCGACGCCGACGGCCTGCGCGGCGATGGTCACGCGGGTGTGGTCGAGGGTCTTCATCGCGATCGAGAAGCCCTGACCGACCTCGCCGATGATGCGGTCGCCGGGGATGCGGACGTTGTCGAGGTAGACCTCGCGCGTCGGCGAGCCCTTGATGCCCAGCTTCTTCTCCGGCGCGCCGAAGGACACACCGGCGTCGGACTTCTCGACGACGAACGCCGTGATGCCCTTGCTGCGCAGGGCGGGATCGGTCTGGGCCAGGACGGTGTAGTACTCCGAGACGCCGGCGTTGGTGATCCAGCGCTTGACGCCGTTGAGCACCCAGTCGTCGCCGTCACGCACGGCGCGCGTCTTCTGGTTGGCGGCGTCGGACCCGGCGTCCGGCTCGGACAGGCAGTACGAGAAGCCGCCCTCGCCGCGGGCGAGCTTGCCGAGGTACTTGGCCTTGAGCTCCTCGTTGCCGCCGATCTGGACCGGGAGCGAGCCGAGCTTGTTGACGGCGGGGATCAGCGACGCGGAGACGTCCACACGGGCGACCTCCTCGATGACCAGGACGGTCGCGAGCGCGTCCGCGCCGGCGCCGCCGTACTGCTCGGGCACGTGCGGTGCGTGGAAGTCCGACGCCAGCAGGGCGTCAGCGGCCTCCTGCGGGAAGCGCGGCTGCGCGTCGACGTCGGCGGCGAAGGGCGCGATCTTGTCCTCGGCCACGGCCCGGACGGCCTCGCGGATCGCCTGGTGCTCCTCGGAGAGCACGAACATGTCGTTGGTCATCGTCATCGTCCTTCGTAGCCGTAGAAGCCCTGGCCGGACTTCTTGCCGAGCAGCCCCGCGTCGACCATGCGGTCCAGCAGCGGGGGCGGGGAGTACAGGGGCTCCTTGAACTCGTCGTACATCGACTTGCCGATCGCCTTGATCGTGTCGAGCCCGATGAGGTCGGAGAGCGCGAGCGGTCCCATGGGGTGGCCGCAGCCGAGCACCATGCCGCGGTCGATGTCCTCGGCCGAGGCGTAGCCGGCCTCGTACATGCGGATCGCGGACAGCAGGTAGGGCACGAGGAGGCTGTTGACGACGAAGCCGGCGCGGTCGGTCGCGTCGATCGGCTTCTTGCCCAGCGTGTCGGTGACCCAGCCGCGCATGCGGTCCAGCGTCTCGGCGGAGGTGGTCAGCGACGGGATGAGCTCGACGAGCTGCATGACCGGGGCGGGGTTGAAGAAGTGCACGCCCATGACGTGGTGCGCGCGTCCGGAGACGGCGCCGAGCTTGACGATCGGGATCGAGGACGTGTTGGACGCCAGGATCGCGTCGTCCTTGGTGAGGATGCGGCCGAGGGTGCGGAAGAGCTCGAGCTTGATCTGCTCGTCCTCGCTGGCGGCCTCGACCACCAGGTCGCGGTCGGCCAGCGTCTCCAGGTCGGTCTCGAACCGGATGCGCTCCAGGACGGCCGTGACCTCGGCGGACTCGATCTTGCCGCGGGACTCCGCCTTGCGCAGCGAGCCCTCGACGCGCTCGGACGCGGCCTTGGCCGCGTCGGCGCTGATCTCGATGACCACGACGTCGAGACCCGCGCGGGCGGCGACCTCGGTGATGCCCGAGCCCATCAGCCCTCCGCCGATGACGCCGACCTTCTCAATTCCGCTCATGCAGCCACTCCCTCAATCACTAGGACGTCCTAGTAAATTCTTAGGACGTCATATTATCTTGCGCGGCTCCGGGACCGAAATCGGTGTGGCAGGAGCCGGCCTGCGCCTCGCCCGCCACCGGCGCACGAGGCTCCGGACGAGCCCGCCGACCACCACGAGGGCGACGAATCCGCCGATGAGCCACGGATCGTCCAGGACGCCGGTCGCGGCGATGCCGGCACCGGCACCGACCCACAGGCTCGACCAGGCGACCGCGCCGAGGACCGACGCCAGCAGGAACAAGCGGTAGCGCAGGTGGGCCGCTCCGGCGACGACGGGCATCACGGTGCGGACGAGCGGGAGGAGGCGGCTGGCGAGGACCGCCCAGAACCCGTGCCGCTGCACGAGCTCGCCGGCCCGGTCCCACCGGTCGACGCCGATCCGGGCGATGAGACGCGACTCGCGCAGGCGTGGACCGCCGGCGCGGCCGATGATGAGCCCGAGGTGGTCGGCGGCTGTCGCCCCGAGGGCGACCGCCGCTCCCAGCATCCCCAGCGCGAGGGGACCGTCGAGCCGGGACGCGAGGCTCGTGATCGCGACTTCCCCGGGGATCACGGCGCCGAGTCCCAGGCCGGACTCGGCGAAGGCGAGGACGAAGCCCAGCAGGGCGCTGGTCATGTCGCGACCGGGAAGTCGGCAGGAGCCCGGGACGCGATGCGCCCGGAGATGACGATGCCCGCCGCGACCACCACGGCACCGGCCACGGCGTCGAGCACCCAGTGGTTGCCCGTCGCGACGACGACGAACGTCGTCCCGGCGACGTACAGGCAGGCGAGCACCCGGCCGCCGAGGCGGGTGTGCCGCCAGAGCGCCCACGCGACCCACACGGTCCAGCCGACGTGCAGGGACGGCATCGCGGCCAGCTCGTTGGTGATGTGGCCGAGCCCGGCCGGCGCCGAGGCGTCCCCGCCCCACCAGCCGTGGCTCGAGGTCATCGCCAGCGCGTCGAGATAGTGCCCGCCCGGCATGAGTCGCGGTGGGGCGGTCGGCAGCACGAGGTACGCGAGCAGGCCGATGGCCGAGCCGATCACGATCGCGTTGCGGGCGCGCGGGTACTCGGCGCGGTGCCGGACGAACAGGAAGACCAGCACCGCCGGCGTCACGACGTAGTGCAGCGTCGCGTACCAGAACGACATCGGCACGGCGATCTCGGTGATCGGTGCCAGCGCGCCGTTCAGCCACGACTCGATGTCGAGGTGAAGCAGGCTCTCGACGTGGAGGACGTCAGCCGCTCGCGCTCGGGCGACGACCAGGTCGTCCGCAGCCACGAGGCGGCTGAGGCTGTAGGTCACCCAGAGGGCGGCGAGCAGCGCGACCTCGCGCACACCGGTCGCGGTGAGGGCGCGACGCGCCAGGGAGGACGCACGCACGCCCGGCCCGCGCGACGACGTGGTCGCGCGGGCGGGGGCATGGCGCTGCCCGGTCAAGGTGGACATGACGAGAACCGGTTCTCAGTGGCCGACGACGGGGGCCGCGTCGGGGTCGACCGTGATCGGCCCGCTGCGAAGGAGCCCGCCGCACACGAGTGCGCCGACCGCGAAGATCCCGGCACCCCACCAGAACACCGTGGTGTAGCTGTGCATGGTGGCGAGCGCCTGGTTCGCGGCCGTCGGGGCCCGGCCGTCGAGGTAGCTCGTGGCAGCGGTGGCCGCGAACGCACTCAGCACCGCGGTGCCGATCGAGCCGCCGATCTGCTGGAACGTGTTGACCGACGCGGAGGCCACGCCGGCGTGCTCAGGGTCGACCCCGGACGTGGAGGCGTTGAAGGCCGGAGCCACGGACAGGCCGACGCCGAGGCCCGTGACGAGGAGGCCCGGCAGGATGTTCGCGGCGTACGTGCTGTTGAGGTCCAGCTGTGCGAACAGTGCGAGCCCGGCCGCAGCGAGCAGCAGGCCCGCGAACACCGGGATGCGCGGACCGATGCGAGCCACGACGCCGGCGAAGCCGGAGGCGGCGACGATGAGCGCGAGGATCAGCGGGACGAAGGCGAAGCCGGTCTTGACGGGGCTGTACCCCAGCGTGAGCGACACGTAGTACGTCAGGAACAGGAAGACCGCGAACAGTCCGATGCCGACGACCGCGACGGTGAGGAATGCGCCTCCACGGGTGCGGTCCCACACGATGTGCAGCGGCAGCAGCGGGTCCGACACCCGGCTCTCGACCACTGCGAAGAGGCCGAGCAGTGCGAGCCCGGCGATGATGCAGATCAGCGTCGTGGGGCTGGACCAGCCCTCGGACTCCGCGCTGGCCAGGCCGTAGACGAGCGACACGAGTCCCGCGACGCTCAGGACCGAGCCGGGGATGTCGATGCCTGCGACGTCTTCGTCGCGTGCCTGCTTCTTCAGCAGGATCGCGCCGCCCACGACCGCGAGCGCGGCGAGGGGGACGTTCACGTAGAGGCACCAGCGCCAGGAGAGGTACTCGGTCAGCACGCCGCCCAGGATCAGGCCGATCGCGCCGCCGCCACCGGCGATGGCGCCGAAGATCGCGAACGCCTTGGCGCGCTCGGACGCGTCGGTGAACGTCACGGTGAGCAGGGACAGGGCCGCGGGTGCGAGCAGCGCGCCGAACACGCCCTGGGCCGCACGAGCGCTGACCAGCATCTCGAAGTTCTGCGCGGCGCCGCCGACTGCCGACGCGGCGGCAAAGCCGACCAGGCCGGTGATGAACATCGGCCGGCGACCGATCAGGTCGCTCAGCCGTCCGCCGACCAGCAGCAGTGAGCCGAACGCGAGGGCGTAGCCGGTCACGATCCACTGGCGGTTGTCGTTGGAGAACCCGAGGGACTCTTGCGCCGTCGGCAACGCGATGTTCACGATGGTCGCGTCGAGGACGACGATCAGCTGGGCCAGGGCGATGATGCCGAGGATCAGCCAGCGGTGGGCATGATGTGGGTTGTCATGCTGATCGAGGCGAGGCTTGTCGGCCCGGTCCTCGGTGATGGTTGCCATGGGATCTCCAGGTCTGGTGAAGCGGAAAGTCTGTTCCGTTTTACTGTACGCCCCAACCGGAATCGTGTCTCCACTTGAGGTCTGTGATGTCCCGCACAACTGGAAAGACTTTTCCGGTTAACGTATGATGCGACACATGACTCCCGGGACCGAAGTGACTGAGGCTGAGCGCCCGCTGCGCGCCGATGCAGCACGGAACCGGCAGCTGATCCTGGACACCGCTGCGGAGGTCTTCGCCGAGCACGGGCTGGATGCCGGCTACGACGAGATCGCGCGACGCGCAGGCATCGGCGTCGGCACGGTCTACCGGCGGTTCCCCGAACGCTCCGAGCTCGTCCAGGCCTTGTTCGAGACGCGCGTCGCGGAGATCGTCGCTGCCGCCGAGAAGGCGGCCGCGAACCCGGACGCCTTCGCCGGGCTGGTGTGGTTCCTGGGCTGGGCGGTCGAACAGCAGGTCGCCGACCGCGGCCTGAAGGAGGCGATGGCGCAGCTTCCCCCCGAGGACCTGCGCGCGATCGGCGTCGAGCGCCTCGCGCCTTTCGTCGACGCCTTGGTCGAGCGGGCACAGGCCGATGGCAGCCTGCGCCCAGACATCGCGTTCAGCGACCTGGGCCTGCAGCTCATGGTCCTCAGCTCGATGAGCACCAGTGCGCAGCCCGACCTGTGGCGCCGCTACCTCGCGCTGCTCGTCGAGGGCCTCCGCTATCGCCCGGGTCAGCCTCCCCTGCCGTTGTGCCCGCCCAGGGACGACGCCAAGTACGACCTCATGTGCAACATGCAGGGCCGTCCGGCCTGAGGCTCAGCTCCGGCTGATCTGGACCATCTCGTCGCGCGGGACGACCTTGACGCGTGCGCGTCCGGCCTGCTCGCCGAGGGCGATCTCGTGCTCGTCGAGCTTCTCCCAGCCCTCCCACGTCGTGAACTCGATGCCGCGGCCGGAGAGGTACGCGTCGACGTCCTCGGGGTCGGGGTTCGCCGGCGTCTGGAGGCGGTCGACGTCCTCCAGCAGCAGGCGGATCGTCTCGGCGGCGTCGGACTTGGTGTGGCCGATGAGGCCGACCGGTCCGCGCTTGATCCACCCGGTGACGTACGCGCCGGGCAGCGGCCCGCCGTCGATGTCGATGACCCGGCCGCCGTCGTTGGGGACGGTCGCGGAGTTGTTGTCGAACGGGATGCCGGCCAGGTTGTCCGACCGGTAGCCGACGGCACGGTAGACGGCCTGGACGGGCCAGTCCTTGAACTCGCCGGTGCCGCGGACGTTGCCGGTGCCGTCGAGCTCGGTGACCTCGGTGCGCAGGCCGACGACCTTGCCGTCCTCGCCGAGGACCTCGACGGGGTTCTGGCAGAAGTGGATGTGGATGCGGTGGTCGGCGCCCTTGGGCTCCTTGGCCAGGTAGTTCTGCAGCACGTCGACGACGAGCTTGACCGACTTGGAGGCGCGGATCGAGTCCATCGAGCCCTCGTCGAGCTCGAAGCCCTCGGGGTGCACGATGACGTCGACGTTCGGCGAGTGGTTGAGCTCGCGCAGCTCCATCGGGGTGAACTTCACCTGCGCCGGACCGCGGCGCGCGAAGACGTGGATGTCCTTCGCGGCGTTCGCCTTCAGGCCGTCGTAGACGTTCTGCGGGATCTCGGTGACCAGCTGCTCGTCCGCGGTCTTGGCGAGCATGCGGGCGACGTCGAGTCCGACGTTGCCGACTCCGAGGACCGCGACGGACTCGGCGGCCGGGTCGAACGGCCACTCGCGCGGGGCGTCGGGGTGGCCGTCGTACCAGTAGACGAAGTCGGCGGCGCCGAACGATCCCTGCAGGTCGATGCCGGGGATGTCGAGGTCGCGGTCGGCGCGGGCGCCGGTCGCGAAGATGACCGCGTCGTAGAACTGCTGCAGGTGGTCGAGCTTGAGGTCGGTGCCGTAGCTGACGTTGCCGAAGAAGCGGATGTCCGGGTTCGACAGGACGCGCTTGAGCGCCTTGACGATCTCCTTGATGCGCGGGTGGTCCGGGGCGACGCCGTAGCGGATCAGGCCGAACGGGGTGGGATCACGATCCAGGATGTCCACGCGGGCATCGACGCCCTCGGACTTGGTGAGGATGTCGGCGGCATAGATGCCTGCCGGACCGGCGCCGATCACGGCGACTCGCAACTGCCTGCTCATGGACTGCTCCTGGAGGACGGGAGTTCGGTGGGGAAGGACGACGACCCCTTAGGCAAGCCTAAGGGGTTGCCCCTCAGGACGAAATCCGTCTTGCGATGCGGCCCTGTGCACCGTGACGCACGTCACGCGGGGACGAGCGATGACAGGGGCTGCGAGGGTCCCACTAGGTTGATCGCATGACCTCAGCCGTCGTCGTGGGATCCGGTCCGAACGGCCTCGCGGCCGCCGTGGTGCTGGCCCGTGCCGGCGTGGACGTCACGGTGCTGGAGGCCGAGGACGGCATCGGCGGCGGCACCCGCTCGGCCGAGCTCAACGTCCCGGGCGTGCTGCACGACATCTGCTCCGCGACCCATCCGACCGGGGTGGCGTCCCCGTTCTTCCGCAGCCTCGACCTGGAGCGGCACGGGCTGGAGTGGCTGTGGCCGCAGGTGGAGGCTGCCCATCCCCTCGACGGCGGACGGGCCGGCGTGCTCTTTCGCGACCTCGACCGCACCGCGGAGGGGCTCGGCGCGGACGGGGAGGCGTGGCGCCGGCTCTACGCTCCGCTGGTCCGGCGCAGCGACGAGCTCATCGACGAGATCTTCGGGCCGATCGTCCACGTCCCCCGGCACCCCGTCCTGCTCGCGAGGTTCGGCCTCCGGGCGCTGCAGCCCGCGTCCTGGATCGCCCGCCGGTGGGAGAGCGACGAGGCACGAGCGCTGTTCGCGGGGCTCGCAGCCCACGCGTCGCACCCCCTCAGCCGCCCGACGACCGGTGGTCTCGGCCTGATGTTCGGCATGACCGGTCATGCGTACGGCTGGCCCGTGGCCAAGGGCGGCTCCGTCGCGATCGCCAACGCCCTGGCCGCGGACGTCGTGGAGCACGGCGGGCGCCTGGAGACCGGGCACCGGGTCACCGAAATGCCGCAGGCGGACATCGTCATCTTCGACACGTCGCCCGGGACGGTGCTGCAGGTGGCGGGCCACCTGCTTCCGGGGCGAGTGCGTCGGCCGCTGCGGAAGTGGCGGACCGGTCCGGGCGTCTTCAAGGTGGACTTCGCGGTCGAGGGCGGCGTCCCGTGGGCCAACGACTGGGCCGCCCAGGCGGGCACGGTCCACCTCGGCGGGACGTTCGAGGAGGTCGACGCGGCCGAGCGCGAGGTCCACGCCGGGCGCATGCCGGAACGCCCGTTCGTCCTGGTGTGCCAGCAGTACCTCGCCGATCCTGGACGGTCCGTGGGCGACGTCCACCCGGTCTGGACGTACGCGCACGTGCCGACCGGCTGGACCGGCGACGCGACCGAGGCGATCATCGGCCAGATCGAGCGGTTCGCCCCGGGCTTCCGCGACCGGGTCGTGGCGCAGACGACCAGCGGGCCCGCGCAGCTCGAGGCGCACAACGCGAACTACGTGGGCGGTGACATCGGTGGCGGGGCCAACGACCCGTGGCAGCTCGTGATGCGTCCGCGCGTGTCGCCGAACCCGTACTCGCTGGGCGCGAAGGGGCTCTACCTCTGCTCGGCGTCCACGCCGCCGGGAGGAGGGGTGCACGGCATGGGGGGCTTCCACGCGGCGACCGCGGCGCTCGCCGAGATCGGCGGATGAGAACTTCCTCATGGAGGAACTCGGCTCTGGGGCCCCTCGTTCTACCGGTTGAACCTTCATCCATTTTCCGACCAGGAGCCCGACGATGAAACTTCCCGCGCACAAGAAGATGCTGTCGGCCGCTGCGGCGGCCTCGGTCCTGCTGCTGACCGCAGCCTGCGGCAGCAACGACTCGGACGCCGCGTCGTCCCCCGAGACGTCCGCCTCCGCATCGCCCAGCGACGCCGCCGGCACCGACGGGGCGGACTCCGGCACCGGCACGTTCGCCGACGGTGACTACTCCGCCGAGGGCAGCTACAGCAATCCCGGCGGTCAGTCCACCGTGAAGGTGGACCTGACGCTGGCGGACGGCAAGGTCTCGGACGTCACGGTGACGCCGGAGGCCGAGAACTCGACCTCGAAGCAGTACCAGACCAAGTTCGCCGGCGGCATCGCGAAGGAGGTCGTCGGCAAGAGCCTCGACGAGCTCAAGGTGTCGAAGGTCTCCGGCTCGTCGCTGACGAGCCAGGGATTCAACCAGGCGATCGACGCCATCAAGGACGAAGCCAGGCCCTGACGTGCACGCCTGGGCGTTCGAGGCGATCGGCACCGCGTGGCAGATCGACACGCGGGAGCCGCTCCCGGCTGACGTGGAGGCCGATGTCCTGGCCCGGATCGACGGCTTCGACCGGACCTGGTCGCGGTTCCGTGACGACTCGCTCGTCACCCGCATCGCGCGCGAGCCCGGGGAGTGGTTGCTGCCGGACGAGGCGGGGGCCCTGCTCTCGTTCTACGACGAGCTGCATGCAGTCACCGACGGCGCCGTCAACCCGCTCGTCGGGCGCACGCTCGCCGATCTCGGGTACGACGCGGACTACTCGCTCGTCGCCGCGGCCGACCCCGCGCCGGTCCCGCGCTGGGAGTCGATCCGCTGGGACGCGCCGATGCTCACGACCCACGAGCCGGTCCTGCTCGACGTCGGCGCTGCCGGGAAGGGGCTCCTGGTCGATCTCGTGACGGCGCTCCTGGCGGCCCACGCGGCGGAGGCCACGGTCGACGCCAGCGGCGACATCCGTCACGGCGGCAGCGCCCCGCTGACCGTCGCGCTGGAGCACCCGGCCGACCCGACCCGGGCGATCGGCGTGGTCGACCTCGCTCCGGGCACGGCGCTGTGCGCCTCCGCGACGAACCGGCGGGCGTGGGGCAGCGGGCTCCACCACGTGCTGGACGCGCGGACCGGAAGACCCACCGAGGACGTCGTCGCCACATGGGTCGTCGCGCCCCGGTCCTGCATGACCGCGGACGGACTCGCGACGGCGCACTTCTTCGCCGAGCCCGGTGTCCTCGCGGAGCGCTTCCCGCACGACTTCGTGCGCATGCACGCCGACGGCCGCGTCGAGTGGTCGGCGGACTTCCCTGGAGAGGTGTTCACATGAGAGACCTGCTGGACCGTCAGCTCGGTCGCGTCACGATGTACCGGCTCATGACGCTGAGCCTGCTCCTGCTCGTGGCGATCTACACCGCGTTCACCGCCACGGGCGTCATCGAGGGGCTCTCGACTGGTGACAACCTGGTCTGCCTCGTCGTCCTGCTCGTCGCGTCGTACGCGAGCAACCGCCTGCTCGGGCTCGCCTGGCGGGTCCGTCCGCACTCGGAGTCGGCGGTCATCACGTCGCTGCTCCTGTTCTTCCTGTTCGTCCCCCTGCCGTCCACCGACACCGGCAACCTCGTGTGGCTCGCGCTCGCGGCCGTCCTGGCCAACGCGTCGAAGTACGTCCTCGCGTGGCGCGGCCGGCACGTGCTCAACCCCGCGGCCGCCGGCGCCTTCCTCGTCGTGGTGGGACAGGACCTGGTCGGCCGCGAGGAGCGGATCAACGCGATCTGGCAGACCGCCGCGACCGAGCGGCTCTTCCCGTTCGTGGTGGTCCTGGCGCTGCTCGTGCTGTGGCGGACGCGGCGGCTGGACGTCGCGGCGGTGTTCGTCGTGATCGCCGCCGTCCTGGTCGTCTCCCGCCTCGTGGACATCGCCGGTCCCGACCAGTCGTTCGTCGACGTCCTGAGGACCACGGCCTACTCGTACCCGATCGTGTTCCTCGCCGGCTTCATGCTGAGCGAGCCGCTCACGCTCCCGCCCCGCCGGCGCCAGCAGCTCGTCGTCGCCGGCGTCACGGCGATCGTCTTCGCGTACCCGATGTGGATCGGCTGGTTCACCGACACCCCGCCGTCGCTGGGGGTCTTCGCGATCACGCCGGAGCTGTCGATCTTGATCGGCAACCTGGTGGCGTTCGCGTTCGCCCGTCGCCGCGGGCTCGTGCTGGAGCTCGAGCAGTCCCGTCAGCTGACCCCCGAGACGCACGAGCTGACGTTCCGTTCCCGCCGGCCGGTCAGGTTCGTGCCCGGGCAGTACGTCGAGCTGACCGTGCCGCACGCCGGCACCGACAGCCGGGGCAGCCGCCGGACGTTCAGCATCGCCTCGCCGCCCGATCCGTCCGGCCGGATGTCGGTCGCGCTGCGCGTGCCGGAGCACTCGTCGAGCTTCAAGCGGGCGCTCCTGGACCTGGAGCCCGGGCAACGGGTCCAGGGGACGGGCATCGGCGGTAACTTCGTCCTGCCGCCCGACCCGTCCGTGCCGGTGCTGCTCGTGGCCGGCGGGATCGGGGTCACCCCGTTCCTCAGCCAGCTGCGGGACGGGTCGTCGCGCGACGCGGTGCTGGTCTACGGGGCGTCGTCACCCGACGAGGTGCCGTTCACCGAGGACCTCGCGGGGACGCGGGTCGTGCTGGTCTGCCCCGGCCGGCCGGCGACGCTGCCGGACGGCTGGTCGTACGTCCAGGCGCCGTTCCTGTCCGCGGAGATCATCGCCGACGCGGTCCCGGACCTCGGCACGCGCACCGCGTACGTGTCGGGTCCGCCGGCGATGGTCAACGCCGTCCGCCCCGGCCTGGCGAAGCGGTGCCGGCACCTGCGGACGGACTACTTCACCGGCTACTGACGGACCGGTAGGAGCCCCGACGTAAAGTTGACAGGAATGCACTCAACTTTGACAGTGTTGTGCTGAGTGACCCGTTCATCACGTCAGGAGCACCACCCATGGATCTTGCGAAGTTCACCACGCGCAGCCAGCAGGCGCTGGGCAGCGCGATCTCGGCCGCAGCCGCCGCCGGCAACCCCGCGGTCGAGCCGTCCCACCTCCTGCAGGCGCTGCTCACGCAGGAGGGCGGCACCGCCGGTCCGTTGATCCAGGCCGCCGGTGTCGACGTCCAGTCCATCTCCGCGGACCTCAAGGCGTCCCTCGAGGCGCTTCCCCGCGCATCGGGCGCCAGCGTCCAGAACCCCGGTCTCAGCCGCTCGTCCCACGAGGTGCTGCAGCGCGCCCAGGACCTGGCCGACCAGCTCGGGGACGAGTTCGTCTCGACCGAGCACCTCGTCGTCGGCATCGCCACGGTCGGGTCGGCCGCCCAGAACATCCTGCTCGAGGCCGGCGTCACAGCTGAGGCCCTGCAGGCCGCGTTCTCCGCGGTGCGCGGCTCGACCCGCGTCACCAGCGCGAACGCCGAGGACACGTACCAGTCGCTGGAGAAGTACGGCGTCGACCTCACCGCCGTCGCCGCGGAGGGCAAGCTCGACCCGGTCATCGGCCGTGACAGCGAGATCCGCCGCGTCGTGCAGGTGCTGAGCCGGCGCACCAAGAACAACCCCGTGCTCATCGGTGAGCCCGGCGTCGGCAAGACCGCCGTCGTCGAGGGCCTCGCCCAGCGCATCGTCGCCGGTGACGTCCCCGAGTCCCTGAAGGGCCGGCGCCTCATCTCGCTCGACCTCGCGGCGATGGTCGCGGGCGCGAAGTACCGCGGCGAGTTCGAGGAGCGCCTCAAGGCCGTCCTGACCGAGATCAAGGAGTCCGAGGGTCAGGTCATCACGTTCATCGACGAGCTCCACACCGTGGTCGGTGCGGGCGCCGGCGGTGACGGCGCGATGGACGCCGGCAACATGCTCAAGCCGATGCTGGCTCGCGGCGAGCTGCGGATGATCGGTGCGACGACCCTCGACGAGTACCGCGAGCGCATCGAGAAGGACCCCGCCCTCGAGCGGCGGTTCCAGCAGGTCTTCGTCGGTGAGCCGTCGCCGGAGGACACGATCGCGATCCTGCGCGGGCTCAAGGAGCGGTACGAGGCACACCACAAGGTGGCCATCTCCGACGCGGCCCTCGTCGCCGCGGCGACCCTGTCCGACCGCTACATCCCCGGCCGCCAGCTGCCCGACAAGGCCATCGACCTGATCGACGAGGCCGGCAGCCGCCTGCGCATGGAGATCGACTCCAGCCCCGTCGAGATCGACGAGCTGCGCCGCGCGGTGGACCGCCTCCACATGGAGGAGCTGCACCTGGCCAAGGAGTCCGACGACGCGAGCCGTGACCGGCTGGAGAAGCTCCGCATCGAGCTCGCCGACAAGCAGGAGTCCCTGCGGGCGCTCGAGCAGCGGTGGGAGGCCGAGAAGCACAGCCTCAACGCGGTCGGCGACATCAAGGAGCGCATCGACGAGGTGCGCGTCGCGGCCGACCGCGCCCAGCGCGAGGGTGACCTGGAGCAGGCCAGCCGCCTGCTCTACAAGGAGATCCCTGCGATGGAGCGTCAGCTCGCGGAGGCCCAGGAGGCCGAGTCGAGCGCCGAGCCGTCGATGCTCCACGAGGAGGTCGGCGCCGACGACATCGCCGAGGTGGTGGCGTCCTGGACGGGCATCCCGACCGGGCGCCTGCTCGAGGGCGAGACCGGCAAGCTGCTGCGCATGGAGGACGAGCTCGGCAAGCGGCTCATCGGCCAGAAGACCGCGGTGAAGGCCGTCTCGGACGCCGTGCGGCGCTCCCGTGCCGGCATCTCCGACCCGGACCGGCCCACCGGCTCGTTCCTGTTCCTCGGCCCGACGGGCGTCGGCAAGACCGAGCTGGCCAAGACGCTGGCGGAGTTCCTGTTCGACGACGAGCGCGCGATCATCCGCATCGACATGAGCGAGTACTCCGAGAAGCACTCGGTCAGCCGCCTGGTCGGCGCCCCTCCGGGATACGTCGGCTACGACGAGGGCGGTCAGCTCACCGAGGCCGTGCGACGCCGGCCCTACTCGGTCGTGCTGCTCGACGAGGTGGAGAAGGCCCACCCCGAGGTCTTCGACATCCTCCTGCAGGTGCTCGACGACGGACGGCTGACCGACGGCCAGGGTCGTACGGTCGACTTCCGCAACGTCATCTTGATCCTCACGTCGAACCTCGGCTCGGCGTTCCTCCAGGACGCGACCCTCGACGACGAGGCGAAGAGGGCGGCGGTCATGGACGTCGTCAAGGCGTCGTTCAAGCCCGAGTTCCTCAACCGGCTCGACGAGATCGTCATGTTCGACGCCCTCGGCACCGAGGAGCTCGCGCACATCGTCGACCTGCAGATCTCGGCCCTGGCCCAGCGCCTGGCGCCGCGCCGCATCAAGCTCGAGGTCACGGACGCGGCTCGGGAGTGGCTCGCGCTCACCGGGTGGGACCCCGCGTACGGCGCCCGGCCGTTGCGCCGGCTCGTGCAGCAGGCCATCGGCGACCGCCTGGCGAGGTCCCTGCTCGCCGGTGAGGTGCGCGACGGCGACACCGTCGTGGTCGACCGCGAGCCCGACGCCGACGAGCTGACGGTGCGGGCCGCGTAGCGCGCGGGGACGTCTCGGCGGCGGGTTGTCGCGGCATGATGGGATGACCCCATGACTGCGACCGCACCGAGACGTCCCCCGCTGCTCACGGCGGCGTGCGCCTACCTCGGGGGCATCGCCGCCATCCAGAGCATCCGCGCCATCTCCCTCGTGTCTACGTGGAACGCCGAGAACGGCGCCGAGAAGGTCTCGCCGCAGCTCGAGGCGCTGCGGGACAGCGGCATCTCGCAGGCTTCCGCGGAGTCCGGCTACAAGGTCTTCCTCACAGTCCTGGCCGTGCTGGCCGCCGCCGGGGTCGTCTTCGCGATCTACACGGCCCGCGGTGACCGGGCCAGCCGCATCGGGCTGACCGTCGTCATGGGACTGGTCGGGCTGTTCTTCTTCCTCGGCGCCACCGGCGGGTCGTTCTTCGACGCCGTGCTCGGTGCGCTGGCCATCGCGTTCACGGTCCGCCTCTGGACGGGGG
This sequence comes from Aeromicrobium chenweiae, assembly GCF_003065605.1. GTDB lineage: Bacteria > Actinomycetota > Actinomycetes > Propionibacteriales > Nocardioidaceae > Aeromicrobium > Aeromicrobium chenweiae. The sequence goes on along the minus strand of NZ_CP026952.1, from coordinate 3,382,222 downwards.
AGTCCAAGGCGTGGTTCCGTGCCCTCGCCGGCGGTGCCCCGGCGGACGCCACCACGACGGCGGACCGCCGGCCCGACCCGTTCTCGACGCCGCCGCAGTCCCCCGTCGAGCACCCGGCGGCACAGCCGCCCGCGGCGCAGCACCCAGCGGCGCAGGAGCCCGTGCAGCAGCCGTACCCGGGCACCCAGCAGTACTGGAACCCGCAGCCGTCGTCGGAGAAGCTGCCCCGGTCGGTCGGCATCGCGGTGTGGACCACGTTCGTCGGCTCGATCGTGGCGGGTCTCGGGTCCGCGCTGATGCTGCTCACGTTCGTGGTCGCCGGCACGGACTACGACAGCGTGATCGCGCAGGGCGGCATCGGCGTCGACATGATCAAGGGCCAGGAGAGCCAGTTCAACACCGCGGTCCGCTTCCTGATCGTGATGAGCTCGATCTCGCTCGTCGCGTCGGCCGCCGGTCTGTTCGCGTCGATCCGGGTGCTGGTCACCAAGCGCTCGGGCGGGGTGTTCCTGTTCGTCATGACCGTCGTGACGATCGTCATCTCGATCATCGGTTTCCCAATCGGGCTCCCGTGGACGGTCGCCTCGGTCGTCGCCCTCATCCAGCTGCGGCAGCCGGAGGCCAAGCAGTGGTTCGCCCAGCCATGACGGTCGTCACACGCACCACGGGCGATGTGCGTCGTTTCAGGTGCGAGGACTAGACTGAAGACATGTCAGAGAGCACTGCGACCGGTCAGAAACGCCCCCACGTCGTTGTCGTGGGAGGCGGGTTCGGAGGCATCGCAGCCGTCCGCAAGCTGAAGCGCGCTGACGTCGACGTGACCCTCATCGACCGTCACAACTACAACACGTTCAACCCGTTGCTCTACCAGGTCGCGACCGCCAGCCTCAACCCCGGCGACATCACCTGGTTCCTGCGCGCGATCCGCGCGAAGCAGTCCAACGTGCGGTTCCTCAAGGGCACCGTCATCGCGATGGACCACGAGGCCAAGACGCTGCACCTCGACGGCGGGCTCGACGTCAAGTACGACCAGCTGGTCATCGCCGTCGGCGTGACCGCGAACTTCTTCGGCATCCCGGGCGCCGAGGAGTACTCGATGCCGCTGTACCGCCGCTCGCAGGCGCTCGCGGTGCGCGACAAGATGTTCGCCAGCCTCGAGGACGCCGCGATCAACGGCCAGGACCGCGACCTGCGCATCATCGTCGTCGGTGGCGGCGCGACAGGTGTCGAGACGGCCGGCGCGTTCGCCGAGCTGCGCAACAACGACATGCCGACGACCTACCCCGAGCTGGACACCAACCGCGTCCACATCACGCTGATCGAGATGCTTCCGCACGTGCTCGGCCCGTTCCACCCCAAGCTGCGCGACTACGCGCGCAAGTCGCTGGAGAAGCGCGGTGTCGACCTGCGTCTGGGGACCGCCGTCAAGGAGGTCCGCGAGGACGGCGTGCTCGTCGAGCACGACGGCGAGCAGGAGTTCCTGCCCGCCGGCATCGTCGTGTGGGCGTCCGGCATCACGGCGCACTCCACGGTCAAGGAGTGGGCGGTGCCGCAGGGCCGCGGCGGACGCATCGAGACCGACGAGCACCTGCGCGTCAAGGGCATGCAGGACGTCTTCGCGATCGGTGACGTGTCGGTCAGCCCCGAGGAGCCGCTCCCGCAGCTCGCCCAGCCCGCCATCCAGGGCGGCAAGCACGTCGCGAAGGTGATCGCCGCGGAGCTGGAGCACAAGAGCCTGCCCAAGCCGTTCAAGTACAAGGACAAGGGCACGATGGCCACCATCGGCCGTTCGTCCGCGGTCGCCGAGATCAAGTTCATGCCGCGCCTCACCGGCTTCCCGGCGTGGATCATCTGGGTCGCCCTGCACATCGCGACGCTGCTGGGCAACCGCAACCGGTTCGCGACGCTGATCAACCTGACGGCCAAGTACCTCGTCTGGGGCAGCCACAACGCGATCGTCGGTGAGACCCCGCCGGTCGTCGCCAACACGCCGTTGACGCTCGACGCGCACTCGCCGCGCCGGGGTGCCGCCAAGCGGGCGGCCGCGGCCAAGAAGGCGAGCTCGAAGGTCACCGCCGAGAAGTAGGCCGGCGGACCGCCTCTAGGCTGGGGTCGACCACGACTCCCAGCGCGAAGGCAGGACCCATGGCCGCAGTGACTCTCGAGACCGTCGACGGCGTCGGACGCATCGTCCTCGCCCGCCCCGACAACGCCAACTCCTTCGACCTGCCGACCGCCCGGGACATGGCGGTCGCGGTCGAGGGTCTCGCCGGCGAGGACGTCCGCGCGATCACGCTGACCGCCCAGGGCAAGCGCTTCTGTGCCGGCGGCGACGTGCCGTCGTTCCTCGCGTCCGACGATCCCTCGGCGTACCTGCTCGAGCTCGCGACCGTCCTGGAGGGCGCGTTGCGTGCCCTCGCCGACACGCCCAAGCCCGTCGTCGCCGGCGTCCGGGGAGCCGTCGCCGGGGCCGGCCTCGGCGTCATGCTCAGCGCGGATGTCATCATCGCCGCGGAGTCGACCAAGTTCGTCATGGCGTACCCCGGCATCGGCATGACGCCGGACTGCGGCGTCTCGTACCTGGTGCCGCGCGCGATCGGCCAGCAGCGCGCGCTGGAGTTCGCCCTGACCGGCCGGGTCCTCACCGCGCCCGAGGCGCGGGACTGGGGACTCGTCACCACCGTGGTCGCCGACGAGGAGCTCGACGCCGCCGTCGAGGACATGGCCCGAGGGTGGGCCGCCAGCGCACCCGCTGCGCTGGGTCAGGCCAAGCGGCTGATCCGCGGCGCGTGGGACGTCACCGGCCCGCAGACCGGTGCCGACGAGTCCGCGACGATCGCGGGCGCCATCACCACCGCCGAGGCGCAGCGCCTCGTCGCGGCGTTCACGTCGCGCTGACCGGGCCCCGGTCTAGCGCAGCGCGCGCTCGAGCTCGTCCCTGGCGGTGACCAGGGACGGGCCGTACCAGGTGAGGGCCCGCCCGGACACGAGCGTCGTCGGCGTCAGCGGGAAGGCCTCCGGTCCGTCGTCCGCCGTGAACACGTAGGGCTCGTCCGGCAGCAGGACGAGGTCGGTCCCGCTGGTGCCGATCGCGTCCAGCTCGACGTGCGGATAGCGGTCCTGGTGGTCGCCGAACGCGTTGACCAGGCCCAGCCGGGACAGCAGGTCGCCCGTGAACGTGCGTGAGCCGACGACCATCCAGGGGTCGCGCCAGATGGGCACCGCGACGCGTCGTGGAGGCACCCGCGCGGGCTCGGCCCAGACCCGCTCGGCCTCGACCAGCCAGTCCGGGACGCCCCAGCCGAGGGCCTCCACGAACAGCCGCCGCATCGACGCGAACGCCTGGTCGACCGTCTCGATCCGGGTGACCCACACCGGCACGCCAGCCTCGCGGAGGCGGTCCACGTCGAGCTCGCGGTTCTCCTCGTGGTTCGCGATGACGAGGTCGGGCGCCAGGTCGATGATCGCGGCCCGGTCGGGGTTCTTGGTCCCGCGCACGCGGGCGACGTCCAGGTCCGCCGGGTGCGTGCACCAGTCCGTCGCGCCGACCAGGGCCTCCGGCCGGGTCGCCGCCACGGCCTCGGTCAGGGACGGCACCAACGACACGACCCGGTGAGCGGGTGCCTCGCGGGTGACGGCGTGGCCGAGGTCGTCGTTCATGACCGGCGGCGGACGCCCATGGCGCCGCACAGGGGCGCCGGCCAGGCGAGGTCGTCCGCCTTCAGGCCGGTGTCGATCAGCGCGGCGACGTCCTCGGGGTAGGGCGTGGGACGCCGCGTCGACATGTCCATGTGGACGAGGGTCGCCTCCACGACGCAGGACAGCTGCTCGCGCGTGCGGTTGGCGATGAGGGTGACGGTGTGCAGCACCTTGTCGGACCGCTCGACCAGGCGTACGTGGACCGAGACCTCCTCGTCCTGGACGATCTCGGCGAGGTACGTCAGGTGGTGCTCGGCGGTGAACGTCGACATGCCGCGGGCGCTGATGTATTCGTCCCCCATGCCGAGGTCGGTGCGGCAGCGGGACCACAGCGCCGTGCCGCCGAGCTCGAGGTAGCGACCGATGTTCATGTGGCCGTTGAGGTCGATGAACTCGTCCGGCACCACACGCTCGATCTGCGCCGGGAGCTCGAGGACCTGGTCGTACGTGGGGAGGGAGGTGCTCACCCACCTGACCCTACTCATCGCGAAAGATTCCGGGGCCGGACCCTTGACGGCAGGAATGTTAGCGTTAACAATTTGGGTCACGGCCTACGTGTTCCACGTCACATCCGGGATGGCGCGGGTCGGCACCAGGGCGGATCCTCATCCGAGGTGAAACCCGGGGACGAGCGCGGATGTCCGCCCGCAACCGTCCTCGACCGGTCCGGGGTCACGCGACGTCGGGTCCCCATCCCACTTGGAGGAAACAGTGTTCAAGCAACTGATGACCCTGACCGCAGGCGTGGTGATCGCCGGCGGACTGGCTGCCTGCGGAGGCAGCGACGACGGCGGTTCCGGCAGCTCCGGCGGCGGCGGATCGGACGACCTCACGATGGGCTTCGCCCAGGTGGGTGCCGAGAGCGGCTGGCGCACCGCCAACACGAAGTCGGTGCAGGCCGCGGCCAAGGAGGCCGGCATCGACCTCAAGTTCTCCGACGCGCAGCAGAAGCAGGAGAACCAGATCAAGGCGATCCGCTCCTACATCCAGCAGCGGGTCGACGTGATCGCGTTCAGCCCCGTCGTCGAGACCGGGTGGGACACCGTCCTGCAGGAGGCCAAGCGCGCCAAGATCCCCGTGATCCTCACCGACCGCGCGATCGACTCCGACGACACGTCGCTCTACGAGACGTTCCTCGGCTCCGACTTCGTGGTCGAGGGGCAGAAGGCCGGCCAGTGGGTCGTGGACAACGCCGAGACGAACGACGTCGACAAGGACGGCACGATCAACGTCGTCGAGATCACCGGCACCACCGGCGCTGCCCCCGCGATCGACCGCAAGTCGGGGTTCGAGGACAAGATCTCGTCCGATCCGTCGATCAAGATCATCGCGTCGCAGACCGGCGACTTCACCCGTGACGGCGGCAAGAAGGTCATGGAGGCGTTCCTGAAGTCGAAGAAGGGCATCGACGTCGTCTACGCGCACAACGACGACGAGGGCCTGGGGGCGATCGAGGCGATCGAGGCGGCCGGCAAGAAGCCGGGCGTCGACATCAAGATCGTCACCGTCGACGCCGTCAAGGACGGGATGACCGCCCTGTCCGAGGGCCGGATCAACTACATCGTCGAGTGCAACCCCCTGCTCGGCCCGCAGCTGATGGACCTGGCCAAGAAGGTCGCCGCCGGCGAGGACGTCCCCGAGCGCGTCGAGACGAAGGAGACCGCCTTCGACCAGCAGCAGGCCAAGAAGGTCCTGGCCGACCGCCAGTACTGACGGCCCATCGCAGGTGCGGCCCTGCGCGTCGACGCGCGCAGGGCCCACCCCGACAACCGAGGAACAGAGATGATCCAGATGGCAGCCGAGGCCCCCCAGGCGACGGTCGCGCCGCCCGTCGTGCAGATGACCGGCGTGTCCGTGACCTTCCCGGGCGTCAAGGCGCTCCAGTCGGTGGGGCTGACCCTGCGGGCCGGTGAGGTGCACGCGCTCATGGGCGAGAACGGCGCCGGCAAGTCGACGCTCGTCAAGGCGCTGACCGGCGTGTACGCGATCGACGCGGGCACGATCGTGGTCGGTGGGGAGCCGCGCACGTTCACCAGCCCGGCGGAGTCGCAGGCCGCCGGCATCAGCACGGTCTACCAGGAGGTCAACCTCTGCACGAACCTCACGGTGGCCGAGAACATGCTCCTGGGTCGCGAGCCCCGGTCCTTCGGTCGCATCGACACCCGCACGATGAACCGCCGCGCCGGCATCGTCCTGACCCGTCTGGGACTCGACATCGACCCGCGGTCGCGGCTGGGCGAGCACCCCATCGCGATCCAGCAGCTCGTCGCGATCGCCCGCGCGGTCGACATCGAGGCCGACCTGCTGATCCTCGACGAGCCGACGTCGAGCCTCGACGCCGACGAGGTGGAGAAGCTCTTCGCGGTGATCCGCACGCTGCGCAACGAGGGCACGGCCATCGTGTTCGTCTCGCACTTCCTCGACCAGGTCTTCGAGATCTCCGACCGCATGACGGTCCTGCGCAACGGCCAGCTGGTCGGTGAGTACGTCACCGCCGAGACGAGCCGGCTCGAGCTGGTGCGCGCGATGATCGGCAGGGAGCTGGAGACCCTCGAGCGCATCGAGCGCCAGGCCGAGGAGAAGGACGTCGTCGAGGCCGGTGAGCCGCTCCTGCAGGTCGTCCAGCTGGGCCGCAAGGGAAGCGTCGAGGCGGTCGACCTGTCGGTGTTCGACGGCGAGGTCATCGGCGTCGCGGGCCTGCTGGGCTCGGGCCGCACCGAGCTGGCAAGACTGCTCTTCGGCGCCGACGCGGCCGACACCGGCACGGTCAGCGTCAAGGGCAGGCGCACCCGGCTCCGCACCCCGCGCAACGCGATCGACCACAGCATCGCGTTCTCCAGCGAGGACCGCCGCGCCGAGGGCGTGATCGGGGACCTCTCGATCGCCGACAACATGATCCTCGCGCTGCAGGCGTCCCGTGGCTGGCTGCGGCCGGTCAACGCCGGGACCAAGGAGCGGCTCGTGCGCTCGTACATCGAGGCCCTCGACATCCGCCCGCCCGACCCGCAGGCGCTGATGCGCAACCTCAGCGGCGGCAACCAGCAGAAGGTGCTGCTCGCGCGCTGGCTGATCACCGATCCGGAGCTCCTCATCCTCGACGAGCCGACCCGCGGCATCGACATCGGCGCCAAGGCGCAGATCCAGCAGCTCGTCACCGATCTCGCCGGACGGGGCGTGGCCGTCGTCTTCATCTCCGCCGAGCTCGAGGAGGTGCTGCGGCTGAGCGACCGGCTCGTGGTCATGCGGGACCGGCACAAGATCGACGAGCGGGTCAACGACGACGTGTCCGTGTCCGACGTCCTGGAGATCATCGCGGGGGAGGTGCGCGCCGATGCGTAGCGCGCTCCGGCACCCGCTCTTCTGGCCGGTCCTGGCCCTCGGCATCCTGCTGCTGGTCAACCTGGTGGCCACGCCGTCGTTCTTCTCGGTCCGCGTGCAGGACGGTCACCTCTACGGGAGCCTGATCGACATCCTGCGCAACGGCGCCCCGACGCTGCTCATCGCGCTCGGCATGACGCTGGTCATCGCGACCCGCGGCATCGACCTGTCGGTGGGCGCGATCGTCGCGATCGCCGGGGCCGTGTCGTGCACGTACCTCGCTGGGGCCCCCGACGAGTCGTCCGCCGGCCGCGCGATCGTCGCGATGAGCCTCGCCGTCGGGGTCTGCATCCTGCTGGGCCTGTGGAACGGCTTCCTCGTCGCCGTGCTCGGGATCCAGCCGATCATCGCGACGCTGGTCCTGATGACGGCGGGACGAGGACTCGCGATGCTAATCACCGACGGCCAGATCATCACGGTCAACAACAGCCTGTTCAAGAAGGTGGGTGCGGGCTTCGTCCTGGGTCTCCCGGTCGCGATCCTCATCGCGCTGGCGATCCTGCTCGTGACTGCGGTGCTGACCCGGCGCACGGCGCTCGGGATGCTGATCGAGGCCGTCGGCATCAACCCCGAGGCGAGCCGCCTGGCCGGGGTCCGGTCCCGGACCATCACCTGGACGGTCTACGTCTTCATCGCGTTCTGCTCGGCCGTCGCGGGGCTGATGATCGCGTCCAACACGAGCGCGGCCGACGCCAACAACGCCGGGCTGTTCATCGAGCTCGACGCGATCCTGGCGGTCGTCATCGGCGGCACCTCGTTGGCCGGTGGCCGGTTCTCGCTGACCGGGACGTTCATCGGGGCGATGTTCATCCAGACCCTCGCCACGACGATCCCGACGATCGGGATCCCGTCCGAGACGAACTACCTGTTCAAGGCGATCGTGGTGATCCTGGTCTGCCTGCTGCAGTCGCCCAAGGCGCGGGCCGTGCTCCGGGTGCGCCGACCCGCACCACTGCTGACGAGAGGGAGCCAGGCATGAGCGCGCACACCCCCACCGCCGACGACCTGCGCGGATCCGCCACCGACCGGTTGCGCCAGCTGACGCCGCCCCGACGCTTCTACCCGGTGCTCGCGACCGCGGCGCTGTTCGTCGGCATGCTCGGCGCCGGTGGCATCCGGTACGAGGGCTTCACGTCTCCGCAGGTCATCCTCAACCTGCTCGTCGACAACGCCTTCCTGATCGTGCTGGCCGTCGGCATGACCTGCGTGATCCTGACCGGGGGGATCGACCTGTCGGTCGGCTCGGTGGTCGCGCTGTCGACCATGGTCGCCGCCTCGACCCTGCGTGCCGGCTGGCCCGCGGCGCTGGTGGTCGTCGCGGTGCTGCTGAGCGGCTCGGTGCTGGGGCTGCTGATGGGGCTGGTGATCCACTACTTCGAGATCCAGCCGTTCATCGTGACCCTCGCCGGCATGTTCCTGGCCCGGGGCCTCTGCTACCTGATCAGCATCGAGTCGATCCCGATCAAGGACCCCACCTTCACCTCGTTCGCGATGGGCACGATCGACCTGCCGGGCGGCTACTTCATCACGCCCGCGGTGCTGGTCGCCCTGTTCGTCCTGGCCGTCGCCGCCTGGGGCCTGCACATGACGCGGTTCGGCCGCACGGTCTACGCGGTGGGCGGCAGTGAGCAGTCGGCGCTGCTGATGGGGCTCGCGGTCGCGCGCACCAAGGTGGGCGTCTACGTCATCAGCGGCTTCTGCTCCTCCCTTGCGGGCCTGCTGTTCTCGGTCTACATGCTGTCGGGCTACAGCCTCCACGCGGTCGGCATGGAGCTCGACGCCATCGCCGCGGTCGTGATCGGCGGTACGCTGCTGGCCGGCGGGTCCGGACTGGTCCTGGGATCGGCGCTCGGCGTGCTGGTCCTCGGGACGATCCAGACCTTCATCTCGTTCGACGGCAACCTCAGCTCCTGGTGGACCAAGATCACGATCGGCGTGCTCCTGCTGGTCTTCGTGGTCATCCAGCGGCTGTTCACCCGGAGGCAGGCATGACGACAGTCCCGAACCACGCACCGGTCATGGCCGACGTCGCCAAGGTCGCCGGCGTCTCCCACCAGACGGTGTCCCGGGTCATCAACGGGATGCCCAACATCAAGGAGTCGACCCGCCAACGGGTCGAGGCCGCGATCAAGCAGCTCGGCTACCGGCCCAACACGGCGGCGCGTGCGCTGGTGACGCGGCGGTCGTCCACGATCGGCATCATCAGCACGGAGTCGGGGTTGTACGGACCCACGAGCATCCACCGGACGGTCGAGGACGCGGCCCGCCAGGCGGGCTACTTCGCCGGATCGGTGAGCCTGTCGAGCGTGACGGCCGAGTCGCTGACCGACGCGATCGACCACCTCATGCGCCAGTCCGTCGAGGGCATCGTGATGATCGCCGCCCAGTACGAGGCGCTCGACGTGATCCGCCACCAGGACCCCGGCGTGCCGCTCGTCGTGGTGGAGGGCGACCTGACCCGCGCCCGGTTCGCGGTCGGCGTCGACCAGCACCAGGGCGCGTACGAGGCGACGTCCCACCTGCTCGGGCTCGGGCACCCGAGCGTCAGCCACGTCCGCGGTCCGCTGGAGTGGACCGAGGCCGAGGCCCGCCGGCAGGGATGGGAGGACGCCCACCGCGACGCCGGTCGCGAGCCGGGATCGCTCCACCTCGGCGACTGGACGGCCCGCAGCGGCTACGAGGCCGGCCGCCGGATCGTCGACGAGGGGGCGGCCGGCGCGGTCTTCGTCGCGAACGACCAGATGACGATCGGCCTGATGCGGGCGCTGCACGAGGCGGGGCTCGCGGTGCCTGACGACGTCAGCATCGTGGGCTTCGACGACTCGCCGGAGGTCGAGTACCTCAACCCGCCCCTCACGACCGTCCGGCAGAACTTCCACGAGGTCGGCCGCAGGGCGATCGCGGTGCTCCACGCGGCGATCGCCGGCGAGGACGACGACCTGCCGCGCCTCATCGAGCCCGAGCTGATCGTGCGCTCCAGCACCGCCCCGTCCGGGAGGCGGCCATGACCGAGCAGTACGTGGTCGGCGTCGACTTCGGCACGCTGTCGGGTCGGGCGCTGGTCGTGGCGGTCGCCGACGGCCGCGAGCTCGGCAGCGCGGTCCACCCCTACCGTCACGGCGTCATCACCGACGCGTTGCCGACCGCCCCCGACCGGCCGCTGCCGCCGGACTGGGCGTTGCAGGTGCCTGCGGACTACGTCGACGTCCTGCGCCACGCGGTGCCCGAGGCCGTGCGGGCGTCCGGCATCGACCCGTCGCAGGTGATCGGCATCGCGACCGACTTCACCGCCTGCACGATGGTGCCGACGCTCGCGGACGGCACCCCGCTGTGCGAGCTGCCCGAGCTGGCCGACCGCCCGCACGCGTACGTCAAGCTCTGGAAGCACCACGCCGCGCAGGACCAGGCCGATCGCATCACGACGCTGGCGCGGGATCGGGGCGAGGCCTGGCTGGCGCGGTACGGCGGGCTGATCTCCTCGGAGTGGGAGTTCGCCAAGGCCCTGCAGGTGCTGGAGGAGGATGCCGAGCTGTACGCCGCGATGGACTGCTGGGTCGAGGCGGCCGACTGGATCGTGTGGCAGCTGAGCGACGTGCACGTCCGCAACGCCTGCTCGGCCGGGTACAAGGGCATGCTGCAGGACGGCGCCTACCCGGGGGATGACTTCACGGCCGCCCTCGATCCTCGATTTGTCGACTTTGTTAACGCTAAACTTCGCCAGCCCATCGGCCAGCTGGGGCACCGTGCCGGGTCCCTGACCGCCCGCGCCGCCCAGTGGACCGGGCTGCCGACCGGGATCGCCGTGGCCGTCGGCAACGTCGACGCCCACGTCACGGCGCCGGCTGCCCAGGCCGTCGACGCCGGCCAGATGGTCATGATCATGGGCACCTCGGCGTGCCACGTGATGAGCGCGAGCGTCCTGCGGGACGTGCCGGGCATGTGCGGTGCGGTCGACGGTGGCATCGTCGCGGGGAGCTGGGGCTACGAGGCCGGGCAGAGCGGTGTCGGGGACATCTTCGGCTGGTTCGTCGAGCACGGCGTCCCCGGCCGGGTCCGCGACGAGGCCGAGGCCCGCGGGATCGACGTCCACGAGCACCTGACGCAGCTCGCGGCCCGCCAGCCGGTCGGGGCGCACGGCCTGGTCGCGCTGGACTGGCACAGCGGGAACCGCTCGGTCCTGGTCGACCACGAGCTCACCGGCCTGGTCCTGGGGCAGACGCTCGCGACCCGTCCTGAGGACGTGTACCGGGCCCTGATCGAGGCGACCGCCTTCGGGACGCGCACGATCCTCACGGCGTTCGAGGAGGCCGGGGTGCCCGTCGACGACCTCGTGATCGCGGGCGGCCTGTCCAAGAACCATCTCCTGATGCAGATCTACTCCGACGTGACCCGCATGCCGCTCTCGGTGATCGGGTCGGAACAGGGCCCCGCGCTGGGGTCCGCCCTCCATGCCGCCGTCGCGGCCGGTGCGTACGCGGACATACGCGCCGCCGCGAAGGCCATGGGCTCCGTTCGTCGGGCTGTCGTCCAGCCCGACGAACGGCGCTCGAGGGTGTACGACCGCCTGTTCAAGGAGTACACGACCCTGCACGACCACTTCGGGCGTGGCGGCAACGACGTCATGCATCGGTTGCGCGGGCTGCGGCGCGAGGCGCTGACGGAGGGGTCGCCATGACCGTCACGAGCGACGTCCACCAGACGATCCGGCAGCTGCGCGAGGAGGTGTGCCGCCTGCACGCGGAGCTGACCCGCTACCAGCTCGTGGTCTGGACCGCCGGCAACGTCTCGGCCCGCGTCCCGGGCGCGGACGCGATGGTGATCAAGCCCAGCGGCGTCGGCTACGACGACCTGACCCCCGAGAACATGGTCGTGACCGACCTGGCCGGACGGGTGCTGGAGGGCGATCTCGCCCCGTCGTCCGACACCGCCGCGCAGGCCTACGTCTACCGGCACCTGCCGCACGTGGGTGGTGTCGTGCACACCCACTCGACGTACGCGACCGCCTGGGCCGCCCGCGCCGAGCCCATCCCGTGCGTCCTGACGATGATGGCCGACGAGTTCGGCGGCGACATCCCGGTGGGCCCGTTCGCGCTGATCGGCGACGACTCGATCGGCCGCGGCATCGTCGACACCCTGCGGGGGAGCCCGTCGCCCGCCGTCCTGATGCAGAACCACGGCGTCTTCGCGATCGGGGCCGACGCCCGCGCCGCCGTCAAGGCCGCCGTGATGTGCGAGGACGTCGCCCGGACGACCCACATCGCGCGGCAGCTCGGCGACCCGCGAGCCCTGACGCCCGAGCAGGTCGAGCGTCTCCACGACCGCTACCAGAGTGCGTACGGCCAGTGAGGCCGCCGCGTCCCACCAGAAGGAGACGTCCATGACGACCGCCGCTCGCGAGATCTGGTTCCTCACCGGCAGCCAGGGGCTGTACGGCGAGGACACCCTGCGCCAGGTCGCGGAGCAGTCGACGCAGGTCGTGGAGGCGCTCGCGGCCTCGCCCGAGCTCTCGATGCCCGTCGTCTGGCAGCCGGTGCTGACGTCGTCCGACGCGATCCGCCGGACGATCCTGGCGGCGAACGCGGACGACCGCTGCGTGGGCCTGATCGGCTGGATGCACACGTTCTCTCCAGCCAAGATGTGGATCCAGGGTCTCGACGCGCTGCAGAAGCCGTTCCTGCACCTGCACACCCAGGCGCACCGGGACATCCCGTGGGCGACGATCGACATGGACTTCATGAACCTCAACCAGGCCGCCCACGGCGACCGCGAGTTCGGCTTCATCCAGACCCGGCTCGGCGTGGCCCGCAAGACCGTCGCCGGGCACATCAGCAACCCCGACGTCGGTCGTCGGGTCGGCGCCTGGGCGCGGGCCGCCGCGGGTGCCGCGGAGCTCCGGGCGCTGAAGGTCGCCCGGTTCGGTGACAACATGCGTGACGTCGCCGTCACGGAGGGCGACAAGGTCGAGGCCGAGCGGAGGTTCGGCGTCTCGGTCAACACGTACGGCGTCAACGACCTCGTCGCGGTGGTCGACGCGGTGCCGGACGAGCGGGTCGACCCGCTCGTGGCCGAGTACGAGGAGCGGTACGACGTGGCGCCCGAGCTGCGGCCCGGCGGCGAGTGCCACGACAGCCTGCGGTACGCCGCGCGCCTCGAGGCCGGGCTGCGGGACTTCCTCGAGGGCGGCGGCTTCGGTGCGTTCACCACCAGCTTCGAGGACCTCGGCGGTCTCCGGCAGCTGCCCGGGCTGGCGGTCCAGCGGCTCATGGCCGACGGTTACGGCTTCGGCGGCGAGGGGGACTGGAAGACCTCGGTGCTGGTCCGCACGACCAAGGCGATGGCGGCGGGACGGCCCGGCGGCACCTCGTTCATGGAGGACTACACGTACCACCTGGAGCCGGGGAACGAGAAGTCGCTGGGTGCGCACATGCTCGAGGTGTGCCCGACCATCACGTCAGCGCGGCCGACCGTCGAGGTGCACCCGCTCAGCATGGGCAACCGCGAGGACCCGGTCCGCATGCGGTTCGTCGCGGACCCCGGCGAAGGGATCGTCGTCGGCCTGTCGGACCTCGGCGACCGGTTCAGGCTCACCGCCAACGACATCACCCTGGTCGAGCCGGACGAGCCGCTGCCCAACCTGCCGGTGGCCTGCGCGATGTGGCAGGCGCACCCCTCGTTGGCGACGGCCGCCGAGTCCTGGATCATCGCCGGCGGTCCGCACCACACGGTGCTGACCACCGCGGTCGGGATCGAGGAGTTCGAGGATCTCGCCGAGATGGTGCGCACCGAGCTGCTGCACATCGACTCGAGCACGACCCCGCGCTCGTTCCTGCGCGAGCTGCGCTGGAACCAGGCGTACCACCGGCTGGCCGCCGGGTTCTGACGTCAGACGTTGCGCCGGTACTGGCCGCCCACCTCGAAGAACGCCTCGGTGACCTGCTGCAGCGAGCACACCCGCGCCGCGTCCATCAGCACCGCGAAGACGTTCTCGTGGTGGATGGCCGCGAGCCGCAGGCGCTCCAGCGCCTCGGCCGCCTCGGTGGTGTGCGCCTCGTGGAACGAGCGGACGCGGGCGAGCTGCGACTCCTTCTCGGTCTCGGTCGCCCGGGCGAGCTCGACGGTGTGCTCCTCCTCGCCCTCGGACGCGGGACGCCGGAAGGTGTTCACGCCGATGATCGGCAGCGAGCCGTCGTGCTTGCGGTGCTCGTAGAGCATCGACTCGTCCTGGATGCGTCCACGCTGGTAGCCGGTCTCCATCGCGCCGAGCACGCCGCCGCGCTCGTTGATCGCGTCGAACTCGGCGAGCACCGCGTTCTCGACCAGCTCGGTCAGCTCGTCGATGATGTACGAGCCCTGCAGCGGGTTCTCGTTCATCGCCAGGCCCCACTCGCGGTTGATGATGAGCTGGATCGCGAGCGCCCGGCGCACCGACTCCTGCGACGGGGTCGTGACGGCCTCGTCGTACGCGTTGGTGTGCAGGCTGTTGGCGTTGTCGTAGATCGCGATGAGCGCCTGGAGCGTCGTGCGGATGTCGTTGAAGTCCATCTCCTGCGCGTGGAGCGAGCGGCCCGACGTCTGCACGTGGTACTTGAGCTTCTGCGAGCGGTCGTTCGCGCCGTACTTCTCCTTCATCGCGATCGCCCAGATGCGGCGGGCGACGCGGCCGAGGACCGAGTACTCGGGGTCCATGCCGTTGGAGAAGAAGAACGACAGGTTCGGCGCGAAGTCGTCGATGTCCATGCCCCGCGCGAGGTACGACTCGACGTACGTGAAGCCATTCGCGAGGGTGAATGCGAGCTGGCTGATGGGGTTCGCCCCGGCCTCGGCGATGTGGTAGCCCGAGATCGAGACCGAGTAGAAGTTCCGGACGCCCTCGTCGATGAAGTACTGCTGGATGTCGCCCATCATCCGCAGGGAGAACTCGGTGGAGAACAGGCACGTGTTCTGGCCCTGGTCCTCCTTGAGGATGTCGGCCTGCACGGTGCCGCGGACCGATCGCAGGGCGTACGACCGCAGGTCGGCGAGCTCGTCCTCGGACGGCTCGCGGCCCTCCTTCTCGCGGAACGTGTCGACCTGCTGGTCGATGACCGTGTTGAGGAAGAACGCCAGGACCGTGGGAGCCGGTCCGTTGATCGTCATCGACACCGAGGTCGACGGGGAGACGAGGTCGAAGCCGTCGTACAGCGCCTTCATGTCCTCGAGGGTCGCGACCGAGACGCCCGACGTGCCGACCTTGCCGTAGACGTCCGGGCGCGGGTCGGGGTCGCGGCCATACAGCGTCACGGAGTCGAACGCGGTCGAGAGCCGGGTCGCGTCGCCGTCCTCGGACAGCAGCTTGAAGCGGCGGTTGGTGCGGAACGGGTCGCCCTCGCCGGCGAACATGCGTGCGGGGTCCTCGCCGTCGCGCTTGAAGGGGAAGACGCCGGCTGTGTACGGGAAGTAGCCCGGCAGGTTCTCGCGGCGCCAGAAGCGCACGAGCTCGCCGTGGTTCGTCATCTTCGGCAGCGAGACGCGCGGGATCTTGTTGCCCGACAGCGACTCGCGGGTGAGCTGCGTGTGGATCTCCTTGTCGCGGACCTTCACGACCTGCTCGTCGCCGGAGTACGACTCCACGACGGCCGGCCAGGCCTCGATCTGGTCGGAGACCTCGTGCGGGACCGCCTTCCTGGCGGTGGCCAGGAGCTCCTCGACGCTCGCGGCGTCGAGCTGGGCCTCGGCGAGCTCGGCGGCCGTGGTCTCCAGGCGCTGCGCGCGGTCGGCCGCCTCGGCGAGCCGCTCGGTCTCGGCGTGGAAGCCGCGGACCGTCTCGGTGATCTCCGACAGGTAACGGACCCGGTCGGTCGGCACGACCTGCTGGATGCCGCTGGAGAACTTCACGTCGACCGCGGGCAGGATGCCCTCGCCGACGGGGAGCCCCGCAGCGCCGAGCTCGTCGCGCAGGTGCTGGTAGAGCGCGGTGACGCCGTCGTCGTTGAACGTCGCGGCCGACGTGCCGAAGACCGGCATGTCCTCGGGGCGCTTGCCGAACGCCTCGCGGTTGCGGACCATCTGACGCCCCACGTCGCGGAGCGCGTCCTTGGCCCCACGGCGCTCGAACTTGTTGATCGCGACGGTGTTCGCGAAGTCGAGCATGTCGATCTTCTCGAGCTGCGACGCGGCGCCGAACTCGGGTGTCATGACGTACAGCGAGGAGTCGACGAACGGGACGATGGCCGCGTCGCCCTGGCCGATGCCGGGGGTCTCGACGATCACGAGGTCGAAGCCGGCCGCCTTGACGACGTCGATCACGTCGCTGAGGGAGTCCGGCAGCTCGTGCGAGCCGCGGGTCGCGAGGGAGCGGAAGTACGCGTGCTCGCCGTCGAGCGAGTTCATCCGGATGCGGTCACCGAGCAGGGCGCCGCCGCCGCGGCGGCGGGTCGGGTCGACCGCGATCACGGCGACGCGGAGCTTGTCCTGCTGGTCGACGCGGAAGCGGCGGACCAGCTCGTCGGTCAGGGACGACTTGCCGGAGCCGCCCGTGCCGGTGATGCCGAGGACGGGGGAGGAGTGCGCGGCGGCAGCGGCCGAGATGCGCTCGCGCTGGGCCTCGCTGAGGGAGCCGGCCTCGGCCAGCGTGATCGCACGGGCGATCGCCGGACGCTCGCCGGCGAGCAGCGCGTCGAGGTCCAGCCCGCCGAGCTCGGTGAGGTCGAAGTCGCAGTCCTTGACCACCGAGTTGATCATGCCGACGAGGCCGAGGCGCTGACCGTCCTCGGGCGAGAAGATCGTGACGCCGGACTTCCGCAGCCGGGCGATCTCCTCGGGGACGATCACGCCGCCACCGCCGCCGACGACGTGGATGTGGCCCGCACCCTGCTCGCGCAGCGACTCCACGAGGTACTCGAAGTACTCGACGTGCCCGCCCTGGTAGGACGAGACCGCGATGCCCTGCACGTCCTCCTCGATCGCGGCGTCGACGACCTCCTTGACCGAGCGGTTGTGACCGAGGTGGATGACCTCGGCGCCCTGCGACTGGAAGATCCGTCGCATGATGTTGATCGAGGCGTCGTGCCCGTCGAAGAGCGCGGACGCGGTGACGAAGCGCACCGGGTGGGTCGGGACGTGAAGGTCAGGCATGCGGGCTCCCGGAGAAGATCTGTGGAGGTCCAATACTAGGACATCCAACTAATTCTGGCGAGCCGGCTGCGGCATGAGGGTTTGCGGCAGCGGGAGCGACCCGTTCCCCTCATCGTCCGCCGTGAATTGGCCTTGGATGGCAGGCGATGGGCGCGGTGGGCGGTCCCCTACGATGTAGCCCATGCCCGTCGAGCCTCGCCTGCCGTTCGACCCGATCGAGCGGGCGTCCGAGCTGTGGGTCGAGCACATCGGCGAGTCCCGCTCGATGCGCCTCGCGACCTCGATCATGCGTGTGCAGCAACTCATCAGCTCCGAGCTCGACGCCGCCCTCAAGCCGTTCGGCATCACGTTCGCCCGCTACGAGGTCCTGCAGCTCATCTCGTTCAGCGCGGCAGGACGTCTGCCGTTGAGCAAGATCGGCGAGCGCCTGATGGTCCACCCCACCTCGGTCACCAACGCGATGGACCGTCTCGAGACGCAGGGCCTCGTGCGACGGGTCGCCGACCAGACGGACCGCCGCCGTACGTTCGCCGAGCTGACGGACGAGGGCAAGCAGGTGCTGGCCCAGGCGACGGACGCCGTGATGGCGATCGACTTCGCGGTGGTCGGGCTCGACGGGGAGCAGCAGGACCAGGCGTTCGAGCTGCTCAAGGCCGTCCGCTCCGCCGCCGGCGACTTCTGACGCACGACGGCCCCCGACCCGGGCGGGGTCGAGGGCCGTCGCGAGGACCGGCAGCCGCTAGATGCGACCGCTCGGACGGGTGCGGAACTGGACCCGCGTGTCCGTCTTCGACACGTGGATGCGGTAGCGCTGCTTGGCGGAGGTGGTGCGCTTGTAGGTGCCGTTGCCCTTGCTGTTGAGCTTGATCGTCTTCTTGGTCTTCCACTTGCCGGTGGAGGACTTGTACTGCAGCTTCACCGAACCGGCGGAGACGTACTTGCCGGAGGAGGGCTTGACGATGCTCACGCGCTGGACCTTGAAGGTGACCTTCTTGTTCGTGCGCTTGATGACCAGCGCCGTGTTGTTGCTCTTGAGCGTCTTGACGTCGCGCCGGATGTAGAACCGGTTGCTCTTCTTCTGGTCGACCGTGGTCGCCCCGTTGCTGTAGGTGAAGGTCGTCGGGCCCAGCACGACGGCGCCGGCACCCCAGCGACGCGGGAGGTCGACTCCGCCGCCCTTGATCTTCCCGCTGCGCGACTTCTTGTAGCTGCCGGTGTAGAGCTTGACCGTGCCCTTGCGGACGCCGTTGATGCGCACCTCGGTCTTGATGGACTTGACCTTGCCGGGTCCCTTGAGCAGCACGTCTCCGTAGACGCCGGAGCGGGTGTGCTGGGTGATGACACCGGACTTGAGGTGGAACTTCGAGACGTGCTTCTGGGTGGGAGCAGCCTTGGCGGCGGTGCTCTTCGGGTCGGCGGCGGACGCGGATCCGACGCCGAGGGTCAGCGCGAGCGCGGTGGCCGTGACGACGGCGCCCGTCCGGGCGGCGATAGATGAACGCATGGTGAAGCTCCCCTGAGGTGAGTCGATGGGTCGTGACAAGACCGATCCATCCTTCCACGCAGGTCCAAGCGCGACCGCCAGCTTCAGGGCCGGAACACCCTGTCATTCCAGGGGCTGGGGACGGCAGAAGGCCCCCGACCCGGGAGGGGGCGGGGGCCTTCGTTCAGTGCGGCCGACTCAGATCTTGGAGCTCGTGTACGTGCGGAACTGCACGGTCGTGGCCGTCTGCGGCAGGTAGAGGCGGTAGCGCTTCTTGCTCGAGGTCTTGCGCTTGTAGGTGCCGTTGCCCTTGCTGTTCAGCTTGATCGTCTTCTGGGTCTTCCACTTGCTGCCCTTCTTGTACTGCAGCTTGACCCTCTTGACCGAGACGTACTTGCCGGTCGAGGGCTGGACGATCTTGATGTTCTGCGCCTTGAAGGTGACCTTCTTGTTGACCCGGCGGATCTTGAGGGCGCTGCCGTTCTTGTGCGTCGTCTTGATGTTCTTGCGGAAGTAGAACGTGTTGCTCCGCGTCTGGTCGACGCTCGTCGAGCCGTCCGCGTAGGTGAAGGTCGTCGGACCCAGCACGACGGGACCGGAGCCCCAGATGCGGGGCATGTTGATGCCGCCCTGGGCCTGGTCGCCCGGGTAGAGGTAGGTCTGACCCTTGTACTTGCCGTTGACCGTGACCTTGGTGACGGCGTACTTGACCGAGCCGCTGCCGGCGGGGATCACGTCGCCCCAGATGCCGGTGAGCTTGCCGCTGGTCATGACGCCGGACCGCAGCTTGAACTTCGCCAGCGAGATGGCTGCCGGACGCACGGTGCCCGCGGCGCGGAAATCGGCGGACGCGAAGCTGGTGCGCTGACCCGCGGCGGGAGCGGACGACTCGACGGCGCCGACGGAGGTCGAGTCGGCGGCGTTGGCCGGCCCGGAGCTGAGGGTGATGACCAGGGCGGAGGCCGTCAGAGCGGCGCCGGTCCTGGCGAGGGTGTTCAGACGCATGGGTCTCTCCACGGGGGGTTGGTGACAGGTCGGCTCATCCTTGCACGGGATCGCGGTTCGCGCGCCCCGTGCAAGAGACCGATGTCCCGGCGTGTCGGGGCCCGTCAGTCCAGCAGCATCGCGGCGTTGAGCGTCGACTCGGGCACCCCGAATCCCTCGACCAGGGTGAGGGTGTGCGGACGCAGCTTCTCGAGCAGGTCGTTGACCAGGTGGGTCACGGTCTTGGCCCTCGTGTCGGACAACCGGTTGTGCCCCATGAACCAGGCCAGGTCCTCCTCGATCGCCGTGAGCGCGTACAGCGAGCAGACGTCGCGGAGCAGCTCCTGGGCCTCGGGGTCCTCACAGCGCGCGATGCCCGCGGTGAACGCCTCGAGGACGATGCGCTCGATGTGCACCCGGCCCGCACGGATGACGTGGTCCTGGGCGGCGTTGAAGACCGCGAACGCCTCGACCGGGTCCTGGCCGGCGCGTCGCAGCCGCCGGGCGGCCGTCTCGAGCACGTGCTGCTCGCGGTCCTCGAACAGGTTGAGCTGGGTGCCGCGGTCGAGCAGGTCATGGTCGTCGTCGCTGCTGCCGGGGCGGGCGTCGATGAGGCGCTGGATCAGCTGCGACGCCGCCGTGCGCTCCTTGACGACATCGGCCACGGTGCCGGCAGCGAAGCGCACCAGGCCGACCGGGTCGAGCCCGCCGACCTCCTGCGCGTACGACGTCAGCAGCTCCTTGGCGACGAGCTGGAACAGCACGTGGTTGTCGCCCTCGAACGTCGTGAAGACGTCCGTGTCGCCCTTCAGCGTCGTCAGGCGGTTCTCGGCGAGGTACCCGGCGCCACCGCAGGCCTCGCGGGCCTCCTGGATCGCCTTGGTCGCGTGCCAGGTCTGAGCCGCCTTGAGGCCGGCCGCCCGGCTCTCCAGCTCGCGCTGCTGGTGCGGCGGTGGCGGGTCGTCCGAGCGCTGGATGCGGTCCATGCGGGCCACGAGCTGGTTCTGCGCGAACCGCATCGCGTACGACTTGGCGATCAGCGGCAGCAGGCGACGCTGGTGCATGCGGTAGTCCATGAGGAGCACCTCGTGCTCGTCGTCCGGACCGAACTGCCGGCGCTTGAGCGCGTACCGGCCCGCG
Organism: Aeromicrobium chenweiae; assembly: GCF_003065605.1. GTDB lineage: Bacteria > Actinomycetota > Actinomycetes > Propionibacteriales > Nocardioidaceae > Aeromicrobium > Aeromicrobium chenweiae. The sequence goes on along the minus strand of NZ_CP026952.1, from coordinate 3,361,425 downwards.
ATGCTGAGGGCCACCTCGGTCGCCGCGCTGGCCGATCCGCCCACGCTGATGCGGCCGCGGATCAGTGTGCCCAGCATCGTGAAGAACCGGGCGTTCGAGCTCTCGATGGGCGAGGAGTACGTGCCGCCCTCGTCGACCTGGCCGTACTTGTTCAGCAGGTTCTCCCGCGGGATGCGGACCTGGTCGAACATGATGCGCCCGTTGTCGACCGCACCGAGCCCACCCTTGTGCTTGTCGTCGGACGTCGTGATGCCCGGCAGGTCGTTGCCCTCGTCGTCGCGCAGCTGGACGACGAAGCAGTGCACGCCGTAGCCCTCGCCCTTGGTGATGAGCTGGGCGAACACCGCGGCGTACTGGGCGTGCGCCGCAGCGCCGCCGATGTAGTCCTTGCGCGACGACGGCGTGGGGGAGTTGATGACGAACTCCTGCGTCGCCGGGTCGTACGTCGCGGTGGTCTCGAGGCTCTGCACGTCGCTGCCGTGGCCGGTCTCGGTCATCGCGAAGCAGCCGAGGATGTCGAGGTTGATGAGCCCGGGGATGTACGCCTGGTGGTGCCGCTCGGTGCCGAGGTTCTCGATGGCCCCGCCGAACAGGCCCCACTGCACGCCGGCCTTGACCATCAGCGACAGGTCGAACTGGGCCAGCATCTCGATGCCGGTGACCGCCATGCCGGGGTCACCCGTGCCTCCGCTGGACTCGCGGAAGCCGGCCGCCGGGATGCCGGTCGGGACGAGCTGCTTCATCTGTTCCAGGACTCGGGCGCGTGCCTGGTCGAGGGTCAGGTCGTGGTCGTACGCCAGATCCATCTCGGCCAGCTCCTTGCGGGACTGCTCCCGCACATGGCGCCACTTGCCGTCGAGGGCGATCCGCAGTTCGTCGCTGAGCGTCATGGCGCAACCGTACTAGCGCGGTGAGGTCCCGGCAGCGAGGTCATGGTGGCGAGCAGGGTCTTCGCAGAACTCCGTCTCACCATTCGAACACATGTTCGACTTCGACGGTGGCCGGGGGTAGCATGGAGGCATCGAGGGGGAAGAATTCGCAACAGCCCTCGAGCTGACCAGAGGCTGACTGTGACTGGCCCGCGGTGCCTGATGCTGGAGGGCACCGTCTCGACACGGGCGAAAGCGTGCGACGACTTTCTCCGAGGGTGTCCTCATGTCCGCTCAGCTCCTCGATCAGCTCCCCGACCCGCTGTCGGGTGGGGTCGCAGCGATCGAGGCTGCGTTGGACCGGATGCCGGTGGGCGCGTGGGACGGGTTGGAACCGGCTGCGGTGCGTCGTCTGGCCGAGCGCCTGCTGCGGGTCGAGGCGCGGGTCCGGGCCCAGCAGCTGGCCGCGACACGGGCCTTGGAGGCCTCGGGCCTCGCCCAGCAGGTCGGCGCGACGTCAACGGGCGCGATGCTGGCCGGAGCGTTCGGTGGTGACCGGCGCACCGGCGACGCGATGGTCCACCAGGCCAAGGCGCTGGAGGCCGCGCCCGCCACCGAGGAGGCGTTGGCCCGCGGGCGCATCGGTGCCAAGCAGGCCGGCATCATCGCCGACGCGATCGGCGACCTGCCCGACGGGACCACGCCCGAGCAGAAACAGGCCTGCGAAGACACGCTCATCGGTGACGCTGCCCGCTACAGCCTCAAGGACCTGCGCACGCGGTCCCGGCGGATCACGGACCAGCTCAAGCCCGAGCCCGAGGTCGACACCATCGAGAGCGACTCGCTGCACGCCCAGGAGAAACGCGCCTGGGCCGCCTCGCAGTTCTGGAGCCGCCCGAACGGCGACGGCACCACCACCGGAGGCTTCACGCTGCCCGATGCCCAGGCCGACATGCTCGCCACCGCGATCAAGGCTGTCTCCGCACCCCGCCGTGACCACCTGCGCGACCACCCCGGCGCCCGGCCCGACGCCGACACCGGGCCCGGCGAACCGTCGATCTACGACCGCGACCTGGAGCACCGCACCCGCTTGGGCATGGGATTCGCCGAGATCTGCTCGCGCCTGCCCGGCCACCTGCTGCCCGGCCGCTCCGGCCTCGGCGCGACCCTCATGGTCCACCTCGACCTCGACACGCTCGTCCGAGGTGTCAAGGCCGCGACCCTGTCCACCGGCACCCGCATCTCAGCCGCCCAGGCCCGCCTGATGGCCTGCAACCTGGGCATCATCCCGCAGGTCTTCGGCGGCACCTCCCTGCCGCTGGACCACGGCCACGAGCAACGCCTGTTCACCAAGGCCCAGAAGCAGGCCCTCGCTCATCGTGACCACGGCTGCGCCTTCCCCGGCTGCGACCGGCCGCCCGAGGACTGCGAAGGCCACCACTGGCGCCAGCCGTGGGCCCACGGTGCCACCACCACCCTCGACGACGGCGTCCTGATCTGCCCCCACCACCACCGCCTCGTCCACCACGACGACTGGCACGCCCGACAAACCCCCGACGGCCACATCGAGTTCCGGCACCCCGCCGGCACCGTCTGGCGACGCAACCACCGCTGGCGCCCCTGACGCTCGGTCAGGACAGGTCTGTCCTCGGCCGGATAGGTCGTGGGAACGGCGAGTGTTAAATTCTTTCTGCCATTCGGCACAACTCCATCCACCCGCATGCCAGGGGAAGCCGGTCCAAGTCCGGCGCTGACCCGCAACCGTAGGCCACCTCGTGTGGCGAGCCGGAGCACCTGCTGTGGGGACGACCGATCCACGCTGTCGAGGAACACACGGGACGGGCTCACGCCCTCTTTCCCGTGGCAGCGGGAAGGACACCTGTGAAGAGCACCATCCTGCGCCGCCTCGCGGTCCTGGCCATCGCGCCGGCCCTCGTCGCCTGCTCCTCCTCGGACGGGAAGTCGGCCGAGAAGGACACCGGGCCGAACGCCCCCCAGAGAGCTGCGGTCGTGTGGCTGTCCGACCAGCGGGGCGACGACGACCTGTTCACCAGCCACTTCACCGACGTGGAGACCGGCGACGTGACCCCCTTTGTCGACTACGGGCTCAACCTCGACCTCTACGCCGCCCTGACCGACCTGGGTGACCCGAAGACGGCCGAGAAGGTCTACCGGGCGACCCTCGCGCACGCCGACGACTACACCGACCCGCCCGGCGGCACCCGCTACGCCGGGGCGCTGGCCAAGCTCGCCGCGATGGTCCAGGCCCACGGCGACGACGCCAACGCGGTGGGGTCACGCCACCTCATCGACGAGCTCGAGGCCCTCGTGGTGCCGACCGGCGCCGAGACGGGCCGGGCCAAGGACGCCCCCGACGGGAAGTTCCAGTCGACCAGTGTCCTCAACCAGGCCTGGACCGTCCAGGCCCTGGCGACGGCCAAGAGCGATGACGCCGACGCGGCCGTCGGGTTCCTGCTCAAGCAGCAGTGCGACGACGGCTCCTTCCGTGAGGACATGGCCAGCAAGCCGTGCACGGACGGTCCGGGCAGCGTCGACGGGACCGCGTTCGCGATCCAGTCGCTGCAGGTCGCGGCCGACCAGGGCAGCTCCGGGCTGGACGACGACATCGACGAGGCGGCCGAGTGGCTCGTCCGGACCCAGGCCGACGACGGATCGTTCTCCGACGCGGGCGGTCCCAACAGCAACAGCACCGGCCAGGCCGCAGCGGCGCTCGCGCTCACCGGGCACCAGAGGCCCGCCCGTCGCGCGGCCACGTGGCTCGCCGGCCTGCAGGTGGACGGTGGCCCCGAGAAGGGCGCGATCGCGGTCAACGCGGCGGATCTCTCCGCGGCCGCCGGGACGACCGTCGCGAAGGCCGACCGGGACCGGTACGTGCGAGCGAGCGTCCAGGCCGTCCTCGGCCTCGACGCCCTGCCGGCGGGTCCCACCACGGGTTCGCGGTGAGCTGATGTCCTCGCGCCCCGGCCGTGCGATCACCGCGCTCCTGCTCGCGGTGGCAGCCACCGTCCTCGTCCAGCCCGGCCCAGCAGCAGCCGCCGCCTGCGCGGAGGGTGTCGGGGTCACCGTCGTCGTGGGCTCCACGGTGTCGTGCGACGAGGACGGCGGCGGCACCGCGGCGGACAGCTTCCGGGACGCGGGGCACGTCCTGACTCCCGTCCAGCGACAGCCCGGCTTCGTGTGCCAGGTCGACGGCGTGCCGGCCGGGGCGGGCTGCGCGAGCGTCCCTCCGGGCGACGCCTACTGGGGGTTGTTCTGGTCAGACGGCGCGAGCGGTGAGTGGTCGTACGCGAGCCAGGGCGTGGGCTCGTTGAAGGTGCCCGACGGCGGATGGGTGGCCTTCGAGTTCCAGGACTCGACCAGCAGGACCTTCCCGGAGGTCGAGCCGACCGCGTCCGCCCCGCAGTCCGCCGCCCCCGAGCGCTCCGCGGAGTCCGAGGGGCCGCGGCCCGTCGCGGCCACCGACGACTCCTCGGGCTCGCTCGGCTGGGTCGCGGGCGTCCTGGCGCTGGCGCTGGTCGGCGGGATGGCTGCCGTCCTGTGGCGCCGCCGGACGGCGGGCGGGCCCTCATAAAGGCGACGATGGAGCGGGCCACCGTCCTGCCGCGCGACCTGCACCCCGGGGCCTGGTGGATCTGGTCCCTGGGGCTCGCGGCTGCCGTCTCGCAGATGGCCAACCCCGTCCTGATCCTGCTTGTGGTGCTCGTCACCTGCCTGGTGGTGCTCGCCCGGCGCACCGAGGCGCCGTGGGCGATGTCGTTCCGGATCTACCTGTACCTCGGGCTCGCGGTCGTCGTGATCCGCGTGCTGTTCCGCATCCTGCTCGGCGGCAGCGGCAGTGGCCCCGTGCTGTTCCGGCTGCCGGAGATCCCGCTCCCGGACGCCGCCGCGGGGGTGACCCTGCTGGGTGCGGTCACCCGGGACTCGCTCCTCGCCGGCCTGTACGACGGCATGCGCCTGGCCGCGATCATCATCTGCGTCGGAGCGGCCAACGCCCTGGCCAACCCCAAGCGCCTGCTCAAGTCGCTCCCCCCGGCGCTGTACGAGGTCGGCACGGCCGTCGTCGTCGCCCTGTCGGTGTTCCCCCAGCTCGCCGAGAGCGTGCAGCGGGTGCGTCGCGCCCGCCGGCTGCGGGGCGATCCGGGCAAGGGGATGTCGTCGTTGCGCCGCATCGTCGTGCCGGTGCTCGAGGACGCGCTCGAGCGCTCGATGTCCCTGGCGGCAGGCATGGATGCCCGGGGCTACGGCCGGTCCGGTCGGGCGACGAGCCGCGAGCGGGCCTGGACCGGCGCGCTGATGCTGGCCGGGTTGATCGGCCTGTGCGTCGGCACGTACGGATACCTCGACGCGACCACCCCACGGCTGCTGTCCTGGCCCATGCTCCTGGCCGGTGGCGCGCTCGCGGCCCTGGGATTCGCCTCGGCCGGACGCCGCGTGGAGCGTACGCGCTACCGCCCCGACCGCTGGCGGGCCGGCGAGATCGTCGCGGTCGCCTCCGGCGTGGTGCCGGCCCTGCTGGTGGGCGTGCTCGCCGACCGCGAGCCCGCGGTCATCCTGTCGTCGGTGTCGGAGGCCCCGGCGCTGTCCGCCGCGGCTCTCGTCGCTGTCATGATCGGCGTCGTGCCGGCCTTCCTCACGCCCCCGCCGGTGCTCGACCCGATGGCGGAGGTGCGGCGATGATCGAGCTGCGCGGGCTGTCGTTCCGCCACGACGGAGCGTCCGCGCCGACGCTGCGTGGCGTCGACCTCGTGCTGCCCGAGGGCGAGCTGGTGCTCGTCGCCGGACGCACGGGCTCGGGCAAGTCGACCCTGCTCGGGACGTTCAACGGCCTCGTCCCGCACTTCACCGGCGGGGAGCTGGCTGGCGACGTGCTGGTCGACGGGGCGTCGATCCGCGGTCGGGCACCCCGCGAGCTGGCGGACGTCATCGGCTACGTCGGGCAGGACCCGCTCGCCGGGTTCGTCAGCGACATCGTCGAGGACGAGCTCGCGTACGGGATGGAGCAGCTGGGGCTGGACCCGCAGACGATGCGTCGCCGGGTCGAGGAGACCCTCGACCTGCTCGGCATCGCATCGCTGCGGTCCCGCCCGCTCCGGACCCTGTCCGGCGGCCAGCAACAGCGGGTCGCGATCGGTGCGGTCCTGACGATGCACCCACGGGTCCTGGTGCTGGACGAGCCGACCTCCGCGCTCGACCCGACCGCGGCCGAGGACGTCCTGGCCACCCTGGCCCGCCTGGTCGACGACCTGGGACTGACCGTCGTGGTCGCCGAGCACCGCATGGAGCGGGTCATCCCGTTCGCCGACCGGCTCGTGCTCGTCGAGGACGGCACGGTCCGGGACGGGCCGCCCGCACGGATGCTCGTGGACTCCGTCGTGGCGCCGCCGGTCATCGAGCTGGGCCGGCTGGCCGGCTGGTCGCCGCTGCCGCTGTCGGTGCGCGAGGCCCGCCGTGCCCGAGGCTCGCTCGGTGAGCTGCCCGTCCCGACGCCGCCGTCGGACGAGACGCCCGCAGCGCTGCTGACCGCCCGCGGCGTCTCGGTGGCGTACGGCTCGCTCGTCGCGGTGCGGGACGTCGACCTGGTGGTGCCGGCCGGGGAGGTCGTGGCGCTGATGGGGCGCAACGGCTCGGGCAAGTCCAGCCTGCTGTGGGCCGTGCAGGGCACCGGCAAGCGGCGCAGCGGGACGGTCTCGGTGCACGGGCAGGACCCGGGGGAGCTGTCCAGCAGCAAGGCCCGCGCGCTGGTCGGCCTGGTGCCGCAGACCGCGAGCGACCTGCTCTACCTCGAGACCGTCGACCAGGAGTGCGCCGCGGCGGACCGCCAGGCCGACGCCGAACCGGGGACCTGCCGCAGCATCCTGGACCGGCTCGTCCCGGGCATCGCCGGCGACGCCCACCCGCGGGACCTCTCCGAGGGGCAGCGGCTGTCGGTGGTGCTGGCGATCGTCCTGACGGCCGATCCGCCCGTGGTCGCGCTCGACGAGCCGACCCGTGGCCTGGACTACCTCGCCAAGACGGCCCTCGCCGACATCCTGCGCGGCATCACGGCGCAGGGGCGGTCCGTGCTCCTCGCCAGCCACGACATCGAGTTCATCGCGCACGTGGCCGACCGGTGCGTCGTCCTGGCGGACGGCGAGGTCGTCTCCACCGGGCGGACGGCCACGGTGCTGGCCGAGTCGCCCGCGTTCGCGCCCCAGGTCTCCAAGATCCTCGGCCCGGCCTGGCTGACCGTCGAGCAGGTCGCGGAGGCCCTGGGATGAGCGTGGTCTCCGCCATCCGGGTGCGTCCGCGGTCGGTCGCGGTCATCACGGTGGCATCCGTCGCCGGCCTGATGATGTTCCTGTGGCCGCTGCTGCTCGCGCCCGACCAGGACACCACCCGGGTCGACCCGCCGTTCTTCTTCCTGCTGCTGCTCCCGCTGATCGTGGGCGTCGTCGTCGCCGAGCTGACCGAGGGCGGCATGGACTCCAAGGCGCTGGCGATGCTCGGCGTGCTGACCGCGATCAACGCGGCGATGCGCGCCCTCGGGGCCGGCACCGCGGGCATCGAGCTGGTCTTCTTCCTGCTGATCCTGGCGGGACGGGTGTTCGGTGCCGGTTTCGGGTTCGTGCTCGGTTGCACGTCGTTGTTCGCGTCGGCGCTCATCACCTCCGGGGTGGGGCCGTGGATGCCGTTCCAGATGCTTGCCTCGGCGTGGATCGGGATGGGCGCGGGGATGCTGCCGCGGCGATTCACGGGCAAGGCCGAGATCGCGGTGCTGGTCGTCTACGGGATCGTGATCTCGTACCTGTACGGGCTGCTCATGAACATGTCGTCGTGGCCGTTCCTGCTCGGCGTCGAGGTGCCCGGCCACGAAGGCGGGCTGTCGTTCGTGCCCGGTGCGCCGCTGTGGGACAACCTGCACCGCTTCGGGATCTACACCCTCCTGACCTCCACCGCGGGCTGGGACACCGGGCGGGCGATCACCAACTCGATCGCCCTCGTGGCCCTCGGTCCGGCCATTCTCGCGACGCTTCGCCGGGCCGCGCGACGCGCCCGATACGTCGATCCGGTGCCCGATTCCCCGTTGGGCGCCGAAACGCGCTAGGGTGGACATCAGTTGCACGACGTTGGGCTGTACGAACGAATGACGTTCCATGTTTGTGGTCTTGATTTCTTCTCGGTTGGATGTGTGTCGCGACGGCCGTTCGCGAAAGGCGCGATCGGCAATTCGCAAGAAGGAGCAAGACAATGGCTACAGGAACTGTCAAGTGGTTCAACGCTGACAAGGGCTTCGGATTCATCGCCCCCGACGACGGCAGCGAGGACGTGTTCGCGCACTTCTCGGCCATCGCGACGAGCGGCTACCGCTCGCTCGACGAGAACCAGAAGGTCGAGTTCGACGTGGAGCAGGGCCAGAAGGGCCTGCAGGCGACGAACATCCGTCCCCTCTGATCCCACTGATCTGAACTAGATCACCGCAAGACCCCCGGAGCCTTGGCTCCGGGGGTCTTTGCATTCGGTCGCACTCCTAGGATGGAGTCCATGCCCGGACCCGTCACCGTCTCGATCACCCGGCACGTGGATCCGTCGCAGGAGGACCAGATGCACGCCTGGCTGCGGGCGGGCACCGAGCTGGCCGAGCGCTTCGAGGGCTTCCTCGGCTCGGGGTGGGTGCGTCCCGACAAGGACTCGACCACGTGGCACATGCTCTACCGCTTCGCCTCGCCGCAGTCGCTGGAGTCGTGGGAGGGCTCGGCGCAGCGACGTTGGTGGCTCGACTCCGCCCAGGGCTTCGTCGCCGAGGCGTCGCGCGAGCACCGCACGGGCATCGAGGGCTGGTTCGACGAGCCGTCGAACGTCGACGTGGCCGACCTGCGGACGGGCGCGCAGCCACCCCCGCGCTGGAAGCAGATGGTGTCGATCTTCATCGTGTTCTTCCCGCTGAGCCTCGTCGCCAACGAGCTGGGACGGGTCTACCTCGACGACTGGTGGCTGGCGGCGCGGGTGCTGCTGACCGTGTGCGTCATGACGCCGCTGATGACGTACGTTCTGCTGCCCTGGGTCACCGGGCTCCTCGGGCCCTGGCTGCACCGGGAGCGCGCATGACCGCGCTGCTGGTGGCCGGCACGACGTCCGACGCCGGCAAGAGCATCCTGACGACGGGCCTCTGCCGGGCGTTCGCCCGCCGCGGCCTGGACGTGGCGCCCTACAAGGCGCAGAACATGTCCAACAACTCGATGGTGTGCCTCGGACCGGACGGGACGGGCGCCGAGATCGGCCGCGCGCAGTGGGTGCAGGCGCTCGCCGCGCGCGCGGTGCCGGAGGCGGCGATGAACCCCGTCCTGCTCAAGCCCGGTGGTGACCGTGCCAGCCATGTCGTCGTCATGGGGCAGCCGGCGGGCGAGATCACCTCCGCGGAGTTCATCGGTGGCCGCACCCACCTCGCTGCCGCCGCCCACGCGGCGTACGACGACCTGCTGTCGCGCCACGACATCGTGGTCTGCGAGGGCGCGGGCAGCCCGACCGAGATCAACCTGCGCGCCGGCGACTACGTCAACATGGGGCTCGCCCGGCACGCCGACATCCCCACGATCGTCGTCGGCGACATCGACCGGGGCGGGGTCTTCGCCGCGATGTACGGCACCGTCGCCCTGCTCGACCCGGACGACCAGCGGCTCGTCGCCGGTTTCGTGGTCAACAAGTTCCGCGGTGACGAGAGCCTGCTGGCACCCGGGCTGGACCGGCTCGAGCAGCTCACCGGCCGCCGGGTCTTCGGCGTCCTGCCCTGGAGCACGGACCTGTGGCTGGACTCGGAGGACGCGCTCGACCTCGCGGGTCGCCGGGCGGCCGACCGGGACGCGGCGCTGCGTGTCGCGGTCATCCGGCTGCCCCGCATCAGCAACTTCACCGACGTGGACGCGCTGGGCCTCGAGCCGGACGTGGACGTCGTCTTCGCCAGCGACCCGCGGGACGTGTCCGACGCCGACGTCGTGGTCCTGCCCGGCACGCGCGCGACCATCTCCGACCTGCGCTGGCTGCGGGCGCGCGGCCTGGACCGGGCGATCGCGACCCAAGCGGCGGCCGGTCGGCCGGTGCTCGGCATCTGCGGTGGCTTCCAGATGCTGGGTCGCACGATCAGCGACCCTGACGGCGTCGAGGGCGAGGCCGGGGCAGACGTGGAGGGGCTCGGCCTGCTCGACGTCGCCACGACGTTCAGCGCTGACAAGGTCCTGCGGCTGCCCACGGGGCACGCGCTGGGTGCCGACGCGTCCGGTTACGAGATCCACCACGGCCGGATCACTCGTGGCAGCGGCGAGGAGTTCCTGGGCGGGGCGCGGGCGGGCGGCGTCTTCGGCACGATGTGGCACGGCAGCCTGGAGTCCGACGGGTTCCGGCGCGCGTTCCTGCAGGAGGCGGCGGCCCTGGCCGGGCGGACGTACACGTCCGGCGACGTCAGCTTCGCCGCCAGCCGCGAGGCGCGGCTCGACCTGCTGGGCGACCTCGTCGAGCAACGGCTGGACGTCGACGCCCTGCTCAAGCTCGCCGAGACGGGCGTGCCGGCTGACCTGCCGGTGCTGCCGTCCGGGCCGGCATGACCGTCCTGCTGCTGGGCGGCACCGGCGAGGCGCGTGAGCTCGCGGCGCTGCTGCTGGCGCGGCAGGTGCGGTTCGTGTCGTCGCTGGCCGGCCGCGTGGCCCGCCCCCGGCTGCCCGTCGGCGCGGTGCAGATCGGCGGGTTCGGCGGCGTCGCGGGCCTTCGGGCGTACCTCGCCGAGCAGCGCATCTCGGCGGTCGTCGACGCGACGCACCCGTTCGCGGAGGGCATGAGCCGCAACGCCGTCGCGGCCTGCACCGCCGACGGGGTGCCGCTGCTGCGCCTCGAGCGTCCCGGGTGGTCCGGTGCGCCCGGCGCCGAGCGGTGGCACTGGGTCGACGACCACGACGCGGCAGCTGCGCTGACCGCGACCCTGGGGGAGAGGCCGTTCCTGACCGTGGGCCGGCAGTCGCTCGACCGGTTCGTCGGCCCGCTGGCCTCGACTGCCGCGCTCGTCCGGGCCGTGGACCCGCCCGAGATCGATCTGCCCGCTCGGTGGACGGTGCTGCTGAGCCGGGGTCCGTACGACCTCGACGGCGAGTGGGAGGTCATGGCACCGGTCGACGTCCTCGTGACGAAGGACTCCGGCGGCCGGCACACCTGGTCCAAGATGCAGGTCGCGGACGAGATGGGCATCCCGGTCGTGGTGGTCCGCCGGGCGGCCGCTGGCTCCGGCGTGCGGACCGTGCCTACCGCGGGTGACGCCGCCGACTGGGTCGTGCAGCGAGCCCAGCGCTGACCGCCAGGGCGCCGAGCGAGACGAGGTCCGCGAGACGTACGGCGCGGGTGATGTCGGCGGGCCGCGCGGGACGTCCGTCGCCGAGCGTCGGTCGGTGCTCGACCCGGGTGCCGTAGACGTTCGTCCCGCCGAGCTGGACGCCGAGGGCGCCGGCGAACGACGCCTCCACCGGGCCGGCGTTCGGACTGGGGTGCCGGCGGGCGTCACGGGTCCACGCCTCGAAGGCGTCGGCGGGGCGACCGGCGACCACCGGCGCCAGGACTGCGGCGAGGAGCGCGGAGAGGCGCGCGGGCGCGAGGTTGAGGACGTCGTCGAGACGCGCGGAGGCCCAGCCGAACTCGCGGTGGCGCTCGCTGCGGTGGCCCACCATCGCGTCCAGGGTGTTGGCCGCCCGGTAGGCGAGCAGCCCGCCGATCCCGCCGACGGCGCCGGCGAGCAAAGGGGCCACGACGGCGTCGGAGGTGTTCTCCGCGACCGACTCGACCGTGGCGCGTGAGATCTCCCCGGCGTCGAGGTGGGACGGGTCGCGGCCGACGAGGTGGGTGAGCTGCTGACGGGCGGCCGGCAGGTCGTCGCGGGCGAGGTGCGCCTGCACGCGCCGGGCCTCGCGGCCCAGAGACCGTCCACCGAGGACGGCCCAGGTCGCCGTCGCGGTGAGCAGCGTCCGGACGAGGGGGTGGTGGGCGGTCGCCCGGTCGGCGGTCGCGCCCGCGGCGGCGGTGCTGCCGACCAGCGCGGCGGCGTACGCGATGCCGGTCCTGCGGTCGTCGGCCCACACGCGGCGCTCCAGGGCGACGGCGACCTGCCCGAAGGCGGCGACCGGGTGGTGCCGGGCCGGGTCGCCCAGCACGCGGTCGGCGGCGAAGCCGAGGACGAGACCGATGGCGCGCGATCGCATGCAGGGGCTCCTCGGACGATCGGCGGTAGGCTCGCCTTGACCCTAGCGAGGTGGCATGAAGGTTCTGGTCACGGGCGGAGTGCGCTCAGGAAAGTCGTTCCACGCCGAGTCGTTGCTGATCGCGGCAACCCATGTCACGTACGTCGCGCCCGGCCCGCTGCCGGACGTGGACGTCGATCCCGAGTGGGCGGCGCGTGTCGCGGTCCACCGCGAGCGGCGGCCCGAGCACTGGGAGACGCTGGAGACGCAGGACCTGGCGGCGGCGATCCGCGGCGCCGAGGGCGCGGTGCTGATCGACTGCCTCGGCACCTGGCTCACGGCCGTCATCGACGAGCTCGACGGCTGGGACCAGCTGCGCGACGACTGGGAGCCGGTCCTGCTCGACCGGGTCGACGCCACGGCGCGCGCGATCGCGGAGCACGGTGACACGGTGGTCGTGGTGACCAACGAGGTCGGCATGGGCGTCGTCCCCGAGCACCGCTCCGGTCGGCTCTTCCGCGACCTGCTCGGCGTCGTCAACCAGGGCATCGCCGAGGAGTGCGACGACGTCCTGCTCGTCGTCTCCGGCCGCGTCCTCCGCCTCTGACCGCCCGTGGACGGTTTCCCACGGGACCGTGGTAATTCGTCACTCCCCTCGTGTTGAGACGCGAGGTAAGTGCCCAAATCCCACGGTACCGTGGGAAACCGTCACCGGGTCAGGGGAAGAGGTGGCGGAACGCGGTCGGGTCGACGTCGGGCAGGGACGGTGGGTCCCAGCGGGGTGAGCGGTCCTTGTCGATGACCTGGGCTCGGATGCCCTCGGCCATGTCGGGGACGGTCAGCAGGTGCGTGGAGACGGCGAGGTCCTGGTCGAGCGCGGTGCGCAGGTCCGGCAGGGTCGCGGCCCGTCGCAGTGCCGCGAGGGTGAGCGTGACCGCGGTGGGGGACCGTGACTCGATGTCGTCCGCCGCCCGGTGAGCGGCCTCGACGTCGGAGGCCCGGAGACGCTTCACCACGGTGAGCACGTCGTCGCCGGCGTACGCGGCGTCGATCCAGTCCCGCTGGGCGGCCAAGGACGATGGGGGCGCCTCGGTCGCGAGGCGGTCGAGGACGGCGTCGGGGGCCTGGGTCTCCAGGTCGAGCACGAGCTCCGCGAGCCGTTCGCTCGGCACCAGGACGTCCGCCAGCCCGAGCGCGATCGCGTCGGCGGCGTCGGCGTTGGACGCGGTCAGCGCGAGGTGGGTGCCGAGCTCGCCGGGCGCCTGGGCCAGCAGCCACGGTCCGCCCACGTCCGGGACGAACCCGATGCGGGTCTCGGGCATGCCAACGGACGAGCGCTCGGTCACCACGCGGTGGCGCGCGTGGGCGGAGATGCCGACGCCGCCACCCAGGACGATGCCGTCCATCAGGGCGACGACGGGCTTGGGGAAGGTCGCGATCGTGTGGTCGAGGACGTACTCGTCGCGCCAGAAGTCGACGGACTCATGCGTCCCGTCACGGGCGGAGCGGTACATGCCCTGCAGGTCGCCGCCTGCGCACAGCCCGCGGTCGCCGCGACCGGCGACCAGGACCGTGGCGACGGCCTCGGAGGTGGCCCAGTCGTCGAGCGCCCGCTGCATGAGGTGCACCATCTCGGGGACGAGCGCGTTGATCGCCCGCGGCCGGTTGAGCTCCAGCACGCCGAGGTGTCCGCGTCGCTCGACGACGACGAGCGGCTCCGCGTCGGACATCAGCCGAGGTCCGACAGCAGGGCGACGTCCGACAGCAGCAGGGCCGCCGAGCGGACGACCGGCACGGCCGCGACCGCACCGCTGCCCTCGCCGAGCCGCATGCCGAGGTCGAGGATCGGCGACAGCCCGAGCTTGTCCAGCGCGAGCGCCTGCGCCGGCTCGGTCGAGCGGTGCCCGGCGGCGAACCACTCCGCTGCGCCCGGCGCGAGGCGGTCGGCCATGACCGCGGCCGCGACCGAGATGACGCCGTCGAGCAGGACCGGGACGCCGGCGCGTGCCGCGGCCGCCAGGAAGCCTGCGGCGGCGGCGAGGTCCGCGCTGCCGAGGGCGGTCAGGGTGTCGACCGGGTCGGTGACCCGGCTGCCGGCGCGGTCGAGGGCCTGCTGGACGATCTCGGTCTTGCGCGCCAGCCCGGCCTCGTCGACGCCGGTGCCGCGGCCGGTGACCTCGGACGCCGGGAGCCCGAGCGACGCGGCGATGAGGGCAGCCGCCGGCGTCGTGTTGCCGATGCCCATGTCGCCGCCGATGAGCAGCTGTGCGCCGGCGGCGATCTCCTCGGCCGCGACCGTCTCTCCCACGGCGATCGAGCGACGGGTCTCGTCGGCGGTCAGGGCGTCCTCGAGGTGGATCGCACCGCTGCCGCGACGGATCTTGAAGGCGGTGACCTCGGCCGGCACGCCCGCCAGGTCGTCCTCGACGCCGATGTCGAGCACGCGGACGCTCACCCCGTGCTGCGCCGCGAGGACCGACACGGCGGCCTTGCCGAGCAGGAAGGTGCGGACCATCGCCGGGGTGATCGCCTTGGGGAACGCCGAGACGCCGTGGTCGGCGACACCGTGGTCGCCGGCGAAGATCACCGTGCGCACGCGGTCGACCGGCACGGGCGGCACCTGTCCCTGGACGGTCGCGACCCACACCGCGAGCTCACCGAGGCGACCGAGCGCACCGGGCGGGGTCGCGAGCGCCGCCAGGCGGGCCGTGGCCTCGGCGCGCACCGCCGGGGACGGCGGGGAGACCGGCGCGCTCACAGGCTCGCCGCCAGGTCGCGGCGGACGACCCGGACGGTCTCCTGCTCGTGCAGTCGCCCGACGAGTCCGACCAGGATGATGCCGAGACCGGCCCACAGCGTGGCGTTCGTCAGCAGGGACGCCAGGCGGAACTGCCAGAGGGTGTCGGCCGGGAAGCTGCCGAGCTCGTTCACGGTCGGCATCGCGAGAGCCGTGACGACCACGACCGCGAGGAAGCCGCCGACGGTGGCCAGGACGGTCCGGTAGGTGCCGAGGCGGGGAAGCAGGAGGCGTGCCGCTGCCACGGCTGCGACCGCGGCGAGGACCGCGATGCCCTGGACGACGAAGTAGTGCAGCGTCCGGTCGCCGATCGTGTCGGCGTTGCCGACGGCGGGTGGGGTGGACGGATACTTCAGGAAGGGCACGAGACTGAACGATACGTACCCCACGAGGGCGACGAGTGCGGTGGACTGGCTCGGGCGCAGCCGGCCGAGGCGGCCGACCGCGAACGCCGAGGCGAGTCCGACGACACCGCCGAGCGCCGTGCCGACCGTGAGGATGCCGGTCGCGAGCCCGAAGGTCGACTGGACGTCCCGCGGCACCTCGGTGCCGTCGTCGGCGTGGGAGTGGGTGTGGCCGTCGGCGTGCTCGTGCGGGGCCGTGTCGGCCGTGGCCGCGGAGCCGGCCTCCTCGATGGCGATGGCGGCGTCGACCTGCGGCTCACCGACCGTGCAGGCGATGCCGAAGGAGAACAGGGAGGCGATGAAGCCCGCGAGGAGTCCGCGGACCAGGAGCTGGCGAGGTGTCATGGGTCGTCCGATGTCTGAGGGCGCTGGTCGAGGCAGCGCGAGGAGGACCGACCGCCGGGGCGGGCCGATCAGGAGGAGGTGGGATCAGTGGCAGGGGAAGCCGAGCAGGTGGCGTCCGTCGTGGACCCACTCATGGATGGCGTTGCCCGACGGGATCGACACGGCGCCCTGGTCGGCGCTGATGAAGAACAGCACGATGGCGGCGACGAGGAAGACGAACGCCGCCCAGGGGGCGAGCTCGGCGACCGGGATCGCGGGGATCTCGACCTCAGGGATGGCGGTGGTCTGCGACATGGGTACTCCTCAAGGGATGAAAGCGTCCCGTGGATTGGATGTGACCGCCGCTCCGTCTGGGTCTGGCTTCGCCGCAAAGGGCGTCACAGTAGCGCTACTGCGCCGGAGTCTCACCGGCTTCCTCAGGAGTGGTTCGCCCATCCTAGGGACGCACCGACCACCGGGTCAACGAGGCGGCAGGGTGACGGTGACCTCGCGGGTCGCGGGATCGACACTCGTGATCGACCCGTTGTCGGCCGGCTCGGGGCGCTGGCCGCTGAGGAGCCCGACGGCCAGACCGATCGTGTCGCCGTGGCTCACCACGACCGTGTGGTCGGGCAGGTCGCGGTCGAGGATCTGCTGCACCCGGACCAGGACGTTCGTGTAGTTCTCGTCGAGTCCCTTCTCGAGCAGCAGGGGCTCGATCTCGACCTCGAGGCCGAGGCGCTCGCCGATGATCTCGGCCGTCTGCCGGGCCCGGTTCGCGGGCGAGCTGAGCAGGCGCACGACGCCGCGGTCGGCGAGGGCCTCCGCGGCGTGGGCGGCCTGCTCCCGGCCGAGGTCGGTCAGGGGCGGACTGATCTCGTGGCCCTGCATCCGGTCCATGACGTTCCAGGTGGACTGTCCGTGCCGGACCCACAGGATCATGCGAGCTCCTCCTGGTCGGGGCCGTCGAGGCCCGGGATGTCCACGACGCTGCCGATCACCGCGACGGCCGGCGCGCCGATGCCAACTGCCGTGGCCGCCGCATCGATGGTGTCCAGCGTCGCACGGACGACCTGCTGGCTCGGCAGCGCGCCGTCCGCGACCACGGCCGCAGGGGTCGCGGGGTCGAGACCGGCGGAGGTGAGCGCGGCACAGATCGCGCCCAGCGTGCGCACGCCCATCAGCACCACGAGCGTCGAGCCCGAGCGGGCCAGCGCGGCGTAGTCGAGCGTGCTCTCGGGATGGCCCGGCGGGACGTGCCCGGAGACCACGGTGAACCCCTGGGTCAGGCCCCGGTGGGTGACCGGGATGCCGGCCAGCGCCGGGGCGGCGATCGCGGAGGTCACGCCGGGGACGACGCGGGTGCGGATCCCCGCGTCGTGGCACGCGAGCAGCTCCTCGCCCCCGCGGCCGAAGACGAAGCTGTCCCCGCCCTTGAGGCGCACGACGTGGCGACCGGACGTGGCGTGCTCGACCAGCAGGCGGTTGATCTCGTCCTGGCTGGTCGACCGTCCGCCGGGGATCTTGGCGACGTCGACGACCTGCACGCCCGGCCGGGCCCAGCCGAGGGCCGCGATCGGGGCGAGCCGGTCGGTGACGATGACGTCGGCGGACTCGATCGCCGCCCGTCCCGCCACGGTCAGCAGCCCGGGGTCGCCGGGGCCTCCGCCCACGAGCGTCACCGAGCCCGTGCGGGCGCCGGGCTCGTGGTCGGTGGCGGTGGGCCGGACGCGCAGCACGAGGTCGTACGCCGTGAGGTCGTGCGGGCCGGGGTCGCGGAGCCACGCGAGCAGCCCCCGGTGGGCGAGGTCCTCCAGCGACGCGGTCAGCTCGGCGGCGACGACGGTGACCCGGGCCCCGCCGGCGAGCAGGGCGGACACCTGGCCCGCGGCGCGGATGTCACCGCCGACGACAGCGGCGTCCATGCCGGTGACGTTCAGCTCCATCGCGCGCCTCCCTCGGTGATCAGGGTGGTCAGCAGCTTGCGGGTGGTCTCGGGCCGGCGGACCGCGATGCGCACCCAGGCGTCGTCCAGGCCCGGGAACGTGTCGGCGCGACGGACGGCGTACCCGGCCTCCCGGAGACGTCGGTGCGTGCCGCGGCCGACCTTCGCCAGGACGAACGGCGCCGCCGGGGCGACGAACGCGATGCCGAGCTCGGTGAGGCCGTCGGTGAGCACGGCGCGCCAGCCGGCGATCGCGGTCGCACGGACGGCCGCCTCGGCTCGGGCCTCCTCCGACGCGGTCGCGACCATCGCGGCGATCGCCTGGGCCGAGACCGACCACGGGGGCTGCTGGCGGCGCAGGTCGGCCAGGAGTGCGCTGTCCCCGAGGACGTACCCGGCGCGGACGCCCGGGATCGACCACAGCTTGGTGAGGCTGCGGACGACCAGGAGGCCGGACAGTGGGGTGCCGGCCAGCGATCCCCGCTCGCCGGGCACCGCGTCCATGAACGCCTCGTCGACGACCACGACCCGGCCGGGGCGCAGCAGGGCGCGCAGGCTCCGCTCGGGGTGCAGGACGCTGGTCGGGTTGGTCGGGTTGCCGACCACCACCAGGTCTGCGTCCTCGGGGACCCGTGCAGGATCCAGGGCGAACCCCGCGCCTGGGTCGCACAGGACGTGCTCGGGAGTGTGGCCGGCCGCGACGAGCGCCGCGTCGGGCTCGGTGAACTGCGGGTGCACCACGACGGGCCGCCACCACGGGCGGGCGCGTGCGACGAGGCCGAACGCCTCGGCGGCGCCGGCGGTGGCCAGGACCTCGTCGGCGGGCCGACCGTGACGACGGGCGATCGCGTGCTCGGCTCGCGTGGGGTCGGGGTAGGCGCCGACGTCGTGGAGCGCCGCGAGCAGTGCCTCGTCCAGCCAGCCCGGCCGCGGGGCGTCGTGGATGTTCACGGCGAGGTCGACGAGACCCGGTGCGAGCTCCCGGTCGCCGTGCCACGCCCGGGCGTCCGGGCCGCTCAGAGGAGACGGTGCGCTGGTGCGGACGGGTGCCGTCGGGGCGGGTGCCGCAGCAGCCGTCCCGGGGCCGACGAAGGAGTGGACCCGGTCGGCGAACCTCTGGGCGATGCGCGGGTGGCCGGCCCAGTGGGTGTGCAGGTACGACGCGTGGAGCGTGTCCGAGCCGAATCCGTGCGGCACGCCGTCGATGAGGAGGGCGGGTTCGCCTCCCGCCCGCGGCTCGACGGTCGTGCGGTGGAACTCGTGCCCGGTGACGCGGGTGCCCGCGGCCCCCAGCAGCTGGTCCGTCGGCACGACGACCGACCGGTACGACAGGGTCAGGCGGGGGGTCATGACCGCGTCGGCGTCCAGCGCCCCCACCATCGGCAGGTCGTCGACGGACCTGCACAGGTACAGCAGGCCGGCGCACTCCGCGACGGTCGGCATGCCGGCGACGACCGCCGCGCGCAGCGACTCGCGCAGCGGGGCGTTGGCGGCCAGTCCGGCGGCGTGGACCTCGGGGAAGCCGCCGCCCAGGTAGAGCCCCGCCGTGCCGTCGGGGAGCCGCTCGTCGGTGAGCGGGTCGAACGTCACGACGTCGCAGCCGGCTGCGCGGAGGAGCTCCTCGGTCTCGGCGTAGCGGAACGTGAAGGCCCGTCCGCCGGCCATGGCGATGACCGGGCGTCCGGTCGTGGGGGCGTGGACCACGTCGGCGGGGTCCCACGGCGTGGCGTCGAGCGGCGGGGCCGAGCGGGCGAGGGCGAGGAGCTGGGCGAGGTCGACCCGGTCGGCGATCTGTGCGGCGAGCCGGTCGAGCGCGTGCGCCGCGTCGTCCCGCTCGTCCGCGGGCACGAGACCCAGGTGCCGGGACGGCGCCACGATCCCGTCGTCGCGCTGCAGCACCCCGAGGACGGGCAGGCCGGTGGACTCCAGGGCGCTCACCACCTCGGCCGCGTGGCGCTCGGAGCCGGCCTTGTTGAGGATGACGCCGACGACCCGCACGGACGGGTCGAACGCGACCATCCCCTGCACGGTCGCGGCGATCGAGCGGGAGGCGTGGGAGATGTCGACGACCAGCACGACGGGCGTACGCGTGACGGTGGCGACGTGCGCCGTCGACGCGAAGCCCTCACCCCCGATCTGGCCGTCGTGCAGGCCCATGACGCCCTCCACGATCGCGACGTCGGCGCCGCGGGCGCCGTGCAGCAGCAGCGGGACGAGGCGGTGCTCGCCGACCATGTGCGGGTCGAGGTTGCGGCCGGGTCGGCCGGTCGCGAGTGCGTGGTAGCCGGGGTCGATGTAGTCGGGTCCGACCTTGTGTCCCGAGACGACGTGGCCGGCACGGGACAGCGCGGCCATGAGTCCGGTCGCGATCGTGGTCTTGCCGTGCCCGGACGCCGGTGCCGCGATCACGAGCCGGGCCAGGGACGTGGGGGTCGCGGTCACCACTCGATGCCTCGCTGACCCTTCTGGCCGTTGTCGAACGGGTGCTTGACGTGCTGCATCTCGGTCACGAGGTCGGCGACCTCGATGAGGCGCTGATCGGCTCGGCGTCCCGTGACCACGACGTGCTGGCGGCCCGGACGGCTCGCGAGCGTCCGGACGACGTCCTCGACGTCCACCCAGCCCCACGCCATGGGGTAGGTGAACTCGTCCAGCACGTACAGGTCGTGGGTCTCGGCGGCGAGGCGGCGCTTGACCTCGGCCCAGCCCTCCGCGGCGTCCGCGGCGTGGTCCTCGGCGGTGCCGTCCTTGCGCGACCAGCTCCAGCCGGAGCCCATCTTGTGCCACTCGACGGGGCCCCCGACACCGGTCGTGTCGTGGAGCTCGGCGAGGCGCTCGAGGACGGTCTGCTCCCCGATGCGCCACTTCGCGGACTTCACGAACTGGAAGACGCCGATGTCCCAGCCCTGGTTCCAGCCCCGCATCGCGAGGCCGAACGCGGCGGTGGACTTGCCCTTGCCGTTACCGGTGTGGACCATCAGCAACGGCCGGTTCCGCCGCTGCCGGGTGGTGAGGCCGTCGTCGGGGACGGCGAGCGGCTGACCCTTGGGCATCAGGCCGCTCCCTCGCTCAGCCCGGACCGGACGACGTCGGTGAGCGCCGCGGCACTGACCTCCCCGAGCGGCACGTACTCGGCCAGCAGGTGCTCGGCCAACGTCCGGGCGAGCCCCATCCGGAACTTCCCCGTCTCGCAGTCGATGACCAGGCTCGCGACCCCGGTCGCGCCCAGGTGCCGAGCGACCTGGTGCGCGCGGGCGAGCGCATCGGGGCCGTACGTCGCGCGGCCGTCGGTGATCACGACCAGCAGGGGCCTCCGTCGGGGGTCGCGGACCCGCTCGAGGCGCAGCACGTCCGCGGTCCTCGACAGCGCCTCGGCCAGCGGGGTGCGGCCGCCGGCCGGGAGCTCGGCGAGCCGGGCGGCGGCGATGTCGATCGATCCGGTCGGGGGGAGGGCGAGCTCGGCGCCGTCCTGCCGGAAGGTGATCAGCCCGACCTTGTCGCGGCGCTGGTAGGCGTCCATCAGCAGCGACAGGATCGCGGTCTTGACCTGCTCCATGCGCCTGCGGGCGGCCATCGAGCCGGAGGCGTCGACGCAGAACAGGATCAGGTTGGACTCGTGGCCCTCCTTGATCGCGAGCCGCAGGTCGCCGGGACGGAAGTCCAGTCCCGTGCCGGTGCGGCCGCGGCTGACCTGGTGCGGGGCCGCGGCTCGGATCGTCTCGGTCAGGTGGATGGACCCGCCCCCGCCGCTGCGGGGCGCGGCGCCGATGCGCCGTCCGGTCTCGGTGATCGCACGGCTGCGTCGGCCGGACTCACCGGCCCCGGTGCCGCCGACCGTGAAGAGCCGCGGCCGGTACGGCTGCTGGGCCGCAGTCACCGTGACCTCCTCCGTCCCGCCCGCCGCCGACGAGTCACCCACGGACGCCGACGAGTCGCCCACGGACGCTGACGAGTCGCCCACGGACGCTGACGAGTCGCCCACGGACGCCGACGAGTCGCCCACGGACGCCGACGAGTCACTCCCGGATGCCGAGGAGTCACCAGCGCCGTCGTCCGCCTGGGGCGGCTCCGGCTCGTCGTCGCCGAGGATCTGGTCGAGCAGGTCCTCGTCGATCCCGGGGGCGTCGAACGGGTTGCGGCGCCGGCGGTGCGGCAGGGCGAGCCGGGCCGCAGCGCGTACGTCCTCGCGGCCGACCTCCACGCGTCCGTTCCAGGCGGCGTGGGCGGCGGCCGCACGGGCCGTGACGATGTCGGCGCGCATGCCGTCGACCTCGAACGCGGCACACACCTCGGCGATCTTGAGCATCGCCCAGTCCGAGAGGTCGACCTTCGTGATGAGCTCCTGCGCGGCCTGGATGCGCGCGGTCAGGTCGGCTTCGTCATCGGCGAACCGCGCGGCGAACGCGGCCGGGTCGGTCTCGTACGCGATCCGGCGGCGGACGACCTCGACGCGGGTGGCCGGGTCGCGTGGCGCGGCGACCTCGACGGTCAGCCCGAACCGGTCCAGCAGCTGCGGGCGCAGCTCGCCCTCCTCGGGGTTCATGGTCCCGACGAGGACGAAGCGCGCCGCGTGCTCGACCGAGACGCCGTCGCGCTCCACCGTGGAGCGGCCCATCGCCGCGGCGTCGAGCAGCAGGTCGACGAGGTGGTCGTGCAGGAGGTTGACCTCGTCGACGTAGAGGATGCCGCGGTGGGCGCGCGCGAGGAGTCCTGGCTCGTACTCCGTCACGCCCTCCGACAACGCCTTCTCCAGGTGCAGGGACCCGAGGACGCGGTCCTCGGTCGCACCGACGGGCAGCTCCACGAGGCGTACGGGACGGGTCTCGACGTCCACGTCGGGTGGGAACGGACCGTCCGGCGACAACGGGTCCGCCTCGCGGGGATCACTCGAGAAGCGGTCGCCCGCGACGACGTCGATCGGTGGCAGGACCGACGCGAGCGCGCGGACCATCGTCGACTTCGCGGTGCCCTTCTCGCCGCGGACGAGCACACCGCCGATCGCCGGCGAGATCGTGCTGAGGGTCAGGGCGAGCGCCATGTCGTCGGATCCGACGACAGCGCTGAAAGGGTAGTGCTGTGGCATCTGGGGCTCCCGCTCGTCTGCCGACGTACGGCGGACGCGGCTGCGTCCACCTGTCAGGCGCGAGGCCGGTCTTCGGACTTCCCAGATACCAGGTCTGGGTCACCGCAGCGGGTCCTGTGCCGGATTCTCACCGGCTTCCCGATTCTCCCCTTGCGGGGCACCTCGAGCCTTGTGCGGGCCACAGTAACGAGTGCGTCCGCCCGCCGCCTCCCGGGGCGTGGTGCTCCTGCCACCCGTCAGCCCGGAATCGGGACGGCAGACGGTGGCGTACGCACCGCCCCCCGGCGGGGACCGTCACCGGCCGATATCGTCGACGTCCGTGAGCACACGGGTGACGGTCGTCGGTATCGGCGCGGACGGATGGGCGGGCCTGACGGAGGCCGCACGGGCGCTGATCGACCACGCGCCGGTCGTCCTGGGCGGCGAGCGCCACCTGGCGATGCTCCCGGACACGCCTGACCAGATCCGGGAGTCCTGGCCCTCCCCGCTCCTCGAGGGACTGCCGGCACTGCTGGAGCAGCTCGACGGCCACGAGGTCGTGGCCCTGGCGTCGGGGGACCCGCTGGTCTCCGGCGTCGCGACGACCCTCGTCGGCCTGCTGGGCAAGGAGGCCGTGACGATCGTGCCGGCCGTCTCGTCGGTCGCGCTCGCCCGGGCGCGGATGCGCTGGTCGGCCGAGTCGACCGAGGTCGTCACCCTGGTCGGCCGCGACCCCCACCTCGTGGCGCGGTCCCTCGCCCCCGGGCTCCGCCTGATCATCCTGTCCTCGGACGGCTCGACGCCGACGGAGGTCGCGGCGCTGCTGACCGCGGCCGGCTACGGCGCCAGCCGCATGTCCGTCCTGGCCAACCTCGGGTCGGAGACGGAGTCCCGGCTCGACGGCGTGGCGGCCACCTGGTCGCAGGACTCACCCGCCCTCAACGTCATCGCGGTCGAGCTCGCGAGCTCGGGCGCCACGCCGCTCGGCTTCGTGGCCGGTCTCCCCGACGACGCGTTCGAGCACGACGGCCAGATCACCAAGCGGGACGTCCGGGCGTCGGCCCTCGCCCGCCTGGCCCCGGTGCCGGGCCAGCTGCTGTGGGACGTCGGTGCGGGTGCGGGCTCCGTCGGCATCGAGTGGCTGCGGGCCCACCCCACGTGCCGGGCGATCGCGGTGGAGGCCAAGGACGAGCGCGCCGAGCGGATCGGCCGCAACGCCGCGGCGCTGGGCGTCCCGGTCCTTCAGGTCGTCACCGGGCAGGCTCCCGGGGCCCTCGACGGCCTCGAGCGGCCGCACGCGATCTTCGTCGGCGGTGGGGCGACGGAGCCCGGCCTGGTCGAGGCGTGCTGGGAGGCGCTCCTGCCCGGCGGACGACTCGTGATCCACGGCGTCACCCTCGAGACCGAGGCGCTGCTGGCCGAGCGGTACGCACGCCTGGGCGGCGAGCTGACCCGTCTGCACGTCGAGCACGCCGCCCCGATCGGCCGGTTCACCGGATGGACCCCGGCGCGGGCCGTCATGCAGTGGGCCGTCACCAAGGCCGACGCGTGACCGTCCACTTCGTCGGGGCCGGTCCGGGCGCAGCCGACCTGCTGACGCTGCGCGCGGTGGCCTTGCTCAACGCCGCGGACGTCTGTGTGTACGCCGGCACGTACCTCGACGCTGCCGTGCTCGGGCACTGCCCGGACGGCGCGCGGCTGGTCGACACCCAGGACCTCGACCTGGACCAGATCACCGCACACCTCGTCGACGCGCACGCCGCGGGCCTGGAGGTCGTCCGCCTGTGCTCCGGCGACCCCTCGATCTACTCCGCGCTGCACGAGCAGACCCGCCGCCTCGACGCGCACGGCGTCCCGTGGGACGTCACCCCCGGCGTCCCCGCGTACGCTGCCGCGGCCGCCCGGCTCGGAGCAGAGCTCACGGTGCCGGAGGTCGTGCAGTCCGTGGTCCTGACCCGCACGCAGGCGCGGTCCACCGCGATGCCGTCGGGCGAGGAGCTCGCTGCGTTCGCCGCCACCGGGGCCACCCTCGTGCTGCACCTGGCGATCACCCGGGCCCGCGCACTGGCCGACGAGCTCGCCGAGACGTACGGCGGCGCGTGCCCCGTGGCCGTCGTGGCGAACGCGAGCCGGCCGACCGAGGTGGTCCTGCGCGGGACCCTGGACGACATCGCCGACCAGGTCGAGGACGCAGGACTGCGGCAGGCGGCGGTGATCCTCGTCGGCCCGGCGCTCGGTGAGGACGTGCGCGGTGCCGAGTCGTACCTCTACGACCCCGAGCGGGACCGAAGCGCGAAACGGACCTGATCAGACGGCAGCGCGGTCCGCGGCGACGAGATCCGCGAGCTCGGCCCACCAGGAGAGCCGGTCGGGACGCCCGCCGTGGTCCTTGCGCTGGTTGGCGCCGCTGCTGCTCGGCAGCACGAACACCTGTGCCCCGGCGATCGACCAGCGCTGTCGTCCGAGCGCGGGCCGGGGCTCGCCGAGCGTGCGTGCGACGGCGTCCGCGCCGACCCGTCCGTTGAACGCGATCCAGGCAGGGCCCGCCTCGCGCAGGGTCCGCACGAACGGGTCCACGTCGAACGGGTCGGGGGGCGAGAGCCGGCGCACGACGTCGACGAGGCCGATGCCGAGGCCCGGCAGGCGCGACTCGTCGGCCGGGGTCAGGAGCTCGGGGGTCATTCCGCTCTCGTGGAGGAGCCTCCAGAACCCGTTGCCGCGCTGGGCGTAGTGGTGGCCACGGTCGAAGGCGCACGGGCCGACCGCCGTCCCGCAGATCGCGAGGTCGATGTCGGGCGTCCAGATGTCGTCCAGCACGTCCATGCCGGCGAGGTACCCCAGGCGCTTCTCCTGATGCGGGTCAGCGGCCGATGATCGCGCGGCCCCCGGCGACGAGCGCGTCCGCGACCTGCTCGGGAGCCCGGCCGACGTAGCCCGACACCATCGCACCGTCGCGAAGCATCATGAGCTGCTCGGCCCTCACGGCGCTGTCGGCGACGCCGAGCTGGTCGAGGAGCTCACCGATCTGCGAGACCAGCCAGGCGCGGTGCTCCGCGATGACCCTCCGGCCGGGGTGGTCGTCCTCGGGCAGCTCCGCGGCCGCGTTGATGAAGGGGCAGCCGCGGAACCCGGGGGAGCAGCCGACCTGACCGACCATGTCGGCGTACCAGCGCAGCACGGCACCCGGATCGTCCGGGTGCTCCCGGCGCTGCGCGGTGATCGCGTCCTCCTCCTCGGCGGCACGCGCCGCGAGGTAGGCCGTGACGAGGTCGTCCTTGGTGGGGAAGTAGCGGTAGAACGTCACCTTCGAGACGTGTGCCGCCTCGATCAGCTTGTCGGCGCTGACCGCGCGGATCCCCTCGGCGTAGTAGCGCTCGGTCGCCGCGTCGAGGATGCGCTCGCGGACCGGCTTCATCTCGATGACGCTCATGGGCACCTGCTCTTGTCGGGGTGGTCGGGACGTGGTTCTATAGTAGACGTACTAGTTCGTCTACTTCAACCCCCGGGAGTCCCCATGCCTTCGCAGATCCTCTACACCGCCGTCGCCACGTCCGACGGAGACGGCCGCAACGGCCACGTCCGCTCGAACGACGGCCTCATCGACACCGACGTCCGCACGCCCAAGGAGATGGGTGGGGCAGGAGGCGCGACCAACCCCGAGCAGCTGTTCGCCGCGGGCTACGCCGCGTGCTTCCACTCCGCGCTGAAGGCCTCGAGCAAGCAGCACGGCGTGAAGATCGAGGACTCGGCCGTCACCGCCGAGGTCGGGATCGGCCCGAACGACGACGGAGGATTCGGCCTGGCGATCACGCTCCACGTCGAGCTGGGCGGCGTCTCGCAGGAGGACGCGCAGAAGGCCGTCGAGGTCGCGCACCAGGTGTGCCCCTACTCGAACGCGACCCGCGGCAACATCGACGTCAAGCTGGAGGTCGAGGTCGCCTGACCCGCCACGACGTCATCCCCGGTGCGGCGTCGACGCCTCGCCGGGGATGACGTCTGCTCACTCGTCGGGGCCGGCGGCCGGATCGACCCCGTCGCGCTCGTCCCGCTCGGCCCACCCCAGCAGCGGCCGGATGTCGAACCCGGCGTCGTCGATGCCCGCGTGCAGGTCGCCGAGGCGCTCGAGCCGCGGCGGCACGGTCTCGATCGTGAAGTCGTGCGGGTCCAGGTCGTCGATCTCGGACCACTCCACCGGCGTCGAGACCCGGCCGTCGGGGAAGCCGCGCACCGAGTACGCCGCCGCGATCGTGTGGTCGCGCGCGTTCTGGTTGTAGTCCACGAACAGCTTGGTGGGGTCGCGGTCCTTGCGCCACCAGGTCGTCGTGACGTCGGGGGAGCGCCGCTCGACCTCCCGCGCGAACGCCAGCGCCGCCCGGCGCACGTCCTGGAAGCCGTGCTCGGGCGGGATGCGGACGTACACGTGCAGGCCTGATCCGCCGGACGTCTTGGGGAAGCCGGTCGCGCCCAGCTCGTCGAGCACCTCGTGCACCACCCCCGCGACGCGCTGCACCGTGGCGAAGTCGCACTCCGGCCCCGGATCGAGGTCGATGCGCCACTCGTCGGGCTTCTCGACGTCCGCCCGGCGGCTGTTCCACGGGTGGAACTCCACGGTCGACATCTGCACGGCCCAGATGACTGTGGCCAGCTCGGTCACGCACACCTCGTCGACGTCGCGGTCGAACCGGGGGAAGTGGACGCTGACGGTCTCGAGCCACGGCGGCGCACCGTTGGGCACCTTCTTCTGGTGCACCTTCTCGCCCGCCAGCCCCTTCGGGAACCGGTGCAGCATGCAGGGGCGCTCGTACAGTGCGTTGACGATCGCGTCGCCGACCGAGAGGTAGTACTCGACCAGGTCGAGCTTGGTCCAGCCGTGGTCGGGGAAGTACACCCGGTCCGGGTTGGAGACGCGGACGACCCGCGGGCCCACCTCGATCTCCACCGCCGGGGACGCCATGTCAGTGCCCCGTCGGGTCGATCCCGGCGGCCACGATCTGCTTGGACGCCTGCACGGCCAGGGGTGCGACCGACGCGAGGTGCTGCGCCGCCTCTGCGCTGATCCCGGCCGAGGTGGCCCGGTCGGTGTCGGACTCGATCTGCGTCCGCGCGGCGACGCCCTCCGGGGTGATCGCGTCGCCGGCATCGATCCAGCCGCGGTCGCGCAACCGTGCGGCCGCGGCTGCCCACTCCTCGTCGGTCCAGCCCCGCAGCTGCTGCTGCCCGGTCATCGCCAGCCCGGCCGCGACCGCGAGGACGTTCGCCTCGACGCCATCGATGCCCGCCGCCGTCAGGACCGCGACGTGCGAGTCGCCGCGGTACTCCCGCAGGGCGGACGCCGCGTGCCACGCCGCGCCGAGGTCGTCCTCGGGGACGGGCAGGCCGACGTGACCCGCCGCCAGAGGCCGCCCGGCCAGGTCGAGCCCGGGCAGCGCGGCCTGGAGCCCGGCAGCGAGGGCCGCCACGTCGACGCCCTCGAACCCGGGTGCGATCGTCCGCCGGGCCAGGTCGTAGCGGGCGTCGAGGATGTCGTCGCGGGACGCCATCGCCCAGGCGCTGGGCAGCGCACGGTGCACCATGCGCGGGGCGAATCCGTGGAACGCCGCGAGGACCACCTCCGGGCCCGGTGCTCCCAGCGCGACCGACCGGGACGCGAAGTAGCCCATCCACGAGCCCTTGAGGCCGACCTGCTCGAACGTCGCCTTCGCGTCGGGCGCGAAGTAGACGACGTGGTGGATCGTCTCGACGGCGTGCCAGAAGCTTCTGCGGAGGATCACCGGACCAGTGTGGCCCAGGCTCAGGGTCGCGGCACCCCGGTCGGGTTGGGGTACGGGAGCGCGCCGATCTGCTCGACGCGCCGGGCGACCTCGACGAGCGCGCCCTCCGCGGTGATGGCCCGGGCGGTCGCCTCCCGGTCGAAGCCCGCGGCGCACACCCGGTCGGTCGTGTCCTCGATCTGCGCCCGCGCCGCACGTCCGGTGTCGGTGATCGTCCCCGTCACGTCGACCCAGCCGCGAGCGCCGAGACGGCCGATCGCCGACTCCCACTTGTCCGACGACCAGCCGCGGCACGTCCGCTGCTCCGGCGGCACCAGCCCGGCGGCGGCCGCGAGGGCGTTGGCCGCGCAGCCGTCGAGGCCGGCAGCGGTGAGCACGGCGACGTGGCAGTCGCCGCGGTACTCGCGGACGACGGTGGCCGCGTGCGACAGACGGCCCACCTCGTCGTCCGGCGCCGGGAGGTCGGCATGCGCGGCGGCCAGGGGCTTGCCGGCGAAGTCGAGACCCTCGAGCAGCAGCGTCAGGGCGCGGACGAGCGTCGCAGTGTCCGATCCCTCGAGCGCCGGGGCGAGAGCCTCGCGAGCGAGGTCGTACCGGGTCGTCAGGACGTCGTCGCGTGACGCCATCGACCAGGCGTCGGGGAGCGCCCGCTCGATGACGGCCGGGGCGAAGCCGTGGAACAGGGCGGTCACGGTCCTCGGGGACGGTGTCCCGAGCGCGGCGGAACGCGACGCGACGTAGCCCATCCAGTAGCCCTTGAGGCCGACCGCCTCGTACTTCTCCTTCGCGCCCGGAGCGAAGTAGACGACGTCGTGGATGGCCTCGATCGCCCGCCAGAAGGGCCTGCTCTGCGTCATGGGCCCAGTGTCGCCCACCCCCCGCCGGTAGTGTCGGCAGGGATGACTGACACCACGCAGAACACCCGGATCCTGCTCGCCTCGCGTCCCCACGGGGAGCCCACCGCGGACAACTTCCGCCTCGAGACCGTCCCGATGCCACAGCCGGGCGAGGGTGAGGTCCTGCTCCGAACCATCTACCTGTCGCTCGACCCGTACATGCGCGGGCGGATGAACGACGCCAAGTCGTACGCCGCGCCGGTCGAGGTCGGCGCGGTCATGGAGGGTGGCACGGTCGCGGAGGTCGTGGAGTCGCGCGACCCCTCGCTCGCCGTCGGTGACGTCGTGCTCTCCCACCTGGGCTGGCAGGCGTACGGCATGCAACCCGCCCGCCAGGTCCGCAAGCTCGACCCCCAGCGGGCCCCGGTCTCCACCGCGGTCGGCGTGCTCGGCATGCCCGGCTTCACGGCGTACGCGGGACTGCTCGAGATCGGCAAGCCGCAGCCCGGCGAGACCGTCGTCGTGGCGGCCGCGGCAGGACCCGTCGGCTCGGCCGTGGGCCAGATCGCCCGCATCAAGGGCGCCCGCGCCGTCGGCATCGCCGGCGGCCCCGAGAAGGTCGCCTGGCTCGAGGAGCTCGGCTTCGACGTCGCGCTGGACCACCGCTCGCCCACGTTCAAGGACGATCTCAAGGCCGCGGTGCCCGACGGCATCGACGTCTACTTCGAGAACGTCGGCGGCCACGTCTGGGACGCCGTGCTGCCGCGCCTCAACACGTACGCGCGCGTGCCCGTGTGCGGCCTGGTCGCTCACTACAACGAGACGGAGGCGGCGCCCGGACCGGACCGCATGCCGCGGCTCATGCAGACGATCCTGACCAAGAGCCTGACCATCCGGGGGTTCATCCAGACCGAGTTCGTCAAGGCGCACTACAAGGACTTCCAGCACGAGGCGGCCGGCTGGATCGCGGACGGCTCGCTGCAATACAAAGAGGACGTCGTCGAGGGGCTCGAGAACGCCCCCGAGGCCTTCTTCGGCCTGCTCACGGGCAAGAACTTCGGCAAGCTGCTCGTGCAGGTCGGCGACGACCCCACGCTCTGACCCGGAAACCAGCCCAGATCTGCGGGGTTCTGCACGTTTCCTGCCCCTCGGAACGGTGCAGGACCCCGCAGATCTGGGTCGGGCGCTAGGGGGTCGAGCGGGGGGTCCAGGCCTGGCCTCGCGCTGTGGTCCTGGTTGCGCTCGCGCCGACGATCAGCAGGCACTTCATGTCGATCGAGTCGGCGTCGAGGTCGCCGAGCGTCGTGACGGTGAGCGACTCCTCCGCGCGACCGACGTCGCGTCCGACGACCACGACCGTCTCGGGGGGACGGTGCTCCAGCAGGACGCGCCGCATGTCGGCGACCTGCGTCGTCCGCGACCGTGAGCGAGGGTTGTAGACCGCGAGGACGAGATCGGCGTCGGCGACCGCGCGCAGACGCTGCTCGATCAGGGCCCACGGCTTGAGCCGGTCCGACAGGCTCATGACCGCGAAATCGCCGCCGATCGGCGCGCCGGCACGGGCCGCGACGACCTGCACCGCGGACAGCCCGGGCAGCACCCGGATCGGCACGTCGGCGTACGCCGCGTCCTCCGCCGCCTCGAACACCGCGGCAGCCATGCCGAAGATGCCCGCGTCGCCGCCCGACACGACCGCGACCCGCTCGCCCTTGAGCGCGAGGTCGAGGGCCAGACGGGCCCGGTCGACCTCGACGGTGTTGCCCGAGGAGTGCCGGGTCAGGCCCTCGCGCTGCGGGACCCGGTCGACGTACGGCGCGTAGCCGATGACGTGCTGGACGTCGGCCAGCGCCGCGGAGACCTCGGGCGTCAGCCAGCGGTCCGGACCCGGACCGAGCCCGACGACCAGGACCTCGGCGACCGTGGCGGCCGTCACCGGAGCGGACGCCACCACCACCGGCTTGGTGTCGCCGGGGACGACGATGAGCGAGAAGTACGGCACGGACGCCGGGTCGACGTCCGCGACCGGCAACCAGCGCTCCTCGGGCATCGAGGCCCGCTCGACGTACAGCGCACCGTCCAGCCGGCCCGCCTGGCGCAGCGCCGAGACGACGGCGGGGAACGTGCGACCGAGCTTCATGATGATGGCGCCGTCGGTGTCGGCCAGGCGCCGGGCGAGCTCCGGCTCGGGCAGCGTGCCGGGCAGGATCGTCAGGACGTCGGTGAGCCGGACGAGGGGCGAGGCCACCGCGGCGGTGGCCGCGGCGAAGGCCGGCACGCCGGGCACGACCTCGGTCTCGAACCGGTCGGCGAGGCGGTCGTGCATGTACATGTACGACCCGTAGAACAGCGGATCGCCCTCCGCGAGGATCACGACCGTCCGGCCCGCCTCGAGGTGGGCGGCGAGCCGGCCCGCGCACTCCTCGTAGAACGCCGCCATCGCGCCGGCGTACCCGCCGGGGTGGTCGGTGGTGCCCGTCGTGACGGGGTACTGCAGGACCTCCTCCGTCACGCCGGCGGGGAACAGGCCGGCCGCGATGCGCCGCGCGTTCGACTGCTTGCCGACGCCTTGGTGGTACGCGATGACGTCCGCGGACTCGATGAGTCGCGCAGCCTTCAGCGTGATCAGCTCGGGGTCGCCCGGTCCGAGGCCGACGCCGTACAGGCGGCCGGTCACTCCTTCTCCTGGGCCAGCGCGTTGATCGCCGACGCGGCCATCGCCGACCCGCCGCGCCGGCCGCGGACGGTCAGGAACGGGATGTCGAGATCGGCACGCAGCTCGGCGAGCCCGGCCAGGGCGTCCTTGGACTCGGCGGCGCCGATGAACCCGACCGGGGTCCCGATGATCGCGGCGGGACGCGGTGCGCCGTCGAGCAGCATCTCCAGGAGGTGGAACAGCGCCGTGGGGGCGTTGCCGAATGCCA
Organism: Aeromicrobium chenweiae; assembly: GCF_003065605.1. GTDB lineage: Bacteria > Actinomycetota > Actinomycetes > Propionibacteriales > Nocardioidaceae > Aeromicrobium > Aeromicrobium chenweiae. The sequence goes on along the minus strand of NZ_CP026952.1, from coordinate 3,329,286 downwards.
CGACGGCGCCCTCGAGCCGGTCCTCCCACAGCGACACCGCCGCCGCGGAGCGGGTCGTGCCCCACGCGGCGGCGAGGCCGGGCACGCGCTCGTCCCGCAGCAGGCAGAGCACGTCGTTGTCCTTCGGCAGACGGGCCCGCGTCACGCCGGACGCGACCATGGTGGCGTCGGTCAGGATGGGCGCCCCGGCCTGCAGTGCGCCGCGGGCGGCCGTCACGAGGCGCTCGTGCACCACGAGGTCGTCGGTGAGGTCGGTCTGTCCGCACGCGTGGACCATGCGGACCGCGATCTTCTCCGCGTCCGCCGGCAGGTGGGACAGGTCGGACTCGGCCCGGATCGTCGCGAACGAGTCGACGTAGATCGCCGCCCCGTCGTCGACGTAGTCGAAGTGGCGGGACGGGCGGTTGAGTCTCATTCGATGTCCAGGTCGGGGAGCAGGATGCTGCGCCATGGCGTCACGATGACCTCCTCGGCCCAGTGGCCGGTGACGGCCTCGACGAGGTCCCGCCTCAGCCGGCCGTCGGGCACGGTCACGTGCTCGGTTTCCAGGTGGCCGCCCTGGGCGATGATGCCGTACGGCAGCGGGAGCGCCGTGACCTGGGTGCGGACGTCGCGCGCGTGGTGCTGGCCGAGGAGCTCGGCCCCTCCTCGGGGCAGCTCGTCGACGTGCCACAGGGCGGTGTCGCCGGTTCCGGCCCCGTCGAGGAAGCGCATCGCGTAGGCCACGAGCGCCTCTGCCGCCTCGTCGATCGCGACCACCTCGCCCCAGTGGTGGGTGCCGACCCGCAGCTGGACGTGCGCGGGGTCGACCGCCGTGACGCCGAGGTCGAGGGAGCGGGCGCCGATGTCGCCGCGCCCGTCGTCCAGGACAAACAGGAACCGTCCGGCGAGGCGCGCCAGCTCCGGCTCGGCGCAGATGCGGCGGTCGAGGTCGGTCGCGAGCCCCCGCAGATCGGCCTGGCCGCCGACGCGTCCGGTGAGCGGCGAGACCATGATGTTGCGCACCAGCTCGTGGCTGGGAGAGGGCAGGAAGCCCGCGTCCGTGAGCGCGTCGACCAGCTCGGGGGACACGCAGCCGTCCTCGTGGGCGATGCCCCGCAGCTGCAGGTTGGTGCGCTTGGTCAGCAGCACCGAGCCGTCGGCGTGCTTCTCCGCGATGTCCACCAGGGCCGGCAGCGACCTCGCCGGCAGCATCCCGCCGACCAGCCGCAGGCGCACGATCGCGCCGTCGTCGGCGATCCACGGGCGCAGCACGCCGGGGCAGCGGTCGGTGTACGTGCGGCTCACCGGGTCATCGTACGGACGTCTGCGCAGCAGCGCGCCTCACTTGTGCTTGGCGGCCTTGGCCGGCTTCTTGGTCTTGGCCCCCGGACGGACCACCAGCACGGGGCAGGTCGCGTTGTTGAGGACCTTGTGCGCGACCGAGCCCATCAGGACGGCCTCGGCGCGGCTGCTCTGGCTCGCGATGACGATGAGCCCGGCGTCCTTCGCCTTCGCGGCACGGACGATCTCGGTGGCGGCGTTGCCGCTGCGGACGTGGGTCGTGATCCTGGGTCCCCACCCCTCCAGGATCGCGGCGGCGTCCTTGGTGGCCTGCTTCGCGGCGTCGCGGAAGGACATCTCGGCGTCGTCGTAGCCCTTCGTCGCCTCGCCGGCGAAGGGCACGGCGGCGAGGGGGCTGAGCACGGCGATGACGCCGATGGACGTGATCGCGTCGGGGTCGGCGAAGCTGCGCAGGTAGCGCGCGGCGCGCACTGACTGCTGGGAACCGTCGGTGGCGATGATGACGTGCATGGACTCTCCTTGGTCGGGCGGTGGACGCTCAGGTGGGGGACACGGGTTCGTCGACGTGGGGGGCCGATCGCTTCATCACGGCGTTGTTGACGAAGTACAGGACGACTCCCACCGCGAGGATGCCGCCGCACCAGACGAGCGATCCCGGATCGTCGACCACGGTGTACACGAGGATCCCGGCGTTGGCGACAGCTCCGATCCAGAGCAGGACGGTCGGGGCGGTGTAGTGGTCGTGGTCGAGGGGGGAGCCGCGCAGCTTCAGGGCGGAGACGCAGACCATCCCGTAGACGACGATCAGGAACAGCACCGTGACGGTCGCGAGGCGGTCGACGTCGGCGGTCACGAGCAGCAGGCACACCAGCGCGGAGGTGAAGAGGATCGCGACCCACGGGGTGTGGCGGCTTGAGTGCGTACGAGCGAAGACGCGCGGCAGCACGCCCTGGCGCGCCATCCCGTACATGATGCGTGACTGGGCGACCAGCGAGACCAGTGTGGTGTTGGTGACCGCCACCAGGGCGATCGCCGAGAACACCAGCTCGGGGATCGCGACCGGGCCGGCCTGCACCACGGTCAGGAGGCTGCCGCTCTCGCCCTCGTCGGCGGTGAGGTCGCCGAGCGGCGTCACCATCGCGGCGATGAACGCGATGAGGATGTAGAGCACCCCGGCGAGGGCCATGCCGCCGAGGAGGGCCTTGGGGAAGACCTTGCTCGGCTCGCGGGTCTCCTCGGCGATGTTCGCCGCGTTCTCGAACCCGGTCATCGCGAAGAAGGCGAGGGCGACACCGCTGAGCACGACGAGCGCGGGATTGCCGCCGTTGAGCTCGAACGGCGTCGAGAAGTCCGCATCGCCCTCGGCCAGGACGGTCCCGCCGATGACCAGGATGATCAGCAGTCCGGTCGTCTCGATCAGGGTCATGACCATGTTGGCCCACACCGACTCCGTGATGCCGCGGAAGTTCAGCAGCGACAGCACCGCGATGAACGTGATCGCGACGACGGCCACGGGGATGCCGTCGACGAACTCCTTGAAGTAGATGCCGCCGAAGACCCGCGCCAGCGTGCCGGCCGCCGCGATCGTGGCGGCCAGCAGGCAGAACGCCACGAGGAACGTCAGGGCGCGGTTGCCGAACGCCTTGTGCGCGTAGAGGGCCGCCCCGGCCGCCTGCGGATACTTCGTGATCAGCTCGGCGTACGCGAAGCCCGTCAGCAGCGCGATCGTGACGCCGACGGCGAACGAGATCCAGAACGCCCCGCCGACCGTGAACGCCATGACGCCGATGAGGGCGTAGATCCCCGAGCCGAGGACGTCGCCCAGGACGTAGAAGAAGAGCAGACGACCCGTGATCGAGCGCTCAAGGTCCGAGGGGGGTTCCGCTGGGGTCGTCCGGGCCTGGTCCGTCATGGGGAGCTCCCTGGGTCGTTCGCCCCATGGTTGCGTCGCCGTGAGGGGTGCGCAACCCCTGGGACAGGGTGTTCTTCCGGCCAGGAGCGGCGGCCGAACGAGCCCCGGGTGCTCGCCGACCCCTTAGGCTGGTGCCCTCTCGTCGCACGACCTCAGGAACCCGGTGCGAGTCCGGGGCGGTTCCGCCACTGTTTCGTCGAATTGATTCGACCCAGCCAGACACTGACCGTGCGACGTCCAACCCAACGGGGCGAGAACCCCGAGGAGGAACATGACGCGCATTGCGCTGCTGTCCACGTCCGACACCGACCTGTTGTCCGCCAGGGCGTCGGGCGCGGACTACACGTACGCGAACCCCGCCAGGCCGGGTCACACCGCGATGGCGGCCGCGATCGAGTCCGCGGACCTGGTCGTCGCACGCATCCTCGGGTCACCGCAGGACCTGTGCCCCGGATTCTGGCGCATCCGCGACCTCGGCAAGCCGATCGTGGTGCTCGGCGGTGAGCGGACCCCCAACGCGGAGCTCATGGAGCAGTCGACGGTGCCGATCGGCATCGCGGCGGACGCCCACGTGTACCTCGCCGAGGGGGTCCGGCCAATCTCGCGCAGCTGCACGCGTTCCTCTCCGACACCCTCTTGCTGACCGGCGAGGGGTTCGACCCGCCCGCCGTGCTGCCGGACTGGGGGGTGGCGGCGCGGCCCCACGCGTCGGAGGACGGTGCCAGGCCCAGGATCGGGGTGCTGTACTACCGCGCCCACGAGGCGTCCGGCAACAGCGGCTTCGCGCACTCGCTGGCCGATGCGATCGACGCGACGGGCAAGGCCGTCGGCGTGCCGGTCTTCAGCTCCTCGCTGCGGGCGGCCCCCGACGCCTTGTTCGCCGAGCTGGCCGGGCTGGACGCCCTGGTCGTCACGGTGCTCGCGGCCGGTGGCACCAGGCCCGGCACCGTGAGCGCCGGCGGTGACGACGAGTCGTGGGACGTCGAGCGCATGAAGGCCCTCGACATCCCGATCCTCCAGGGGCTGTGCCTGACGTCGAGCCGCGAGGAGTGGGAGGTCTCGGACGACGGCGTCACGCCGCTGGACTCGGCCAACCAGATCGCGATCCCGGAGTTCGACGGCCGCATCATCACGGCGCCGTTCTCGTTCAAGGAGATCGACGAGGACGGGCTGCCGCGCTACGTCGCGGACCCCGAGCGCAGCGCCCGGGTCGCCGGCATCGCCGTGGCGCACGCCCGGCTGCGCCACATCGCGCCGCAGGACCGCAAGATCGCGGTGATGCTCTCGGCGTACCCGACCAAGCACTCGCGGGTCGGCAACGCGGTGGGTCTCGACACGCCGGTCTCCGCCGTCCGGCTGCTGCGGCGCATGCGGGACGCGGGGTACGACCTGGGGGCGCCGGGCGACGTCCCGGGCCTGGACCTCGAGGACGACACCGAGGCGGGCGACGCGCTGATCCACGCCCTGATCGCTGCCGGCGGCCAGGACGAGGAGTGGCTGACGAGCGCCCAGCTCAGCACGAGCCACGTCCGCATCCCCGCCGCCCGGTACGCCGAGTGGTTCGCGGACTTCCACCCGGACCTGCAGGCGGCGATGACCGCGACGTGGGGCGCTGCGCCCGGCGAGCTGTTCGTCACCGGCGAGCACGAGATCGTGCTCGCGACCATCACCGCGGGCAACCTGGTCATCCTGATCCAGCCGCCGCGCGGCTTCGGCGAGAACCCGGTCGCGATCTACCACGATCCCGACATGGCGCCGTCGCACCACTACCTCGCGGCGTACCGCTGGCTCGAGAATGCTCCGGAGCGCGGCGGTTTCGGCGCCCACGCGGTCGTGCACCTGGGCAAGCACGGCTCGATGGAGTGGCTGCCGGGCAAGAACGCCGCCCTCTCGGCCGCGTGCGCGACCGACGCCGCGATCGGCAACCTGCCGCTGATCTACCCGTTCCTCATCAACGACCCTGGTGAGGGCGCGCAGGCCAAGCGCCGTGCCCACGCCACGATCGTGGACCACCTCATCCCGCCGATGGCGCGCGCCGAGTCGTACGGCGACATCGCCAAGCTGGAGCAGCTGCTCGACGAGCACGCGAACATCGCAGCGATGGACCCGGCCAAGCTGCCGGCGATCCGCGCGCAGATCTGGACGCACATGCGTGCCGCGCAGATGCACCAGGACCTCGGGCTGGAGGAGCGGCCGGGTGACGAGGAGTTCGACGACTTCATCCTCCACGTCGACGGCTGGCTGTGCGAGGTCAAGGACGCGCAGATCCGCGACGGACTGCACGTGCTCGGGCAGGCGCCGGAGGGCGAGGCGCGGGTCAACCTCGTCCTGGCGATCCTGCGCGCGACCCAGATCTGGGGCGGGGACGCCGGGTCGCTTCCCGGGCTGCGCGCAGCCCTGGGCCTCAAGGACCCGGCAGGCGCAGCGATCGCGTCCACGCGGGACGTCGACGCGATCGAGACGCAGGCGAAGGCGCTCGTGCAGGCCATGGAGGACGCGAAGTGGTCGCCGTCCGCGGCCGAGACGCTGCACGACGATCCCGACGTCGTCCGCATCCTGCAGTTCGCGGCGCAGGAGGTCGTGCCGCGCCTGGCGAGGACGTCCGACGAGCTGGACGCCGTGCTGCACGCCCTCGACGGGGGGTTCATCCCCGCGGGCCCGTCCGGGTCGCCGCTGCGGGGGCTGGTCAACGTCCTGCCGACGGGCCGCAACTTCTACACCGTCGACCCGAAGGCCGTCCCGTCGCGCCTCGCGTGGGAGACCGGGCAGGCGATGGCCGACTCGCTGATCGAGCGGCACCTCGCCGACACCGGGACGTACCCGCGCTCGGTGGGGCTCTCGGTGTGGGGCACGTCGGCCATGCGGACGTCCGGCGACGACATCGCGGAGGTCCTCGCGCTGATCGGCGTCGAGCCGCGGTGGGACGAGGCCTCCCGCCGGGTCAACGGGCTGCGGGTCGTGCCGCTGGCCGAGCTGGGCCGCCCGCGCATCGACGTCACGGTCCGCATCTCCGGGTTCTTCCGCGACGCGTTCCCGCACGTCATCGCGATCCTCGACGACGCGATCTGCGAGGTGGCCGGCCTCGACGAGCCGGACGAGCAGAACTACGTCCGCGCCCACGCCCGCAGCGACCTGGCCGAGCACGGTGACGTCCGCCGCTCCACGACGCGCATCTTCGGCTCGAAGCCCGGGTCGTACGGCGCAGGCATCCTGCAGGTCATCGAGGCCGGCAACTGGCGCGACGACAACGACCTGGCGGAGGTCTACACCGCGTGGGGCGGGTTCGCGTACGGCCGGGACCTCGACGGTGCGCCGGCGGCGGACGACATGCGCGCCAGCTACCGGCGCATCGCGGTCGCCGCCAAGAACATCGACACGCGCGAGCACGACATCGCCGACTCCGACGACTACTTCCAGTACCACGGCGGGATGGTGGCGACGGTCCGGGCGCTGAGCGGGCAGGACCCCAAGGCGTACGTCGGCGACTCCACGACCCCGGACGCGGTCCGCACCCGCACGCTGCAGGAGGAGACGACGCGGGTGTTCCGTGCCCGCGTCGTGAACCCCCGGTGGATCGGGGCGATGCAGCGCCACGGCTACAAGGGGGCGTTCGAGCTGGCCGCGACGGTCGACTACCTGTTCGGCTTCGACGCCACGACCGGCGTCGTCCACGACTGGATGTACGAGACCCTCGCCCAGGAGTACGTGCTGGACGAGGTCAACCAGGCGTTCATGAAGACGTCCAACCCCTGGGCGCTGCGCGGGATCATCGAGCGGCTCAACGAGGCCGCGGAGCGCGACCTGTGGGCCGATCCCGACCCGGACCTGCTGGCGAGGATGCAGCAGGTCTACCTCGACGTCGAGGGCGACCTGGAGGACCAGGCCCCGTGAGCGACGGCAGGCGGCGGATCCGGGTCATCGGCATCGGCGCCGGGCACCCGGACCAGGTCACCGTGGAGGCGGTCGAGGCGCTGCGGTCGGTCGACTACTTCATCACCGCGGACAAGGGCGACGACGACCCGTTGCTCGCGGCACGGGAGGCGCTGCTCGCCCGGCATCTCGACGTCGTGCCCCCGGTCGTCGCGGTGCGCGACCCGGAGCGCGACCGCGCGCCGCGCGACTACGACCGAGCGGTCGTCGACTGGCACGACGCGCGCGCCTCGGCGTACGAGGAGGTCCTGCTGGAGCGCGAGGGTGATGCGGGTTTCCTGGTGTGGGGTGATCCGGCGTTCTACGACTCGACCATCCGCATCGTGCAGAAGGTGCTCGCTCGCGGGACGGTCGACGCGGGCTGGGACGTCGTCCCGGGCATCTCCAGCCTGCAGATGCTGGCCGCGCGGCACCGGATCGTGCTGCACGAGATCGGCCAGCCGATCGTCGTCACCACCGGACGGCGTCTGCGGGAGGCGATCGACTCGGGGGCGGACAACGTCCTGGTGATGCTCAACGCCGGGCTGGACGAGCTGGGCTCGGTGCTCGCGTCGCGGGGCGAGGACTGGCTGATCTGGTGGGGCGCCAATCTCGGCACGCCGGACGAGTCGCTGGTCGCCGGCCGCGTCGCGGACGTCCTGCCGACGATCCAGGGCGCCCGCGACGACGCCAGGTCCTCCGCGGGGTGGGTCATGGACGTCTACCTCCTGCGCCTCGCCTGACCCCACGCGATCAGTGCTCGTCCGTGCTGTGCGAGTCGGTCAGCGTGAGCGCCCCGCAGGCCGCGACGAGTCCGACGACCACGGCGAGCACGGCGTACGTGATCCGCTCCCCGTGGAAGAACGAGTCCACGAGCGCGTGGCTCCACGTCCCGGCGGGCAGCTGTGAGGTCACCAGCACCGCGATGAGGGTGCCGACCACCGCGGTGCCGACACTGGTGCCGACCTCCTGCGCGGTGTCGTTGAGCGCCGTGCCGATCGACGTGCGGTTGGCCGGCATCGCCTCGACGAGGGCGACGGCGCAGATCGTCATCACGGTGCGCAGGCCGATCGTCATGACGACCATCGCGACTGCGATCGGGGCGTAGCCGTGCGCGACTCCCCAGGCCAGACCCGCGAGCGCGCCGGCCATGAGGGCGGCACCCACCAGGCAGGCGATCCGGTGCCCGAAGCGTCGGGCGAGCCACTCCGACACCGGCGTCGCGACGACCATCGTCACGATGAGCGGCAGGTTGGCCAGGCCCGCGCGCATCGGGCTCCAGCCGTACGCGTACTGGAAGTGCAGGATCAGCCCGAACATCACGCTGGCCAGCGCGATCGACGTGCCGATCTGTGCGATGGCCGCACCGCGGACGGTCCCGTTCGTGAACAGCCCGAGGTCCAGCATGGGTGCTGCGCTGCGGCGCTCGTGCCGCACGAAGGCGATGCCGGCGGCGAGGGCGCCGAGGACCGCCGCGATGGTGAGGACCGAGAGCCAGCCGTGCTCGACGCCGCTGGTCAGTGAGTAGCAGGCCAGGCCGATCGTGGCGATGCTCAGCACCGCGCCCGGCAGGTCGAGCGCCTCGTCCGTCAGGTCCTCGGGTCGGTCGGCCGGGACGCCGAGACGTACGCCGATCGCGGCGATCAGGGCGATCGGCGCGTTGACGATGAGCAGCCACTCCCACCGGACGTGGGTCAGCGCGGTGCCGCCGAGCAGCGGGCCGAGGATGAAGCCGGACATGCCGACGACGATCATCAGCGTCATGGCGCGCATGCGCAGCGCCTGGTCGTCGAACAGCCGGAACACCAGCGAGTTGGTGATGGGGGCCATCGCCGCAGCGGCGAGGCCGAGGGTCGCCCGGAGCGCGATGAGCTCTCCGGAGGTCGTGACGGCGACGACGCACAGGCTGATGAGCCCGAAGCCGGCGAGCCCGACGAGGAGGACGCGTCGTCGGCCGAGCCGGTCGGCCATCGAGCCCGCCGTCAGCAGGAGGCCGCCGAACGTCAGCGAGTACGCGCCGGTGACCCACTGGAGCGCGGTCGTCCCGCTGCCGAGATCACGGCCGATCGTGGGCAGCGCGATCGTCAGCAGGGTGTTGTCGACCATCTCGACGAAGAACGCGAGGCACAGGGCGGCGAGGGGGATCCAGGCCGCTCGCAGCGACCGGTAGGTGGTGGGTGGAGACGTGGTGGCCATGGGGCACCTCTTCCTATCGAACGCCGTTCGACTACCGAACGACGTTCGATACAATAGAACAACGTTCGGTCTTGGGCAAGGGTCTGGTTGAATGAGCCCCATGGCATCTCCGCGGACGGGTCCGGAACGAGCGGGGCGCCCGGCGCGAGCAGAGCGCCCCGTGCGTCAGGACGGCGGGCGCCGCCGCGCCTCGCACTCGATGGAGGCCGTCCTCAACGAGGCGGTGGCCCTGCTCGACGAGGCGGGTGTCCCGGCCCTCACCTTCCGTGCCCTCGCGGCGCGCCTGGGCGGCGGCGTCGGCAGCATCTACTGGTACGTCGCGAGCAAGGACGAGCTGCTCGACCGCGCTGCCGATCACGTCCTGGCAGGGGTCCTGGCCGACACCGAGGACGTCGGCGAGGGCGACGACCCGATCGCCGACCTCCGGACGATCGCAGTCAGGATGTTCGACGCGATCGCGGTCCGTCCCTGGCTGGGTGCGTACTTCATGCGCGACAGCGGCATCCAGCCCCACATGATGCGGCTCTACGAGCGCCTGGGCCAGCAGATACTGCGTCTGGACCTGACGACGCGTCAGCGGTTCGACGCGGTCTCCGCGGTCATCGGGTACGTCGTCGGGACGGCCGCCGACATGGGGCAGGAGCCGCCGCGGGAGGTCGCCGAGGGGGAGCTCACCCGGGAGGAGTACCTCGGCCACTGGGCCGACCAGTGGCGGGCACTGGATCCCGAGGCCTACCCGTTCGTCCACCACATCGTCGAGGAGTTCGCCCACCACGACGACACCGCGCAGTTCCGGGCCGGCCTCGACCTGCTCCTGGCCGGGTTGCGGCTCCAGGCCGAGGGCTGACCGCCCGGCCGCCTCAGGAGGGCCGGCGTGTGCGCAGGAAGCTCACGATCTGCTCGGCGTAGGCGTCGAAGGTGAACTGATCGCGTTGTGACCACACGCTCTTGCGGAGCTGGTCGAGCCGGTCGCCGTCCCTCAGTGACCTCAGGAGGTCGGCCGGCTCCCGCCACGTGAACCCGAGGTCCAGCTCACGGATCAGCCGCTCGCTCGCGACGACCGACCCGGCGCTGTCGCGCTGGATCATCGGGATGCCCGCCGCGGCGTACGTGCCGATCCGCGCCGGGTAGTTCAGGTCGCCCCACGTGGCGGCGTGGAGGTCCCCGCCGTTGGTGCTCCGTACGTCGTGGAGCCAGCCCGCGTCGTACTGGGAGAACTCGCTGACCCAGTCCTCCTGGTCGACCTGCGGGTGCAGGTGCAGGTGGTGCGGCGCCACGCGACGCACGTCGCTCACCCAGTCCCGCATCTGGGCGTGGCCCTTCTCGCTGTACACGTGCAGGTGCACGTCGTGACGGGCGAGCACCTCGACGACCTCGGGCGGCGGGCCCATGGGTCGTCCCGCGATCACGGTGTGCAGCTGGCCGTCCCGCTCGGAGATCCGTGGCGACTGCTCCCCCAGGAGCCACTCGGCCTTGGGCAGGTCGCCGTCGACGACCCGGCTGGGGACGGCCGTGCTGGCCGGGACGGTGGCGTGGAACCAGTCCCTCAGCTCCGGGCTGGAGTAGATCACGCCGTCGCTGCGCGTGTGCAGGTCCACCAGCATCGGCCAGTGCCCGTGCTGACGGCTGAACCACGGTCCTTCCTTGAAGTGCCACACGAACGGGATCCCGAGGTCGGCGGTCAGGACCGAGTGCACGAAGGGGACGGCCTGCCAGTTGAGCAGCCCGTAGATCACGTCCGGCGCCAGGTCGCGGACGGCGTCCTGCCACCCGTCGCGGGGCACCTCCGTCACGTGCCCGAACGGGACCGGACCGACGGTGTTGAACCAGTGCGGGCCGTCGGTCCACAACCCGTACAGCTCGTGACCTCGCTCGGCCAACGTGAGCACACGGTCAGGATTGTGGGCCAGCTCGCCGACCAGGAGGATGCGCAGGCCGTCGGCGGCTCGGGGGACCCGTGGCCGGTCCCGGAACCTGCGGTAGTGCTCGACCTCGTCGTGCAGGTGGCCGACGGTGCTGTGGAACCGCAGGGGCCCCGGCACGGAGTAGCGCGACCGGTAGGGGTTGATGCCGCCCCAGGGCTCACGCATGCGCCGATGCCGCTGGTCGGGGTGGGACGTCCAGGTGGCGGTGACCCGGCCGGTCGAGGTGGGCGAGCCGGCTGCCAGCAGCCGGTCCCACAGCATGCGGTCGAGGTCGTCGGTGGTCAGCTCGTCGCGCTCGATCCAGCGATCCGGCGTGCGGCGGTGCATGACCTGGACCAGCTGGAGGGGCTCGTCCGCGATGCGGCCGACGGACAGGCGGTCCGTGTCGTGCCGGAGCCCCGTCACCGCCAGAGGTGCCGCCGGGTCGCCCTCCAGGGCGGCGACGAGCGACGACAGGTGCTCGGTGTGCATCACGTCGTCGGCGGGCAGATAGGTCACCAGTGGCGCGGACGTGAGGTCGAGCCCGCGGTTGAGAGCCGCGCCCAGCCCGCGGTTGACCGGGTCCTCGACGATCGTCACGCGCGGGTCTTCCAGGGCTGCCGCCGCGGCTGTGGCGGTGTCGCCGGGGGAGCCGTCCGCGACGACCACGCACTCCCAGTCGGTGAAGCTCTGGCGCTGCAGGCTCTGCAGCGCTGCCGGCAGCCACGCCTCCTGGTCGAAGACCGGCACCACGACCGCCACCTGCATCGACGTCTCCCTCCCGTGCACGACGCACGAGCGGTGCGCGCCGGACTGATACCCGGACCGGTCCTGGCCGATACGTCACAGCCGCGCGACTCTTGACCTGGAGCGCGCTCCAAGGGTCATGCTGGGGTCATGACCGTCACCGAAGTTCCTGCGGAGGGGCTCACGATCAGCGCGGCCGCGCAGGCCAGCGGACTCAGCGTCGACACCCTCCGCTACTACGAGAAGGAGGGGCTGACCCTCCACCGTCCCGGCCGGTCAGCGTCCGGCCAGCGGCGGTACACCGAGGAGAACGTCCGGTGGCTCGGGACGCTCGTGATGCTGCGCCGGACCGGCATGCCCATCCGCGACATCAAGAGATTCGTCGAGCTCTACCGGGTCGAGGGCAGCGAGGCCGACCGCCTGGCGATCCTCCAGGCCCACCGGGTGCACGTCCTCGAGCAGCTCGACGAGGTGCAGACGCACCTGACGGCCATCAACCACAAGATCGACTACTACACCGCAGCCGTGACCGAGGGGACGTGAGTGGGCAGATGAAGACGACCGCATGGGGCAGTCAAGGCCTCGAGGCGAGCATCGAGGGACTGGGCGCGATGGGGATGTCCGCGTTCTACAGCGGACGGGACGACGAGGAGTCGGCCGCGACGCTCCGTCGCGCGCTCGACCTCGGCGTCAGCCTCATCGACACCGCCGAGATGTACGGCCCGTTCCTCAACGAACAGCTGATCGGCCGCACGATCGGTGACCGGAGCGACGAGTACGCGCTGGCCACCAAGACCGGCGTCGAGATCGGCGACGACGGTTCGCGCGGCGGGCCGAACGGCTCGCCGGCGTACCTGCGTAAGGCCCTCGAGCGCTCCCTGCGCAACCTGGGCCGCGAGACCATCGACCTGTACTACATCCACCGCGTCGACCCCAGCACGCCGATCGAGGAGACGTTCGGGGCGATGGGCGAGTTCGTCGCCGAGGGCAAGGTTCGCTACCTCGGCATCTCCGAGGCGTCCCCGGAGACGATCCGTCGGGCGCACGCGACGCATCCGTTGACCGCGGTGCAGACCGAGTACTCGCTGTTCGAGCGCTCGCCCGAGGTGAACGGCGTCCTGGACACGACGCGCGAGCTGGGCATCGAGTTCGTCGCCTACTCACCGCTCGGCCGGGGTGTGCTGACCGGTCGGATCGCGTCGACCGAGGATCTCGATGCGGACGACTTCCGCCGTGCGAGCCCGCGCTTCAGCGACGAGAACCTCGCCGCGAACCTGTCCGTCGTCGACAAGGTGCGGGCCCTGGCCGAGCAGAAGGGCGTCACACCCGGACAGCTTGCCCTCGCGTGGGTGCTCCACCAGGACGGGGTCGTCGCGATCCCGGGCACGAAGCGGCGCACGTACCTCGAGGAGAACGTCGCCGCAGCGGACGTCGAGCTCACGGCTGACGACCTCGCGGCGCTGGACGCGGCAGCGCCCGTGGGTGTCGCGGCGGGCGAGCGCTACCCCGACGAGGCGCTCAAGGGCCTGACGATCTGACTGCGGTCAGGCCCGGGCGTGGGTCAGGACCCACTCCACGAGCGGCGTGACCTCATGCCAGTCGGCACGCACCCGGTCCAGCAGCTCTGAGGTGTGGATCACCGGCTCGAAGCCGTACGACTTCCCGACGTTGAGCGACCGGTGCCGCAGCAGGTGGATGCGGGGGTGGTCGACGTCGTACCCGCGCGGTGCCGTCTTCAGCCGATCGCCGCCGATCTCCCAGCCGGCGGACCCCAGCGCGGCGAGGACGTCCTCGAGCTCCTTGCCGTGACGCTGGTGGACGATCGCCTCGCGGATGCTGGCCAGCCGCGCGGGTGACGCCTCGTAGAAGCCTGACCCGACGCGCACGCCGGGGGCGCCCACCTGCACGTAGTAGCCGGTCGACGGGCCCTTGGCGACGAACGCGCCCTGGTGGGTCTTGTACGGCGTCTTGTCCTTCGCGAACCGGACGTCCCGGTAGGGCCGGTAGATCTTGGCGTCCCCGAACTCGTCCGCCAGCGCGGCGGCCAGCGCCTTCATCGGCGCCGCGACGGCCGTCGCGTAGACGTCCTTGTGGGCCTCCCAGAAGGTCTTGGTGTTGTCCATCTCGAGGTCGTCGTAGAAGTCCAGCGCCGCCTCGGGGAATCCGGTGAACGGGGTGCTCGTCGAGGGTGCCACGCACCCGAGACTACGCGTCGACGCTCTGCTCGCCGAGGACGGCCAGCAGGCGCAGCTTGCCGTGCGCCTCGGTGCCCGGCGCGGCGCCGAGGATCACGAGCCGCTGCCCGTCCTCGCTCGTCGCCATGGTCTCGCAGTCGAGCTGGAGGACCCCCACCTGTGGGTGGTTGAAACGTTTCGTGGTCAGGTGCTTGACGCCGACCTCGTGGCGGGCCCAGATCTCGGCGAACTCCGGGCTCTGGGCCAGCAACGCGTCGACCAGCTCGGTGATGTCAGGGTCCTGGTGGCGCCGCGACCAGGTGGCGCGCAGGTCGGCGACCCGCACCCTGCTGTGCATCGCGCGGTCCTCGGCGAGGATCTGGTCCTGGGCCCCCGGCTGGGTGAACCACTGGTACGTCGAGCTGGCCTCGACCCCTTCCCGGCCGCGGTGCTCCCCCTGCAGCAGCAGCGACAGACGGTTCTGCGCGAGCACCACGTCGGTGTCGGAGCACACGAACGCCACGCAGTCCTCCAGCTGGTCGAGCACGTGCAGCAGCACGGGGCGGACGTGCGACGAGACGCCGACCCGCTCGGGGGCGGGGTGCCCGGCCAGACGGTGCAGGTGGTCGCTCTCGTCCCGGCTGAGGCGCAGCGTCCGGGCCAGGGCGCGCAGCATCTGGGTCGACGGCTGGGGGCTGCGGCCCTGCTCGAGACGGGCGTAGTAGTCGACAGACATGCCGGTCAGCTGCGCGACCTCCTCGCGCCGCAGTCCCGGAGCGCGACGCCGGGGTCCTGCCGTGAGGCCGACGTCGGCGGGTTGCAGGGCGTCTCGGCGGCGGACCAGGAAATCAGCCAGTGCATCGCGTTCCATGCGTCCATCATGACCCGGGACCACGGGCGTAAACAGGGATCGCCAGTCCGTGGTTGAGCGCTCCTCTTTGCCGGCCCGCGGATGCGGCGCACGGTGGAGCCATGACATCGACATCACACACACTCACCACCAAGACACTCGGCACCCTCGGCACGACACCCGCGATGGGCCTCGGCCTCATGGGGATGTCCGCCCTCTACGGACCGGCCGACCGCGACGAGAGCATCGCCACGATCCGTGCGGCGGTCGACGCCGGCATCCGGCTGCTCGACACGGGCGACTTCTACGGAATGGGGCACAACGAGCTGCTGCTGCGCGACGCCCTCCAGGGTGTCGACCGCGACAGCGTCGACATCAGCGTGAAGTTCGGCGCCCTCCGGGGCCCTGACGGCGGCTGGTACGGCTCCGACGCCCGCCCGGCGGCGGTCAAGACGTTCCTCGCGTACTCGCTCGAGCGGCTCGGCACCGACCACGTCGACATCTACCGGCCCGCCCGCCTCGACCCGTCCGTCCCCATCGAGGAGACGGTCGGCGCGATCGCCGAGATGGTCGAGGCCGGCTTCGTCCGCCACATCGGCCTGTCGGAGGTCGGCGCCGAGACGATCCGCCGCGCCCACGCGGTCCACCCCATCAGCGACCTGCAGATCGAGTACTCCCTGGTCTCGCGGGGCGTCGAGGGCGACATCCTCGACACCTGCCGCGAGCTGGGCATCGGTGTCACGGCGTACGGCGTGCTGTCACGTGGGCTGATCAGCGGCCACTACTCCCGGGACAACGTCCAGGCCAACGACTTCCGCTCGCACTCGCCCCGCTTCCAGGGTGAGAACCTGGACCGCAACCTCGCGCTCGTCGACGCGCTGCGCGGCGTCGCGGCCGACAGCGGCCTGACGGTCGCGCAGGCGGCGATCGCGTGGGTCGGGTCGCGCGGCGACGACATCGTCCCGCTGGTCGGCGCCAGGACCCGCGAACGTCTCACCGAGTCCCTCGGTGCCGCCGGCATCGCGCTCACGCCCGAGCAGCTGGGCGCGATCGAGGCCGCGATGCCGGTCGACGACGTGGCGGGCGCCCGGTACGCCGCCGACCAGATGGCGATGCTCGACAGCGAGCGCTGACCCCTCCGGGGGACAGAGGATGAGGGTTCGCGGTAGCCAGAGGTGACGAGAACCCTCATCGTCCGTCCGCCGCCCCCGGCCGGGATGGCGAGGGCGGTCAGATCGACAGCAGGACCTTGCCGGTCGCCCGGCGCTCCTCGAGCGTGAGCAGTGCCTGGCTCGCGTCCGCGAGCGGGAACGTCGGACCGACGACCGGGGCGAGCGCACCGCTCGTGAGGTGGGGCTCCATCGCGTCCCACTCCGCGGCGATCGCGCCGGGACGAGCCAGCACGGATGCGCCCCAGCCGACTCCCACCACGGAGACGTTGTTGAGCAGCAGCCGGTTGACCTTGACGGTGGGGATGTCGCCGGCGGTGAAGCCGATGACCAGCAGGCGGCCGTTCTCGGCGAGGCACCGCAAGGAGTCGGTGAATCGGTCGCCGCCCACCGGGTCGACGACGAGGTCGACCTTCCCGCGCGCGACGGTGGCGTCCTTGAAGCCGTCCGCCAGGACGAACTCGTCCGCCCCGGCCTCGAGGGCGATCGCTCCCTTCTCGGGGGTGGACGTCACGGCCACGACCCGGCCCGCGCCGAACGCCTTGGCGACCTGGATCGCTGCCGTGCCGATGCCCCCGGCGGCGCCGTGCACCAGGACGGACTCGCCCGGCTGCAGGTGACCGCGCTCGATGAGTGCGAAGTACGCCGTGCCGTAGTTGAAGATGAACGAGGCGCCCTGCTCGTACGAGACGGAGTCGGGCAGCTTGAAGGTCTCCGACGCGGGCGCCACCGCCTGCTCGGCGAACCCCCCGAGGAGGCACAGGGCGGCGACGCGGTCGCCCGGGACGAGGCCGGAGCCCTCCGGCGCGCTGATGACGTCGCCGGCGATCTCGGCCCCGGGGGTGAACGGCAGGTCGGGCTTCATCTGGTAGAGACCGCGGCTCTGCAGGACCTCGGGAAACGCAACGCCCGCCGCGCGGACGCGGATGAGGACCTGGCCGTCCGCCGGCACGGGGTCGGGGACATCGAGGAGCTCGACCGCCGCCGGCCCGTCGAGCGTGGTGATCTGGATCGCCTTCATGGTCGCGACCCTACCGCAGGACTAAGCGGATGCTTAGAAACGTCGCGGACCGTCCTGACGCCGTCGGCGAGCGCTCAACGGCCGAGCGACCAGCCCGACCGACAGCAGGGCGGTCGCGCCGAGCGCCCACCAGAGCAGCCGGGTGCGGGGGCCCTCCATCGGGTCGGTCTCGGCAGCGCCCGGCGTGATGCCGGCGTCGGTGGTCACCGGCACCGCCGACGTCCGCTTGGTGGGGGGCGCCGAGCTGGTGCCGGTGAGGGCGGCGATCGGCTGGATGCGGCCCCATCCCTCGCGGTCGTCCCGCTCGGTCAGGCGCGGACGATCCGCGGTGGACGTGATCCGGTTGATGATCTGGGCGGCGGAGTCCCGCGGGAACCGTTCGCGCAGCAGCGCGGCCAGTGCGCTCACGTACGGCGTCGAGTAGCTGGTGTACGGGTGGTCCAGGCCCACCAGGCAGTCGCCGTTGCCGTGGTACGTCGTCGGGACGTTCGCTCCCGGCGCCGACACGTCGACGTGCCTGCCATGGATCGACCAGTTGTCGACCCCGCCGCCGGGCCCGGCCGCAGCGACGCCCAGCACGCCCGGGAACCCGGCCGGGTACTGGACCTGCGTGTACGGACCGTCGATGCCACTGGGCTTGTTGCCCGCGGCCGCCACGACGACGATGTCCCGGCTCACCGCGAAGGCGACCGCGGACCTCAGCGCCTCGAGCTGGGGATCGCTCGGTCCGGTGCTGATCGAGACGTTGATGACGTCCACACCCTTCTGCTCAGCCGCCCAGCGGATGCCCTTGGCCACGTTCGCGGTCTTGACCTCGTTGTTGAGGACGTTCACCCGTACCGACAGCAGCGATGCGTTCGGGGCGGCGCCGATCAGCACGGACTTCTGCGGGAGGCGGCGGGCGCGGATGATCCCGGCCACCGCGGTGCCGTGCCCCTGCTGGTCCTCGAGGCCGGAACCGCCCACGAACGACTTCTGGCCCACCATCACCCCGTCGAAGTGCGGGTTCTTGGCGTTGACGCCGGAGTCGACCACCGCGACCGTGACGCCCTGACCGGTGGCGAATCGCCAGGCATCGGCGAAGCCGGTCTCCGCGAGATTGGCGTTGGCGGCAGCGTCACTGATCCAGCTGGTCTTGCCGACGGTGCACTTGCCGTCCGCCGCATCCGCCGTCGCGGGGGTGGCCGCGACGGCGGGAAGCGTGACGGAACCGGCCAGCACGAGGAGTGCCGCGGGCAGGACGCGTCTCATCCGACCGGCGCTGCGGCGGGCCGGGCGTCCGCCACCGGCGCCCCGGCCCGGTCGACGTCGAGGGCGGGGCCGTCCCGGAACAGCTCGGTCCAGGAGCGGGGGACCGGCACCGGTGCTACGCCGGCGTAGCCGAGGCGGCTCTGGGCGTCCTGCACGGAGTTCTTGGGCCCGATCGCGTAGCGCGTCGCGAGCGAGTCGATGAGGAACGCCGTGTCGATCGGGCCACCCGTGGCACGTGTCGTGCCATAGACCAGCGCTCCGCGGCCCTGCTGGACGTCGCTCGTGACGGTCGAGCCGCTGGGCGCGACCGACTGGTCCGTCGCGGCGGCGAGGTGGGCACGGCTGGTGGCCTGCGGATCCTCACCGCGCTCGAGGAGGAGGCACGGGGTCGTGTCGGTGTAGGGGGACGGGACGGATCCGGGCCAGTCCGCCGGGTAGGGCCGGTCCTCGCTCAGTGTCTTGAGCCGGCCGAGATCGGCCGGATCGAGGGTCTGCGGCTCGGGGTGCCCGTTCGGGCTGACGAGATAGACCTCGTACGCGAACTCGCTCAGGGGGACCAGGCCACCCTTCGCCAGGACGTACTTGCTGCCGCCGACGTCGACCGGCGTGCCGATCGTCTGGAGCCCCTCGACCCCCTGGTCGACCGGCTGGCCAATGTCCGGCACGGAGAACGCCGCGATCGGGCTGCCGACGGGGATCAGCTCGAGCCAGCTGTTGGGTGCCGGGAACGCCGTGGTGCGGTCGAGACCCAGCGCGCGCAGGATCGCTCGACCGGTCTCCCCGTCGGGCGGAACGGGGTAGCGGTGGGTGCCGGTCACGATCCAGTACTTGGCGTCGTCGCGGGACCGCACGACCAGGGCCGACCCGGATGAGCGCTTCGCGCCGGGGGACGTGTCCACGACGGTGCGCAGGCCGCCGTCCGCGTTGGTGCACGCGGTCCAGCCCTCCTGCACGAGCCGGTTGGCGGGCGGGATGTAGTCGGGGGCGTTGAGGATGCCGATCGCGTTGCGCTTGGGCTCCTTGACGAGGATGTCGTCGGGGACGTAGCTGATCTTCAGCTTGCCCTTGATCGCGAGGCGCGCCGAGGCGATGTTCGCCACGGGGTACAGCTCGTCGTCGTACATGAGGAAGCGGGAGCCGCTCTCCTTGCCGATGACCAGGCCGTTGTCGCGCCAGTCGTCGCTCACGGTCGGCTTGAGGACGCCGGTGACGGCGGCACCGGCCACGAGGATGCCGGCCAGGACCAGGCCACCGATGATCGTGCGACCGTAGCGGACGGGTTCGACCTCCCGTCCGCCCGGCGCTCCGCTCAGGAAGGCCGTGACCAGCCGTCGACGGTTGAAGTCGTGTGCCTCGACCAGGTCACGCTTGCTCGCCATGCGTCAGACGCGGTGGCGTGCGGCGTACGGGCGCTTGACCAGCACCCCGCCGACCACGATCAGGCCCAGTCCGAGGACCAGGACGGGCAGCTGTCCGGGGGATCCGGCAGCGGGCAGCTTGGCCTGCGGGCTGTCGGTCGGCGGGGTCGCGTCCCGCTGGAGGCCCTGCGGGGCGACGCCGGTGCCGAGGACCGGGTCGATGTTGGAGCCCAGGTCGCCGCTCTGCGACCCGGAGTCACCCGATCCGGGGTCGCTCTCACCCGTGTCGTCGCCCGGCGTGCTGTCGTCGTCCTCTTCCACGGTGCCGGGGGTGCCGGGATCGACGCCGTCACCCGGGGTGGGGGGGCGCGTCGGGGACGTCGGCGAGGGAGTCGTCGGCGCCGCGGTCGGGTCCCCGGGCGTCGGCGTCGGGGTCGTGGGGCTGGGGGTCGGGATCGTCATCGTGGGCAGCGTCGGCGACGGGGTCGGCGTCGGCGTCGTCTCGTCATCGTCGTCGTCCAGTGCGGCGGAGGGGATGGGGAGCCCGGAAGCCTGGGCCTGGGCGGGCACCTCCCCGGCGGCCTCGACCGCTGCGATGTCGGAGTCGGCGGCGTTCGCGATGCCGGGGAGCGCGAACGAGACCATGGCGAGTCCGAGGCCGATGGTGCCCGAGGCGGCGATCTTGCGAGCGGTGTTCATGATTCTCCTTGGGTCAGGACCGGACGGCCGAGACGATTCCGATGGCGATGACGAGCAGGGGGACCATCGCGACGAGGGCGACGAGCTCGAGGAGCTCGGCGGCCCGTCCTCGCGAGACGGTACGGGTGGAGGTGACGAGGGTCGAGACGAGGGTGCCCGCGGCGACGACGGTCAGGACGACGATCAGGCCGGGACGCCAGTCGGGCTGCAGCACGAGCACGCTGACGGCGACCGACAGCAGGCCCGCCGCTGCTGTCAGCAGCCCGGCACCGACCTCGGTACCCGACCGGAACTGACGGGTCCGGACGAGCAGCGCCACGGCTGCCGCCACCGTGGTCAGCATGCCGGTCACCCCGAGCGTCACGGCGAGGGGAGCCACGGCGACCAGCAGGAGGCCGCTCGTGACGGTGGTCGCCAGGAGGACGTCGTGGCCGACGCGGGCTCCTGTGCGGACCTTCTCGATGCTGACCTCGTCCGGGTCGTCGGGCAGGAGTGCGGGGTCCTCGGGCTGGGGCGACGATGCACCGGCCGAGGTGAGGGCCAGGGCGGGCTGGATGCCCGAGGCGATCACGACCAGGGCGAGCGCCACGAGGTAGATCTTCGCGGGGTCGAGATCGGTGGTGATCACGAGGCCGCTGGCCGCCGCGGTGATGACGCCGAGGATGACGCCGGGCAGCAGGAGCAGCCGGCGGCTCTCCAGGCCGGTCATCGCCAGCAGCGCGGCCACGGCGCCCGCGCCACCCGCCGACGCCAGCGGTGCACCGAGGACGTCGTCGGAGGACACCGCGGTGAACGCTGCGACGGCCGCGTAGACGACGGCCGACCAGCCGAGCATCAGCGCGATCTCGTTCTCGTGCTCGAGGCGTGACACCACGATCGACGCGGTGAGGAGCACCAGGGCGATGACGCCCGCCAGGGCTCCGGCCAGGATGCTCGTCCGCTCGACGCCGATCGAGAGGGCGCCGAGCGCCAGCAGCGACCCCGACGCGACGAGAGCCGTGTTGCGAGCTGCGCTCGGCTCCCACGGTCGGGTGGTCTCCTCGATCACGTCGGACATCGCCTCGACGACGTCGTCGTACACGCGGGGGGTCTCGTCGACGCCGGGAGCGAGGGTCAGGACGGCGCCGTCGTACACGTTCTGGAACGCGAGGCCGGCCGAGGTCGAGAGCTCGGAGCCGTCGGCCGCGAGCAGGCGGAAGCCTGTGTGGGCCGAGCCCGGCTCCAGCACACCCATGGACCGGGCGAGCTCGGGCAGCAGCTCGGCGACCGTGACGGCCGACGGGAGGGCGAGATCGCTGCGCCGGTCGCCCGCCGTGATCGTCACCCGGACCAGTCCGCCCAACGAGTGGACGGCGGTGCTGGTGCTCATGTGATGACTCCTGGGGTGGTCTCGTCGTCGTCGAGCCACTGGTCGTCGTCGAACGCCATGTGGTCGACGAGCTGGTCGTCCTTGTCGCCCGGCCTCTGGCCGGAACGTCCGGCCCCTGCGCCGGCACCGCGGGAGCCCGCCGCGCCGCGCGATCCCGAGCCCGTCCCACGGGCGCCGGACTGCGCCCCGCCGGGACGGCCTGCGGAGGACTGGGCGCCGCCGGGGCGTCCTGCGGAGGACTGGGCGCCGCCGGGGCGTCCTGCGGAGGACTGGGCGCCGCCGGACTGCGCGCTGGCCTGGCCCGCGCTGCGAGCGCCCAACGTCGAGCCCTTCTGCATGCCGGCCGTGCGACCGGGCGCCGCAGACGCGCCACCGCTCGCGCTGGCGCCGCCGGTCAAGCGGTTGAGCAGGCCACGGCCTGCGCCGAGGGCCCCGGCCGCGCTCGCCGCGGCGCCCGCGCCTCCGCCCCCGATCGTTCCTGCGCTGCCGGCAGCGCCGCCGGGGAGACCGCCGCCCTCACCGGATGAGCCCCCGGAGCCGCTGGCCCCGCCTGAGCCGACACCACCGGCGCCGGGCTCGCCGGCGACGCCGCCGCCGGGGGTCAGAGGCGCTCCTGGTTGCTGGATGGCGCCGATGGCCCACGAGCTGTTGCCGCTGCGGCCACTGGCCGACAGCATCGAGGCCACCGCGGTGCTTCCGCCGACCACGGGATTGCCGGAGCCTCCGGACCCGCCGGATCCAGACCCCCCACGGGTGGGATTGGGCGTCTCGTCGTCCACCGGCTTCTCGCCGAGTGGAGCTGCCTTGCTGAGCAGAGCCTGCGCGACCTTCATCGACGCGTCGAACGCGTCGAGCGCTTCGCCGGCCTTGCGCTCGCGCTCCTTGAGCGCAGCGTCATGGGCCGAGACGGCCGCGTCATGCGCCTTGACATCGGCCTTGTGTGCTTTCGCCGCCGCATCGTCAGCGCCGGCGTCCAGCGGAGCGGGTGCCGAACCCGGGGGGCTGCCCGGGTGGGGAAGCTCGCCGAAGTTCTTCTTCGCGAGCGTCAGACCATTCCGGGCCTCCTCCATGGCGAGGGAGGCCTTCTCCATCTGCTCGCGGTACTCCTCGAGCTTCTCGAGCTTCTTGTCGAAGGCCGCCGATGCCGCGTCGGCATCGGCTCCCTGCCAGGCGTTGCGGGTGCGGGAACGCTGTGCGCGCAGCTCGGCGATCATCTCGTCAACCTTCGCGTACGAGCTCTTCCACGCAGTCTTCTTGCTGCTGGCATTGTCCGCTGCGGTCAGGGCGATCTCCTGCAGCTTCGCCTCATTGGGTCCCATCAGACGTTCCCCCTGTCGTTCCGGTGAGTGCGGGCGATGCGGTGCGCCGACGACGGACGACGGCCGCGGCGACGATCAGCAGCACGACGAGCGCGGCGGCACCGATGATCCAGGGCAGTGCGGACGAGGGCTCGTCCTGCGCTGCGGCGTTGGTCGACTGGTCGGCGGCGGCCTGGTCGGCGCTGCCGGCAGGTGTCGGCGTCGGGGTCGGCGCGCTGGGGTCCTTCCACACCGACTGCGGGTAGGTGCTGAAGGCGGAGTTGGGTCCCTTGAGGAGCGGGTTCTCGTCGGGCCAGCCGGCGGGGTCGCGGGCCAGCAGCTCCTCGAGGCTGATGACGCCGAATCCGCCCTCCTGGGTGTAGCCGAAGTCGCGGCCACCGACACTGTGGATGAGCTGCTGGATGAGCTGGTTGCCGGTGGCGTGGGGGTACTTGGACTTCACCAGGGCCAGGGCGCCCGCGACCAGCGGCGTGGCGTCCGAGGTGCCGGTGCGCTCGATGCCGGAGACCCACCGCGCGTCGGTGGCGGTGCCCTTCATGGCACCAGAGGCGATGTCGACGCCGGGAGCGACGATCGTGATGTTGCCCTCGGGCTGCTTCTTCCAGGGTCGGATCTTCTTGTCCAGCACACCGACGGCCACGACTCCGGGAAGGTTGGCCGGCTCGCCCACAGGCCCGTTCGGGTTGCCGGCTCCGGCGACCACGACGATGCCGGCGTCCTGGGCCTTCTTGATGTCCTCATCGAGGTCGAGGCTGCCGGTGTAGGAGTAGCTGATGATGTCGACCTTGTCCTTGACGGCCTCACGGAACAGCTGTCCCGCCCATTCCGACTGCTGGTCGGTCGGGTCGGGGTCCTTTTGGTAGAAGTACACCTCGGCGTCCGGTGCCATCCCGGTGATACCGGCCCCGCCGGGAGCGTTGCCCTTGCCCTGGCCCACCAAGAGCGTGGTCATCGCGGTGCCGTGGCTCGCGTAGAAGGCGCTGGAGTATGACCGTGCCTTGGCCAGCTTGAGTGAGTCCGACCGCAAGGCGGAGCGCAGCTTGACCTTGGCGCCCTTGAGCTCGGGGACGTCACGGTTGAGCGCGCCGTCGATCACGGCGATGCGCACGCCCTTACCGGTCGACTGCTCATGGGCCGAGGCGACGCTGAGCCCGGTGAACCACCATGGCTGCAGAGGCTTGGCCGACGCTCCAGAGGGCGCGAGCAGGGTGAGGATGGTCAAGGCGACGGCGACGGCGACGGCGCCCGAGCGGCCGCGGATCGTCACTTCGAGCTTCCTCCGGAGACGTCGAAGCCGCTGTCCGCGCCCGTGGGCGGGGCGTCCGCAGCGCCGGTGCCGGGATCGCCATCGGGACGCAGGCCATCGAGGGACGGTTCCTTGACGGTGGGGTTGTCGCCGTCGAACGTGTCGATCTCCGGATCGGTGTCGAGGTCGGTGTCCGGCTCCTTCAGCCGGTGACCGGCCTCGTTGCGAGCCTGGTTGTGCGCACGTGTCAGCGGTTCGTTGCTGACCTTCGAGGCGATGACGGTCAAGGTGGCCAGCACGTCGGCGTCGGTCTGGGCATGGTTGTGCGCGGCCTGCACGATCGTGTGGCCGAAGTCGTCGATGTCCGTCGTTACCGCGGCGAGGGTCTTGTCGAACACCTCGACGACAGCCTGGTGCTGGTCGTAGAGGGCCGCGGCGGACGGGTACGAGCTGAATCCGCCACCGGCCGCGGCATCGGCGAGCTGGGTGCGCGCCAGCGCCGCGGTCTCGGTCAGCGCCGCGGTGTCGTGGCCGATCTTCTCGACGTCCTCGATCGTCAGCTCGATGTCAGCGCCGGAACCGCCCCCGCCGTTGGCGGGGGCGGTTCCAAGACGTGCGTCAGGGTCCATGCGTGATCAGCCGCCGAACGACGAGGCGTTCTGGGTCTCGGTACGGCGGTAGTCGTCACCCGAGTCGTTGACGGCCTGGCCCGACTGGGACAGCGTCAGCTTGAGGTCCTGGATCGCCTGGTCCCACTTGGCCTTGGCCTGCTGGTAGGAGGCGGCAGCCTCACCGGTCCAGTCGCCCTTGAGGGGGGTCAGGTCCTGGTCGAGCTGGTTGAGCCGTGCCTCGAGCTTGGCCACGCCCGCGGCGACCTCGCCCGCGAGGTTGCCGAGTCCGCCGAAGGAGACTGCAAGACGTCCTGTGCTTCCGGTCATGGTGAAGTCCTCTCTCAACCCTGCGTGGTCATGCGGTTGGCGATCTGCGTGTACTTGTCCTGCTGCGCCTGATCGGTGGTCGTGTACGCCTTGTCGGCGCCGGTCAGGTTGGCGTCGAAGACCTCGAGCGCCTTCAGGATGTGGTTGGTCTCGCGGGTCCAGGCGTTGATGAGACCGGTGAAGCTCTCGGAGCCTCCGCCCTCCCAGGAGCCCTTGGTCTGCAGACGGGTCGGCATGTTGCCGACCTCGGTGGTCAGCTCGCCGTGCGCGTCGCGGACCAGGCCGGCAGCCTTGGTCAGCGCCATTTCTTCGCGGCTGAGATCAGTCATGAGGTTCCCCCTTGCGCTCTCGCGCCGAGACGATGTGTGCGGCCAGACTATGACAGCAAGTCTTGATTGACCACACGAATGAACTGTTTTTCCTGGTTATTTGTGACCACCTGTTTCCCCTTACGGAGAAGTCAAAACGCGCATCCAGGTGAACAGCCCGGTCGCCAGCGGCAGCGCCCCGTACACGAGGACGCCGGCGAGCGTCTCGGCCGTCTCCGCGGTGCGGGACCAGCGGACCGAGGACCAGCCGCGGGCCGCAGCACGGGCCACCACGACCAGGAGCAGCCCCAGGCCCACGGCCGCCGCGGTGAAGATCGGTCGTCTCGTGTCGTCGAGCAGGCTGAAGACGTACAGCGTGACGAGCACCAGGACGATGGTGCCGGCGCTTCGCTGGGCCCGCCGCGCGGTCCTGATGCGCAGGGTCCGGCCCCCGAGGGCGAAGCTCCCGCCCACGCCGATGCACAACATGATGATGCCGATCCGGCGGGACGTGCCGTGATCGCCCATCAGGAGCGCGACGGTCGCAGCGACGACGGCGACGGCCCCGAAGACGCTGGCGGCGTCCACCAGGCGCAGTGCCTTGCGGGCGACGGACTCGACGTCGTCGCGGCGGATGACGCCGCGGAACGACCGGCGCGGCTGCTCCCGGGCGGTCCAGGCGGTGACGGCGAGACGTGCGAAGTCCAGCAGGACGTGGTCGGGGACCTCGACGACCCGGGAGGGGACGAGCCGGGTCGACACCGTCGCGAGGGTGAGGACCAGGACCCAGAACGTCGTCGTCGACCAGTCCATCAGCAGGCAGGCCGCTGCTGAGGCGGCCAGGACGCAGCCGGTGAACATCCATGCCAGCAGCCAGTCGTCGGCGACGTGAGGCGATCCGGCACGGACGACCGCCGCGGTGGCCGCAGCGACCAGCCCGGCGACCGCCGCGACGAGCAGGACGTCGCCGGCGTCACCATCGTCGAGGGTGGTCACGGTCAGGGTTCCCGCGCCGGCAGCGACCAGCAGGGGGACGACCGCGAGCCAGGCGCGGTCGACGCGTCCCGTGTGGCGGGCGAGCAGGACCGCGAGCAGGGAGATCACCAGGAGGGCTGCAGTCGCGCCGTCCGCGGCGGTGCCGCCCTCGAGCGCGCCGGCGACCGCCACGACGACTCCGATGGCGCCGGTCGCGATCGGCGCCATCAGCGCCCTGCGACCCGACGGTCGGGGCGGCGCCACCTGCGCGGGGACGTCGTCATCGTCGGAGCCGTCCTTGACCCGGCGACCGGGCAGGCCCGTGCCGCTGATGGCCACGAGCAGGTCGCCGTGGGCCAGTCCCTCGCCGTGCACCGTGCTGCGCGGGGCGAACCCGCGGCCGGACGAGGTGTGCAGGGTCACCGGGCCGGAGCCGGTGCGTTCCACGTACGTCTCGGCGAGGGACGCGATCTCGGTCCAGAGCGGAACGGCCACGTCGACACGGCCGCCGTCGCCGACGACGGTCAGTCGTACGGTCGCGTGCACGATGCTGTCGGTCATGGCCCCCCCTTTTCGCCTGGGGTACATGGTGCCTGATGAACGGGACCTTGTCGTCACAGCGTGTCGCGATCATCTGCCGTTCGTGGTGCCTCCTGGCCCGGGTTCCCCCTAGGATTGGCCGGGCAACGGGGGTGCTGCAGGGTGGCCCCCTTCTTCTTCGTCAGACGGAGGTCCACGTGTCCACCACGCTGCGCCGCGGGGAGCGCATCGAGCGACCGGCCGTGCCCGAGGGGCAGCTCGTGCTCCAGGCGCCTCCCGAGCTCCAGCCGCACGAGGGCATCGGCGGCGCGCTGATGATGGCGCTGCCCATGCTCGCGAGCGTGGGCTCGATCGTCTTCGTGGCCTCCAGCGGCGCCGGCGCGCGCGGGTTCATCGCCGCCGGCATGTTCCTGGTGGCGACGCTGGGATTCGTCGCGGTGAACGTCGAGCGCCAGCTCAAGCAGCGCAAGACGAAGGTGGTGGGCGCCCGGCGTGAGTACCTGCAGTACCTTTCGACGGTCCGGGGCAACGTACGGAGCGTGGCCGAGGCGCAGCGCGAGGGCCTGGTCTGGCTGCACCCGTCGCCGTCGGTCCTGGCCACCTTCGCCGAGGAGGGCAGCCGGGTGTGGGAGCGGGGCGCGGAGGATCCGCACCGCCTGCACGTCCGCTACGGGACGTCGACGCAGCCGCTCGCCGTCGACCTGGTCCCGCCGGAGACGGCACCGATCGACCAGGTCGACCCCGTGTGCGCGTCCGCGCTGCACCGGCTGCTCGCGGTGCACCGGGCGCAGCCGAGCCTGCCGGCAGCGATCGACCTGGGGGCGTTCAGTCGCATCGAGCTCATTGGTCCCGAGGGGTACGTGCGCGGGCTGGCCCGCTCGATGGTCTGCGAGGCCGCGGCGTTCCACGCCCCCGACCAGCTCGTCGTGGCGGTGCTCACGGACGGCGACGCGGCCCGGCACTGGGACTGGGTCAAGTGGCTGCCGCAGGCCCAGAGCGGCCGGGAGAGCGACGCGGTCGGACCGAGCCGCATGGTGTCGGGATCGATCGACGACCTGGCCGCGATGCTTCCTCGCGAGCTGATCGATCGTCCGCGGTTCGGTGCGGAGCAGCCCGTCGAGGGTCCGCACGTCCTGCTCGTGGTCGACGGCGCGGCGCTGCCCCCGGGCAACCACCTCGTGCCTGAGGAAGGCGTCCACGGCGTCACGGTGCTCGAGCTCCCAGAGCGCTGGGGCGAGCTCGAGGACCCGACCCGGCTGCGGCTGGAGTTCGAGGACCGTCGCGACGACCTCGCCGTGACGGCCTGGCGCCGGCACGAGGAGCCCGTCCGCGCGACCGCCGACCACCTCGACCTGCCGTCCGCCGAGGCGTTCGCCCGCCGGCTGGCCCCGCTCGGCGCGGTCGAGGGTCCGGTGCGCGACGACGCCATGGCCGGGACGCCCGACCTCACCGACCTGTTGGGCCTCGGCGACGTCCGCAACCTCAACGTCCAGGACGCCTGGCGCGAGCGTCCCGCCCGCGACCAGCTGCGGGTGCCCATCGGCGTCGGGGCCACCGGTGCCCCGGTCTACCTCGACATCAAGGAGTCGGCCCAGCAGGGCATGGGCCCGCACGGCCTGGTCATCGGTGCGACCGGATCGGGCAAGTCCGAGCTGCTGCGAACGCTCGTCCTCGGGCTCGCGCTGACCCACTCGTCCGAGACCCTCAACATGGTCCTCGTCGACTTCAAGGGCGGCGCGACGTTCGCGGGTCTGTCCGACCTGCCGCACGTGTCGGCCGTCATCACCAACCTCGAGGACGAGCTGCCGCTGGTCGACCGCATGCAGGACGCGCTGTCCGGCGAGATGGTGCGGCGGCAGGAGCTTCTGCGCAAGGCGGGCAACTACGCGTCGGTCCGCGACTACGAGAAGGCCCGCGCCGCAGGCGAGGACCTCGAGCCGCTGCCCAGCCTGTTCATCGTCGTCGACGAGTTCTCCGAGATGCTGTCGGCCAAGCCCGACTTCATCGACCTGTTCGTCGCCATCGGCCGCCTCGGCCGCTCGCTGGGCCTGCACCTGCTGCTCGCCTCGCAGCGGCTGGAGGAGGGACGCCTCCGCGGCCTCGAGAGCCACCTGTCGTACCGGATCGGCCTGCGGACGTTCTCGGCCGCGGAGTCCCGTGCCGTGCTCGGCTCGCCCGACGCGTACGAGCTGCCCTCGGTCCCTGGTCTCGGCTACCTCAAGGCGGACCAGTCGAGCACGACGCGGTTCAAGGCTGCGTACGTCTCCGGGCCGCCCCCCCGGCGGGCCGCCGCCGCGATGCAGGAGGGCGCCCAGGCGCGCAGCATCCTGCCGTTCACCACCACGCACGTGCTGGCGCCGCTCGACGCCGAGCCGGAGGAGCCCGAGGTCGTGGTGGCCCCCGTCGCCGAGAGCACCGCGACCGTCCTCGACATCGCGGTCGACACGATGGTCGGGCAGGGCCCGCAGGCGCACCAGGTCTGGCTGCCCCCGCTCGACGTGCCCGACACGCTCGACGTCCTCATGCCCGACCTGGCCGAGACCGACGACGCCGGCCTGCTGTCGTCGCGCTGGAGCGTCTACGGGGGACTCCGGGTCCCGGTCGGCACGCTCGACCGTCCGCGCGAGCAGCGTCGTGAGGTGCTGACGGTCGACCTGTCCGGCGCCGGCGGCCACCTCGCGGTCGTGGGTGGTCCGCGCAGCGGCAAGAGCACCGTGCTGCGCACCGTCGTCGCGAGCATCGCCCTCACGTCCAGCCCGCGGGACTCCCAGATCTACGTCCTGGACTTCGGCGGTGGCACCTTCTCGGCCATGACCGACCTGCCGCACGTCTCCGGTGTCGGCACCCGTGCGGAGCCGGACGTCGTGCGTCGCATCTTCGCCGAGGTCAACGGCATCGCCGACCGCCGCGAGGCGTACCTGCGCCAGCAGGGCATCGACTCGGTCGAGACCTACCGCGCCCGCCGGCGCGAGGGCTCGGTCGACGACGGGTACGGCGACGTCTACCTCGTGATCGACGGCTGGAGCACGCTCCGCGCGGACTTCGACTCCCTCGAGATGGAGATGCAGACCCTGGCCCAGCGCGGCCTCACCTACGGCATCCACGTCCTCGCTGCCGCGTCCCGCTGGGGCGACTTCCGCGCCGCGATGCGTGATCTCTTCGGCACCCGGCTCGAGCTGCGTCTCGGCGACCCGACCGACTCCGAGATCGACCGCAAGGTCGCCCAGCTCGTCCCCGCCGAGCGCCCCGGTCGCGGTCTCGTGACGTCCAAGCTGCACTTCCTGTCGGCCCTGCCGCGTCTCGACGGCAAGGCGGACGGTGCGACCGTCGGCCCCGCGGTCGACGACCTCGTGGCCCGGGTCAGGGCGTCCTGGCCGGGACAGGGCGGCCCCAAGCTGCGGCTGCTGCCGTCCCGGATCGATCTCGACCGGGTGCGCGAGCTCGCCGGACAGGCCGACGACCCGCGGGTGCTCCTCGGCATCGACGAGCGCGACCTCGCACCGGTCGGCCTCGACGTGGAGGCCGAGCCGCACCTGCTGGTCTACGGCGACGGCCGGTCGGGCAAGAGCTCCCTGCTGCGCGCGTACGCCCGAGACGTGATGCGCAGCCGCACGCCGGCCCAGGCGCAGATCATCGTCGTGGACTACCGGCGCGCGATGCTCGGAGAGCTGCCCGACGAGTTCCAGATGGAGTACGTGTCGAGCGCCGCGCAGATCGAGGCCGTGATCGGAGGCCTGGCCGAGGTGCTCAAGAGCCGCCTGCCCGGCCCGGACGTGACCCCCGACCAGCTGCGCAGCCGATCGTGGTGGAGCGGACCCGACGCGTACGTCCTGGTCGACGACTACGACCTGGTGTCGCCGCAGAACGCCTCACCGCTGGCGCCGCTCGTGCCGTACCTGGCGCAGGGCCGCGATGTCGGTCTGCACATGGTCGTGGCCCGGCGCTCGGGAGGAGCGTCCCGCGCGTCGTTCGACCCCGTGCTGCAGACGCTGCGCGAGCTCGCCCAGCCCGGCATCCTGCTCTCGGGCAGCCCCGACGAGGGGCCGCTGATCGGCAACGCCCGGCCGCGGCCGGCGCAGGCCGGACGCGCACAGCTCATCACGCGCGACCGCGGCGTGGAGATCATCCAGACCGCCTGGGCCCCGCCCACGACGTAGCCCCGCCCGATTCCGCGAGTGGCGCAAGATGGCGGCGACACGCCGTCCAAAAACGCCGTCCTGCGCCACTCGCGAGCGGAAATGCGCCACTCGGCGTTCAGGTCTGTTCGTCCTCCGGCCACCGACGTCGGGGATAGCGGGCCTTGACGAGCCTGCGGGTGTGGTGGACGAAGACGCGCTCGGCCTCGTGGGGGTCCTCGGTCAGGCACAGCTCGTTGTCCTGGCCCATGTCGCGGTACCAGACGCGGTAGCGGCCGTCGCGGAATGACAGGCACATCAGCTCGCTCGAGGTGAGCGTGCCATCGGCGCGGTTGGAGATGAAGAAGTCGACGAACTCGCCGTATCCCTTGGCCCGCAGGCGAGCCGCGAGCGCGTCGAGGTCGAGTGCTCCGTCGGCCGTCGTCACGGGTGCTCGGCGTTCCGACCCGCAGACCGGGGGTCCAGCTCGTACGTCACTCCGTCGACGTCCGTCAGCTCGCTGTAGGGGACGACGGCCTCGTGCACGCCGGGCTCGACGACGGTCGCCCCGACGGACTCGGCGACGTCGGGGGACAGGCCCGCAAGCTCGAGCAGGGCGTGCTCGCCAGCGCGTTGCAGGACGCGAGCACCGTGGCCGCGCCAGCTGGCGGTGAGGACGGCCTCGAAGATGCTCTCGCACTCCGAGACCGGGATGACCACGCGGGAGACCTGCGGGCGCACCGCCTCGAAACCGTCCGGGGCGGCGTCTCCCACGTGCACGAGCTCGACATGGGTGATGTCCGGCGTGAACGCGGCGGGGAGGTCGAGCCCCCGCCACATCGCCCGGGGGCCGACGATGTGCAGCGGCGGGAAGTACGAGGGCGCCCTGCGCCAGCCGTGCGCCGGCCCGTCATAGATGAGCTTCAGGCCCGGCTCGCCCTCGGCGCGCAGGCGCCACAGCTCGGTGCCGGTGGGCACCCGGGTGCGGGCGAGGTCGAAGACCGGCACGATCTCGCCGGCACCGGGCAGGAAGCCGTGGACGTACGACGGCACGTGACCCGCGCCGGCGTCGTCAGGGTTCGACATCCGCATGAGCGGATGCTTGCGGAATCTCAGGACGTCGACCACCGCAGGTCGGCCGCCCGGACGACCGGTCCGGCGATGCTGCTGACCCCGTGCTGCAGGATTCCTTGCACCTGACCCGGTCAGAGCACCTTCAGCATCTCGGTGCCCGTCATGACAGCTCCCTCTCCACGACCTGGACGTCGCTCAGCTCGGCCGCCGGCACGCTGCCGAGCCAGCCCTCGTACTGCGAACCGTGCAGATCGTGCTCTTCGGCCCACTCGGACGACCCGTTGAAGCCGATGTGCGCCAGCTCGCCGGTGCTGCCCGTGACCGCCACCCGTTGGCCGTCCCACATCGCGGTGACGTTGCGGGCAAAGCGTCGGTCGAGATCTGCCTTCGCGAGCCGCACCCACCGCCCCTTGGGGGAGTCGCCGCGCTCGAGCGACTCGGGCAGGTCGTGTGCGTCGGTCAGCACCCTGACGTAGTCGGTGCCCTCGATCAGCTCGATGAACTCTCGCCCGCGGCGGACCGAGATGTGAATTCCACGCGCGGACCGCGTTCCGGGGAACAGCTCTTCGATGGTCCACATCTGGTCGTGCCTCGCCGCGCTCATGTCAGGGCTCCGACGAACTTGCCGGGCGACGGGATCGCGACCTCAGGGCGACTCCGCGCCTGGGGCACGTGCTTCTCGACGAGTGCCCGGACCTGCTCGATCGTCGTCCAGCGTGCTTCGGTCGGGTCGCGGTCGAGGTCGAGCTGCTCGACCAGGACGACCTCGAGGCCGTCGACATGCATGGTCTCGCCGACCTTGTAGACGGTGGACGGGAGATAGACGACCTCACGCTCCTGGGGATGCTGGGAGTGGGCCTCGAGCGAGCGCCCGAGGGTGCCGAAGATCGCCAGGACGCGATCGATCGCGAAGTTCTGGGTCGCGAGGCGCAGGTCCATGGTGGTCGCGATGATGACGGGGCTCACCACGACTTCGCCCTCCCGGTAGGGGGCGGCGGCCGAATCGAGTCCGCGGAAGCTGAGCCCGCGGTACTTCGGCAGCTTCGCGAGGGCGCCGAGGAGGCGCGCAGCCGCCGCCTCCGGGCTCTCGCGCGGCGGCGGTGCGTCTGTCATGGCTTCTCCTTCAGCGTGATGTCCCAGTAACCGTCGTCGTTCCAGACCTTCACGACGATCGGACCTTGACGTAGAGCCACGACGTGGGATTGCGACGAGCTGGCTCAAAGGGTTCTCCGTCGGGGAGGGCGGGACCGAGCCATGACGCCACCTGGGTCTCGCCGGGGGCTGTCGTCGTCCAGTCCGGGTCGTCGAAGCGGCGTCGCAGGAACATCTGGCGGGAACCCTCGTCGGCGCTCACCTGCAGGAACTCGTGGACGGCGTACGGGCCGGGATGTAGTCCTTGGATGGTCCACGTCTGTTCTGTCCAGCCGTAGTGCTCGTGGCTTCCCACCCGAACGGTGGCTCCGTTCTGGAGGAATGACGGGCGGAGCAAGGGCAGATCTCGCCCGCTCAGGTCGCCGACGAATCTGCCCGGCGAGGCGATCTCGACTGCGGGGCGATTCCACGCGAGCTCGAGGTGGCGCTCGATGAGTGATCGGATCTTCACCCACGGCTCCCACGCCGGGCTACCCACCTGCTGGACCACCACGGCGGAGGCTCGGTCATGGTCCACGGCCCCGATCACGTCGAACCTGCTCGGCGGCAGGTAGAGGCGCTCACGTTCGTGCGGGTGAGGAGAGACCTCTTCGGTGTTGCGGGCGCCGCTACCGATGATCGCGTAGTACCGAACGGTCGCGAAGTTCTCCGTGGCTATTCGTAGGTCGAGGGACGTGGGGACGAGGCCCACACTGGCCCGTGTCGGTGGATCGCTGGAACCGGACTCCGGGTCGATGCCGCGGAACGACATGCCGGTGTGACCCGGCAGCGACCGCAGGCTCGCGAGCGAGGTGAGACGCCCGGAGGGCCAAGGTTGGGTCACGGCGAAGGCTGGATCCGAAGGTCGTGCCAGTTCTCGTCGGCCAGCCGAGTCTGCTTCTCGTCGAGGATGAGTGCTTCCAGTTCTTGTGGGAGGTCCGAGGCCCGCAGAGCCGCGGCGACGCGTTGGAGATCCGCGTCGTCGATCCCGGCGGCGAGGGCGACAACCGGGACCGAGCCAGCTGGAGCGAGTCGCGAGAAGGCCCATATCCGCCCGAGCAGCTTCGACGGCAGGCTGTCGGAGATCTGCTCGGCGACACGGTCTCGCAGGGCCACGTCTGCCTGGGCGTGCAGGTCGCCCAGGATCCGCGACTCACCCTCGGTGCCGGGGACGACACCACGGAGCATCGCCACGACGTCATCCACGGGGATCTCGATCGCTGTGGGGAGAGCCGGGTCGAACAGGATCGAGTCGACGGCAAGCAGTCGGACGACTTCTGCGAAGTCAGCCGCGGGCAGCGGCCGGACCTCGTCAGTCGATCCAAACGCCTTCCACGACTCGAGCGACAGGAACACCGGGAGCACGCGTCTGCCGTCGGCGAGGCCGACGCGAGCCTGGCCCTCGGCCACCGCCACCGCCAGAGGCACTCGGCGCAGCAAGTCGCTGGCTGCCGCCGCGTCCTGGCGGAGCAGTGCCGCACGCAGGTCCACCACCGGCTGGTGAGGATCGGGAGTGGTCATCGGATGTCCTTCCGCGACGTAGAGAACGTGCCCAGCGGGTCAGTCGTCACGGAGACCAGCCTCTCGGACCATACGTGAAGTCCCCGTTGAGCCCCGACACGGATCGGATCTCGACGGCCTCGTGAGCGTCCCGGATGAGGTACTCCGGCCAGCCACCGGGGTTGCCGTCCAACGGCAAGGCCGGTCGCACCTCGTCGACGTGTCCCGGCTTTCGGAGGATGCCCTCCATGACGAATCGACCCGGGTTCTCGTCGGGCAGGCCGGCATCCCAGCGGAAGTCGGGGGACACTGAGGGATCCTTCGGTGTCCACGACGCGCCGAACGGGCGAGAGCCGCGCTCGAGGCCGCCGAGGTCGTCCTGCGCCTCCCCGAAGACGCGCCAGACCCTCATGTCCTGAGTCGGGTTGTCGATGTCGAAGAGGTCCGCCGCCTCCTTGTTGCTCAGACCTTCAGGCGACGGCGAGCTCCCACCTCCGTCGTCCGCTCGGCCGAGGTCATCCGTTTTCGACAGGCCTGCGAGCTCGTCAGTCTTCGTCAGGTCACCCAGCCCGTCACCCTTGCTGAGATCGCTCAGGTCATCGAGGGCGCGCGTGCCCCTCGACATGTCACTGAGGGCGTCCGCGGCGTCCGCGGTGCCCTTGACCCCCCGCGTGACGGCGGTGCCGGCTCCCGCGGTGAAGACCGCCGCGACGGCGTCAGGCACGAGGTGGCCCAGCGCACGAGCGGGGTCGTCGGCCCAGGTGTCCCAGTCGAGCAGTCCCTTGCCGAGCTGCTTGCCGAACTCCAGCGGATCGTCCTTGAGGGCGTCGAGCATGTCGCCGACGGACTCGACCGAGAGGCGATACTTGGCGGCCAACTCCTCGGGGGTCATGTCACCCGACGAGAGCTGAAAGGTGTCGGCCACCATGTTGACCAGGCTGAACGGGGACATCGTCAGCAGATCCATGACTGCCTCGCCGGCGCCCTGCAGCAAGCCCGCGACCCCGGCACCGATCTTCTCGTACCACTTGCGCTTGGCGGGAGCGTCGACCGCGCCGGCCTTCACGCCGTCCGCGGCGATCGCGGCGGCCTTCTCCATGTCGGCCGCGGGGTCCGGCGGGTTCAAGGGGGCGTCCGCTGCCGGTCTCGCCGAGGCGCTCACCGCGTGGTTCACCGTGGCCAAGGAGCTGTCGCCCACCCTCGGCGAGTACGCAACCAAGCTCGTCCAGGTCGACGTCAGCGCGGCCGAGTCCGACCGACGCGCGCAGGACGCGTTCAGCCGCATCTCCGGACGACTGACCGGCCAGTGACCGCCGAGAAGTCGCTCGTCGTCGAGCAGGGCGCGCTGGCCGACATCGGTGCCGCCCTGACCAGCGCCCACGACGAGATCGCCCGCCAGGTCGCCGACGCGTTGGCCAAGGTCGACGCCGAGACGTCCGCTTGGAGCGACGCGACGCTGTCCGGGGCCGCCCACGCGCAGTACCAGCAGAAGCTGCGCGACGGGGTCGAGCGGCTGACCACGGCCCTGGAGAAGGTGCGCGTCGCGCTGGCAGACGTGGCGACGTCCGCCCACGACACCGAGGTCGACAACCGGGCGATCATCGACTGACCGCTCAGCCGCGTGGGGCGCAGGGGACAATGGACCCATGCGCCTCATCGATCTGCTCCCGAAAGGCGTGACCGACGACGAGGACGCCGTCTACGAGGCGATCACCAAGTGGGTCGACGACCGCGGCCTGACGCTGTACCCAGCCCAGGACGAGGCGATCCTCGAGTGCGTCTCCGGCGCGAACGTCGTGCTGGCGACCCCGACCGGCTCCGGCAAGAGCCTCGTCGCGACCGGCGCGATGGCAGCTGCGCTGGCGCGTGGCGAGTGCAGCGTCTACACCGCCCCGATCAAGGCGCTGGTGAGCGAGAAGTTCTTCGACCTGTGCGAGATCTTCGGCGCCGACAACGTCGGCATGGTCACCGGCGACGCGGCCGTCAACGCCGACGCCCCGATCATCGCGGCCACCGCCGAGATCCTGGCCAACATGGCCCTGCGCGAGGGCGCCGAGGCCGACATCGGCCTGGTCGTGATGGACGAGTTCCACTTCTACGCCGACCCCGACCGTGGCTGGGCGTGGCAGGTCCCGCTCATCGAGCTCCCGCACGCACAGTTCCTGCTGATGTCGGCCACCCTCGGCGACACCACGAAGCTCGAGGCGGATCTCACCCGGCGGACCGGGCGGGAGACCACCGTCGTCCGCTCGACCGAGCGGCCCGTGCCCCTCGTGAGCGAGTACGTCTCGAGCCCCGTCCAGGAGACGCTCGAGGAGCTCATCGAGACCGGCCAGACCCCGGTGTACGTCGTGCACTTCACCCAGGTCTCCGCGCTCGAGCGGGCGCAGGCCCTCACCAGCATCAAGGTCGCGACGCGTGCCGAGCGCGACGTCATCGCCGAGGCCCTGGGCGACTTCCGGTTCTCGTCGGCGTTCGGCAAGACCCTGTCCCGCCTGATCCGGATGGGCATCGGCGTCCACCACGCCGGCATGCTGCCGCGCTACCGCCGGCTCGTCGAGACCCTCACCCAGCAGGGGCTGCTCAAGGTCGTCTGCGGCACGGACACGCTCGGCGTCGGCATCAACGTGCCGATCCGCACCGTGCTGTTCAGCGGGTTGTCCAAGTACGACGGCACGCGCCAGCGCCAGCTGCAGGTCCGCGAGTTCCAGCAGATCGCCGGCCGGGCCGGTCGCGCGGGCTACGACACGATCGGCCACGTCGTGGTCGAGGCGCCCGAGCACGAGATCGAGAACGCCCGGCTCGTCCGCAAGGCCGGGGACGACCCCAAGAAGCTCAAGCGCATCAACCGCAAGAAGCCCGCCGAGGGTTTCGTCTCGTGGGGTCAGGGCACGTTCGAGAAGCTGTCGACCGGCACCCCCGAGCCCCTCGTGTCACGGATGAAGGTCAGCCACGCGATGGTGCTCGACGTCATCTCGCGGCCCGGCGACGCCCGCGCCTCGCTGGAGCGGCTGCTGCGCGAGAGCGGCGAGACCGAGGAGGCGCAGGACCGGATGCTCGCGCAGGTCGACGACATTATCGACGCGCTGCTGACCGGCGGCGTCGTCGAGCGGATCGACCCGCCCGACGAGGAGGGCCGCACGCTCCAGCTCACGATCGACCTGCAGGCCAACTTCGCCCTCAACCAGCCGCTGTCGCCGTTCGCGGTCGCAGCGCTGGACCTGCTCGACCGCGAGGCACCGACGTACGCGCTCGACGTCGTGTCGGTCGTCGAGGCCACGCTGGACGACCCGCGCCCCATCATCAACGCCCAGCGCCACCGCGCCCGCGGCGAGGCCATCAACGAGATGAAGATGGACGGCATCGAGTACGACGAGCGGATGGAGCTGCTCGAGGAGGTCACGCACCCCAAGCCGCTGGAGGAGCTGCTGACCGCGGCGTACGAGGCGTACCGGATCGGTCACCCCTGGGTCGCGGATCACGAGCTGCGGCCCAAGTCGGTCGTCCGGGAGATGTGGGAGCGCGCGATGACGTTCTCCGAGCTGATCGGCGACTACCAGCTCGCCCGGTCCGAGGGACTCGTGCTGCGCTACCTCTCCGACGTCTACAAGACGCTGGGACGCACGGTGCCGGAGAAGGCCCGCAACGAGGAGCTCGAGGACCTCACCGAGTGGCTCGGCGAGCTCGTGCGCCAGACCGACTCCTCGCTGCTGGACGAGTGGGAGTCGCTGATCGCGCCCGGCGTCGACCCGCTGGAGGTGCGGCCCCAGGCGATGGCGAGCGAGACGCCGCGCCCGGTCACCGGCAACACCCGGGCGTTCCGGGTGCTGGTGCGCAACGCGATGTTCCGCCGGGTCGAGCTCGCGGCGTTCGGCCGGTGGACCGAGCTCGCGGCACTCGAGCCGGACAGCGAGTGGGACGCGGAGGCCTGGCAGGAGGCGATGGCCGCCTACCGCGAGGAGTACCCGGCCGAGTCGGGGTTCGCGACGAACATCGGCACCGGACCCGGCTCCCGCGGGCCCGAGCTGTTCATGGTCGAGGAGGGCCCCGAGACGTGGACCGTCCGGCAGACCTTCGACGACCCCGAGGGCGACCGCGACTGGGGCATCAGCGCCACGGTCGACCTGGCCGCGTCCGACGAGGCTGGCGAGGCGGTCGTCACCGTCACCGAGGTCGGTCCCCGCTAGTCCGGGAGGCGCGGTTTCCCAGGAGAACCCCGGAACCTGACACGTCACCCCTGTCGTACCAAGGGTGACGTGTCAGAAACCGGGGTCAGGCCCCGCCAATTCCTAGGTTCTCCTGGGAAACAGCAGCAAGCGGGCGCAGCTACGCCGCCTGCTCCCAGGCGAAGTCCGGGACGTTGACCTTGCGGGTCTCCCACCAGTATTGGAACGTGAACTTGGGCCAGATCGTGCGGTTCTTGCCCTGGCTGTCGAGGTACCAGCTGGTGCAGCCGCCCTGGGTCCAGATGCCCTTCTCGACGAGGCGCTGGACCTCCTCGTTGAACTCGTCCTGCGCCTGCTTGGTGGGCTCCGCGGCCACCGCACCGAGCCGGTCCATCTCGTCGAGCAGGCGGATGACGAACTTGGTCTGCTGCTCGATCATGAACACGACCGAGTTGTGGCCGAGGGCGGTGTTCGGCCCGAGCATGAACGCGAGGTTCGGGAAGCCGCTGACCATCATGCCCAGGTAGGTCTCGACGCCCTCCTCGCGGAACTGCGAGGCCAGGTCGACGCCACCCTTGCCCTTGATGTCGAGGTAGTCGAACGCGTCGATGACGTGGAAGCCGGTGCCGTAGATGATCACGTCCGCCTCGTGCTTGACGCCGTTGCCGTCGATGACGCCGTCGCTGAGGATCTCGGTGACCCCGTCGGTGCTGAGCTCGACGTTGTCGCGCAGGAACGTCGGGTAGTACGTGTTGGACTGCAGCACCCGCTTGCAGCCCAGGCGGTAGTCGGGGGTCAGCTTCGCCCGGAGCTCGGGGTCGGGGATCTTCTTCGCGAGGTACCGATTGACGATCTTCTCCGCGAACGGCAGCACGTTGAGGTGTCCGTTGAACGCGATCGCGCGCGCCTCCAGGCCCCAGTAGAGCGCGTCGCGGTACGCCCGCTGGGCGCCGGGGACCTTGGCGAAGAGCTTCTTGCGCCACTCGGGCGTGGGCTTGTCGTTCTTGGGCAGGACCCACGGGGGAGTGCGCTGGAAGACCGTGAGCTGCGAGGTCTCCTGCGCGATGATCGGGATGAACTGGATCGCGCTCGCACCGGTGCCGATGACCACGACCTTCTTGCCCTTGAGGTCGACCGAGTGATCCCACTGCGCCGAGTGGAACCGGGGCCCCTCGAACGTCTCCGCCCCGGTGATCTCGGGGATGTTGGGGATGTGGAGGCCGCCGACGCCGGCGACGACGAATCGGGCCTCGTAGTCCTCGCCGGACGCGGTGCGGATGGTCCAGACCCGCCGGTCCTCGTCCCAGGTGGCGCCGGTGACCTCGACGCCGAAGTCGATGTAGGGCCGGATGCCCTGCTCGTCGGCGACCTTGCGCATGTACGACCAGATCTCCGGCTGGCCAGAGAAGCTCTTGCTCCAGTCGGTGTTCAGCTCGTACGAGAACGAGTACATGTGGCTGGGGATGTCGCACTCGCACCCGGGGTACGTGTTGTCGCGCCAGGTGCCACCGACGTCCTGCGCCTTCTCCAGCACGACGAAGTCCTCACGGCCGGAGGCCCGTAGCTTCATGGCCATGCCCATGCCGGAGAATCCGGTACCGATGATGACGATGTCTTTTCTGATCACGTTTCAGATACTATCGGTATCCGAGAGCGATGCAAGGGTGTCGTGGACCACCATCGGTCCGACGAAGAAGGAGCAGCAGTGACGGTCGAGGGACCCAGGACGACGCGCGCGGCGCGCCAGGCGCAGACGCGGCAGAGCCTGATCGCGGTGGCCCGTGAGATGTTCCTCGACGACGGCTACGGGGCGACCTCGCTCGACAAGGTCGCCGTGCGCGCAGGCTTCTCCAAGGGGGCCGTGTACTCCAACTTCTCCGGCAAGGAGGAGCTGTGCATGGCGGTGCTCGACAGCATCCACGAGGAGCAGATCGCCGGCGTCGTCGACGCGTTCAGCCGCGACACCGACCTGGACGGGCGCATCGAGGCGTTCGCGGCCTGGGCGCGTGAAGGCCTCGGGCAGCCGCGGTGGACGGCCCTCGAGGTCGAGTTCGGGGCGATCGCCCGGCAGAGCCCGTACGTCGCGACCGAGCTGGTCAAGCGCCACCGTGCGATCCGAGCGGCGATCGCCGATCTCGTCCGCCAGGTCACGACCGAGGCCGGGCTGGCCGACGTGGTGGACGCCGACCAGGCCGCGACGACGCTGCTCAGCCTCGGCATCGGGCTCGGGACGCTGCGGTCCCTGGACCACACGATCGACGTCGGCGTCTTCGCCGACACGATGCGGGCCCTGCTCAAGGGCACGGCGGACTGACGGTCACCCCGTCGCGGTGACCTTGAGGATCTTGTCGTCCGAGCCGTTGGACGTCGTGAGGTAGAGCGCCCCGTCGGGCCCGCGCACCGCTCCGCGGAGGCGTCCGTACCGGCCGTCCAGCGCCGCAGGCTTCCACGTCTCGCGGAGACGGCCGGACGTGCTGAACAGCAGCAGCCGCAACGACTCGTCCTTCAGGGCCGTCACCGCCAGCGCACCGTTCCAGCCGCGCCACGAGCTGCCGACGAACGCGGCACCACTGGTCGCGACCGTCGGGTTGCCGGAGCGCCAGGCCGCCGAGCGTTGGCGCCCGGGGATGGAGTGGTCGGTCATGGGGGAGTTCGCCCCCTCGTTGTACGCCGGGTCGCCCGACCGGCGGCGCACCGGGTTCCAGCCGTAGTTGGCCTTCTTCACCAGCCGGTTGACCTCGTCGTCGCGGTAGCTGCCGTGCTCGACCGACCAGATCGAGCCGTCGGCCCGCCGGGCCAGGCCCTGCACGTTGCGGTGGCCGTACGTGAAGATGCGCCGCTTGGTCTTGTTGCTGCTGCGGACGTACGGGTTGGTCGACACCGCCTTGCCGGTCGTCGCGTCGACCCGCAGCACCTTGCCGCCGCGCGAGCCCAGCGACTGGGGGTTCCGGCCGGTCGCCGCGTCACCCGTCCCGATGTAGAGCTGGTTGCGGCTGCCCTTGACCAGCGCGCACCCGCCGTGGCGCCCGCCCGACGACGGCATGCCCGCGACGAGGGTGCGGACGTACGACGCGCCGGTCGCGGCACGGTTCAGCCGCCAGCGCACGACCCGCACCTCGGGACGGCCGCCGGGCTTGCGGTAGCCGTGGCAGGTCATGAACGCGCGGGTCCTGGCGAAGTCCGCGGCCACCTCCACCGACATGAG
This sequence comes from Aeromicrobium chenweiae, assembly GCF_003065605.1. GTDB lineage: Bacteria > Actinomycetota > Actinomycetes > Propionibacteriales > Nocardioidaceae > Aeromicrobium > Aeromicrobium chenweiae. Next base: position 3,286,926 of record NZ_CP026952.1, on the reverse strand, counting down.
CCCGGTCTCGCCGGACGACCACATGTGGTTCGGCGCGGTGAAGATCCTGCGGATGGTGCCGTCGGTCCGTCGGAGGCTGAGCGTCTTCCTGTCGCGCTGGGTGAACAGCATCGAGCGGTCGGGCAGGAACGCGAGGTCCCACGGCAGCTGCAGGCCCTGCGCGACGACGGTGACCTTGAGCGCCGGCTTCGTCGCCGCCCCGGCCGGGACCGCGGCGAGGAGCGAGAGGGGCAGCAGGACGGCAGGAATGATCCGGGACCAGTGCGTCATCGACACAGTCTGCGCCTGCACCGCAGATCAGGGAAGGTGGAGCGTCGCCCGGACAGGGTTGTGGTCGGACGCCTTCGTGCCGGCGTAGCGACGGTTCTTGGTGCGCGCCACGACCTTCCAGGCGGTCGATCCGACGGTGCCGCGGATGAAGATCCGGTCGATGTGCCCACCCCAGATGCCCAGGGTCCGGGCGCGGGTGTCCCAGCCGTTGAGGCTGCTGAGGAACGGGCGGGTGTAGGTCGCCGAGCGGTCATAGGCGTCGAACCAGCCCTGACGGGCCATCTCTCGGCGAGGGGTGTCGTTGAGGCCGCGGTACGAGTTGAAGTCGCCCATGAACACGACGGCGCGCCCGCGGGCGACCCGCGTGGCCTTGGCAATCAGCTGGCGGGTCTCGGTCCGGCGCAGGCGCACGGCCTTCGGTGTGGCGGAGTGCGTGAGGTGCGCGGACACGAAGAGGTACGTCTTGCCGGTCGCCACAACCCGCAGCGAGGCCCAGGCGGCGGTCGCCCCGGTGGGCGAGCCGAACCGACCCCGCGACGCGACGTTCTTGGTGCGGGGACGGCACAGGTCGACCTCGGTGAACCAGGCGCCGTCACGTTGCAGGTACCACTGGCCCGTGGCGTCGTCGAAGTGCCGCGGCGCCTCCCACACGGACGTGTCGTCGTCACCGACGTACGGGTCGTGCTCGCAGGTCGACCGGGTGACCGGCACGGTGCTCATCTGGAGCTTCGCCGTGCGGTAGTAGAGCGTCTCGTCGTCGCGGCCGGGGTCGTCGCTGTACCGCGCGTAGCCGTACGGCGCGAGCAGGCGGGCGAGCTCGGCCGAGCGACGGGTCGACTCCTGGACGGCCACGACGTCCGCGTCGGCGTCGAGGATGCGACGGACGATCGCCCGCTCGCGGCCACGCCACGGACGGCAGTTGGGCGCGGCGGCGCAGACGTTGAACGTCGCCACCGAGACGGTCGAGCCCTGCGGCCGCAGCGACCTGCGCATCGTGAAGGAGCAGTGCGCGGGCGACCGCGGGCCGGTGCCGTGGCGGGTGACCGCCCGTACCGTGACGCAGTAGCGCTTGGCCTTGCGCAGCCCGGTGAGGCGCACGGTCGTCCGGCGCTTCTTGGAGACCTTGACGTGCGCGGAGCTGCGGTGGGCCTTCGAGGGGCTGCTCGCGTACGTGACCTTGTACCGGCGGGCGCCGGGTGCCGGCGGCCAGTTGACGGTCAGCGAGTGCGGCGTGGACGCGGTGACGTACGGGGTGCCGACCTGGCCGGGGCGTGCGGACGCCGGGGCCGCGAGACCGCCGACGAGGATGAGGGTCCCCAGGACGATGGACAGAGTCCGGAGGGGCGACAGCACCAAAGAATTTTAGGTGGCTGCCACCTCACCTCGCGGCGTTCAGGCCGCGTGTCGGATCAGTATCCGCCGTTGTCCTTGAACCGGTCGTAGCTCGCCTGGATCTCGGCCTCGGCCTCGACGCGACCCGTCCACGTGGAGCCCTCGACGGACTTGCCGGGCTCGAGGTCCTTGTAGACCGTGAAGAAGTGCTCGATCTCGAGACGGTCGAACTCCGGCACGTGGTGGATGTCGCGCAGGTGCTGCTGGCGCGGGTCCTTCGCGGGCACGCACAGCACCTTGTCGTCTCCGCCGGCCTCGTCGGTCATGCGGAACATGCCGATCGTGCGGCACGAGATGACGCAGCCCGGGAACGTGGGCTCCGAGAGCAGCACGAGGGCGTCCAGCGGGTCGCTGTCGAGCCCGAGCGTGTTGTCGATGAAGCCGTAGTCGGCGGGGTACTGCGTCGCGGTGAAGAGCGTGCGGTCGAGGCGGATCCGGTGCGTCGAGTGATCGACCTCGTACTTGTTGCGGCTGCCCTTCGGGATCTCCACGGTGACGTCGAAAATCACTGGTGCCTCCGGCGGTTGTAATCGGGTGCGCGCGCCAGAGGCATCGCGTCACGGGGTTCTCTATAGTCTGTCGCACGTGGCGGCCAGACGAGACATCAGGGTCGGGAGAACGCTCCTGTCCCTCGCGGTGCCCGTGGTCGTGATCGCCGCCGTCGTGCTCGGCGGGTCGGCGCTCTGGCAGCGCGGCGACCTCAACAGGTTCATCTGCGACGGCGACTGCGGGCCGTCCAACGTGATCGCCCCGCAGTCGCTCGCGATCGACACGACCCCTGCCGTTCCGGGTGCCCCGACGTCTCCCCGGGCGTCCGGGCCCGTCGACGCGGCCAAGCTCGCCGCCGCGGTCGACCCCCTGCTGCGGGCGCGGGTGCTGGGCCCGCACGTCGGGCTGACCGCGATCTCGCCGGACGACGGGAAGGTGCTCGCGTCGTCGGGCTCCGGGGCGTTCGTGCCCGCGTCGACCACCAAGGTGCTCACCGGGTACGCCGCGCTCGCAACGATCGAGCCCGGCACGCGCTTCGCGACCCGGGTCGTCCGCTCGGGTGACCGGCTCGTGCTCGTCGGCGGAGGTGACCCCTACCTCGCCACGAAGCCAGCCGCCAAGGGCGACGGGGTCCACCGCGGCGACCTCACGACCCTGGCCCGGCGCGCCGCGAACGCCCTCCGCAAGGCCGGAGTCGCGCGCGTCAGCCTCGGCTACGACGCGTCGCTGTTCACGGGCCCCGCCGCGAGCCCGGCGTGGCGGCCGTCGTACGTCGCGGAGAACGTCGTGACGCCGGTCAGCTCGCTGTGGGCCGACCAGGGCGTCGAGAACGGCGTCCGGGCGGACGACCCGGCACGTGCGGCCGCGCAGACGTTCGCCACCCTCCTCGAGAAGCGGGGGATCGCCGTCACGGGCAGTCCTGCCGCGACGAGGACGCCCGCCGGCGCGCGCCAGGTCGCGGTGGTGCGCGGCGCGACGATCGGTGAGGTCGTCGAGTCCCTGATCAGGACCAGCGACAACCAGGCGGCCGAGGTGGTCCTGCGCCAGGTCGCGATCGCCAACGACCGGCCCGCGACGTTCGACGGCGGCACGCAGGCCGTGCGCGCGGCCCTCGAGGCGGCGGACGTCGACGTCTCGGACCTGCGACTCACCGACGGCAGCGGCCTGTCGCGCAGCAACCGCATCCGGCCCCTCACCCTCGCCCAGACCCTGCTGGCGGCATCCGCGTCCTCACGGACGTCCGGGCTGCTCGCGGACCTGCCGGTCAGCGGATTCACCGGGACCCTCGTCAACCGGTTCGCGCAGCTGCCGACCGCGCTCGGGACGGTGCGCGCCAAGACCGGGACCCTCACCGGCGTCCACTCGCTCGCGGGCTACGCCGTCGACGCCGACGGTCGCCCGGTGATCTTCGCGGTGATGGCCGACCGCACCGACAAGGACCAGCCCTTCGCGGCGCAGGCCGCCGTCGACAAGGTCGCGGCAGCCATCGCCGCCTGCCGCTGCGGCTGACTTCGGTCGCCAGCGAGGCCGCTTGCGGCTGCATTCGGTCGCCAGTGAGGCCGCCTGCGGCCGAGCGTGAGCGGAGCGAGGCGACGGGGGGTGGGTCCGGGGCTTGCTCGAGCCCCTTGTCTCGCCACGCCTCGCTGCTGGCGGCTTCGCCGCGATCGCTCACGCTCCGCTGGCGCGCTCCGACGCTCTCTCGCTGCGCTCGCTCGGTCTGCGCGCCTCGCTGCTGGCGGCTTCGCCGCGATCGCTCACGCTCCGCTGGCGCGCTCCGACGCTCTCTCGCTGCGCTCGCTCGGTCTCCGCGTACCGTAATGGGCATGATCGACTGGAAGCTCGCGCTCACCACGGCCAAGAAGCTGTCGAAGCCCGGTCCCGAGATGTCCGCGGCCGAGGTGGACGAGGCCGTCGCGGAGCTCCGCGAGGGCGCAGCCAGGTCCGAGGCGCCGGTCCGCGAGTTCAGCGACCTGCACGCCACCTCCGCGACCGCCCCCGTGCTCGTCGTCGACCGGCCCCGCTGGATGGAGGCCAACATCGACACGTTCCGGGTCATGATGGACCCGGTCCTGACGAAGCTCGCCGAGAAGAGCCCGATGTCGAACGGCGTCACCCGCTCGATCGGCTCGAAGGTCACCGGAGCCGAGCTCGGTGCGCTCATGTCGTTCATGTCGACCAAGGTGCTCGGCCAGTTCGACCCGTTCTGGGACGGACCCCACGGCGAGGGGGGACGGCTGCTGCTCGTCGCGCCGAACATCGTCCAAGCCGAGCGCCAGCTCGGGGTCGATCCCCACGACTTCCGGCTCTGGGTGTGCCTGCACGAGGAGACCCACCGCGTGCAGTTCACCGCCGTGGACTGGATGCGCGGGCACATGCGGTCGTTGATCGACGAGTTCGTCGACGCCACGGACCTGGACCCGTCGTCCCTGTCCTCGGCGGTCACCGACGGCTTCGGCGAGGTGGTCAAGATCGCCCGCGGTGACTCCGACGCGTCCCTGACCGACCTGTTCCAGAACGAGAAGCAGAAGCAGGTCGTCGACCGGCTGACCGGCATCATGTCGCTGCTCGAGGGGCACGCCGACGTGGTGATGGACGGAGTCGGCCCCGAGGTCATCCCGAGCGTCGCGGAGATCCGCCGCAAGTTCAACCAGCGCCGCAAGGGCGTCGGCAGCCTCGACAAGATGATGCGCCGCCTGCTGGGCCTCGACGCGAAGATGCGGCAGTACCGCGACGGCGCCGTGTTCGTCCGCGAGGTCAACGACCGGGTCGGTCTCAGCGGCTTCAACGCCGTCTGGGCGGAGCCGGCGAACCTGCCCGACAAGTCCGAGATCCTCGACCCCGCGTCGTGGGTCAAGCGCGTCCACGGCTGAGACGCCCGTGGGAGGCGCGCTCGACCCTGCGGTCGCCACCGGTCGCAACGAGGTGCGCCGGGCGCTGGCCGATCTCGGCTCGGGTTCCCGGCTCGTCGTCGGCGTCTCCGGAGGGGCCGACTCGCTCGCCCTCGCCGCCGTGACGGCGTTCGTCGCGTCGCGGGAGGCCTGGAGCCTGCGTGCGGTGGTCGTCGACCACGGCCTGCAGACCGGCTCCCCCGAGGTGGCCGCCACGGCGGCGGCCCAGCTGGGGACGCTCGGGGTGGACGCCGAGGTGGTCGCGGTCGAGGTGGGGACCGGCGGGGGACCGGAGGCCGCAGCACGCACGGCCCGCCTCTGCGCACTGGCCGCCGCCGCGCAGCGCGCGGACGCTGACGCGGTCCTGCTGGCCCACACCCTCGACGACCAGGCAGAGACCGTGCTCCTGGGCCTCGGGCGCGGTTCCGGCCCGCGGTCGATCGCCGGCATGGTCGGGCGCGACGGCCTCTGGCGGCGGCCGTTCCTCACCCTGCGCCGCGCCGACACCGAGCAGATCTGCCGGGCGTCGGGACTTTCCTGGTGGGTCGATCCGCACAACAGCGACCCGGCCTACCGTCGCTCGCGGATCCGCACCGAGGTCATGCCGGTGCTCGAGGACGTCCTCGGCGGTGGCGTGGCCGCCGCCCTGGCCCGCACGGCCGACCAGCTCCGCGCCGACAACGACCTGCTCGACGACCTCGCGGCCCAGGTCGGCGACCCGCACGACGTCCGCGCGCTGGCGTCGCTGCCGCCTGCGCTGCGCTCCCGCGTGCTGCGCCGGGCCGCCCTCGCGGCCGGTGCCGACCCGGCGGCTCTGGGCGCGGTGCACCTGGCCGGTCTCGACCGCCTCGTCACCGACTGGCACGGTCAGCTGCGGATCGAGCTGCCGGGCGGGGTCAGCGCCGGCCGGAGGGGCCCTTCCCTCACCTTCATTGCGACCCCTGTGGGACAGTGAACCTGTGGATCTCAAGCATGTCGAAAGCGACCTGGACCTCGATCAGACCCTCTTCACGGAGGAGCAGATCGTCGACCGGCTCAAGCAGATGGCGGCCCAGATCGAGGCCGACTACGAGGGCAAGGACCTGCTCCTGGTCGGTGTCCTCAAGGGCGCGGTCATGGTCATGGCCGACCTGGCCCGCAGCCTGGACCGCCACGTGGAGATGGACTGGATGGCGGTGTCGTCGTACGGCTCCGGCACCAAGTCGTCCGGTGTGGTGCGCATCCTCAAGGACCTGGACACCGACCTCAACGGCCGCCACGTCCTGATCGTCGAGGACATCATCGACACCGGGCTCACCCTGTCGTGGCTCATCACCAACCTGCGGTCGCGCGGTCCGGCGTCCGTCGAGATCGCCACGCTGCTGCGCAAGCCCGAAGCGCAGCAGATGGACGTCGAGGTCAAGTACGTCGGCTTCGACATCCCCAACGCGTTCGTCGTCGGCTACGGCCTGGACTACGACGAGCGGTACCGCAACCTTCGCTGCATCGGCACCCTGTCACCGCACGTCTACTCCTGAGACACACCTCCGACGCGCTGGCGGCACCGGCAGTTTCGCTCCGGGCGAACTGAATTGGGGAACGTCTGTGGGGTTTGAGTACGTTCAACTAGGGGACGGTGCCGTGTACCGTTCGACTACCGACCAGCACATGAGGAGGAGTGGACCCGCTCCACGCCGTACATGAACTTCAAGCGCCTCTTCAAGGGCCCCTGGCTCTGGATCCTCCTGATCACGGTCATCGTGATCACCGTCGTGTCCTTCTCGTCGTCCGCGGACGGCTACAAGAAGGTCGACACCGCCACGATGGTGAAGTACCTCGAGGGCGGCAAGGTCAAGGACGTCACCTTCGTCGAGGGTGACCAGCAGATCCAGGCCACGCTCAACGACGGCAAGAAGGTCAAGGCCAAGTTCCTCGGCGACCAGGGTGCACGTCTGGTGCAGCAGGCCGAGCAGGAGGTCGACGACAAGAAGCTGAAGACCTTCGACGTCGAGGTCCCCAAGACCAACCCGTTCGTCTCGCTGCTGATCGGCATCCTTCCCTTCATCCTCATCTTCGGTCTCATCTTCTTCCTGATGAACAACGCCGCGGGCGGCGGCGGACGCGTCATGCAGTTCGCCAAGTCCAAGGCCAAGCTCATGAGCAAGGACACCCCCAAGACCACGTTCTCGGACGTCGCGGGCGCCGACGAGGCGATCGAGGAGCTCGCCGAGATCAAGGAGTTCCTCCAGGAGCCGGCCAAGTTCCAGGCCGTCGGCGCCAAGATCCCCAAGGGCGTCCTGCTCTACGGACCTCCCGGCACCGGCAAGACGCTCCTCGCGCGCGCCGTCGCCGGTGAGGCGGGCGTCCCGTTCTACTCGATCTCGGGCTCCGACTTCGTCGAGATGTTCGTCGGCGTCGGCGCGAGCCGGGTCAGGGACCTGTTCGAGCAGGCCAAGGAGAACGCCCCCGCCATCATCTTCATCGACGAGATCGACGCCGTCGGACGCCACCGCGGCACCGGCATGGGCGGCGGTCACGACGAGCGCGAGCAGACCCTCAACCAGCTGCTCGTCGAGATGGACGGCTTCGACGTCCGCGGCGGCGTCATCCTCATCGCGGCCACCAACCGTCCGGACGTGCTCGACCCCGCGCTGCTGCGCCCGGGCCGGTTCGACCGGCAGATCGGCGTCGAGGCGCCCGACCTCGCCGGACGCACCCAGATCCTCAAGGTCCACTCGCGCGGCAAGCCGATCGCACCCGGCGTCGACCTCGAGGCGATCGCCCGGCGCACCCCCGGCTTCTCCGGCGCCGACCTGGCCAACGTCCTCAACGAGGCCGCGCTGCTGACGGCCCGCAACGGCGCCAAGACGATCGACAGCGCGGCGCTCGACGAGGCCATCGACCGCGTCATCTCCGGCCCGCAGAAGCGCAGCCGACTGATGAACGAGAACGAGCGACGCATCACGGCGTACCACGAGGGCGGGCACGCGCTCGTCGCCGCGGCGCTGCCGCAGAGCGACCCGGTCCACAAGATCACGATCCTGCCCCGCGGTCGTGCCCTCGGCTACACGATGGTGCTGCCCGACGAGGACAAGTACTCCCAGACGCGCGCCGAGCTGCTCGACAAGCTCGCGTACATGCTGGGCGGCCGCGCGGCCGAGGAGCTCGTGTTCCACGACCCCACCACCGGTGCCGGCAACGACATCGAGAAGGCCACCAACCTGGCCCGGGCCATGGTCACCCAGTACGGCATGACCGAGCGCCTCGGCGCGGTCCGCCTCGGTGAGAACGAGGGCCAGCCGTTCCTGGGCCGCGACATCGGCCACGCGCGCAACTACTCCGAGGCCGTCGCCGCGGTCGTGGACGAGGAGATCAACAAGCTGATCACCTTCGCCCACCAGGAGGCGTTCGACATCCTCAACGAGAACCGCCACGTCCTCGACACGCTCGTCACCGAGCTGTTGGAGAAGGAGACGCTCGACAAGGCGCAGGTGGCCCGGATCTTCGAGCCGCTCGTCCGTCGCCCCGTCCGTCCGGCGTGGACCGGCTCGGAGAGCCGGGTGCCCGACTCGCGTCCGCCGGTTGCCACGATCCCCGGCAAGTCCTACAGCGGCCAGGAGAGCACGCCGATCACGGTCGGTCCCGACAGCGGCGTCGACGCGCCGCCGCCGGCCGGTCCGCCGATCCACGACAACCCCGACGTGCCGTGACGGTTGACCTGCCCCGCGCCGAGGCGGCGGTGCGCGAGCTGCTCTACGCGGTCGGCGAGGACCCCGACCGTGAGGGCCTGCGCGACACCCCCCGGCGCGTCGCGAAGTCGTACGTCGAGCTGCTGGCGGGCCTCGACCAGGACCCCGAGGACGTCCTCACGGCCGTCTTCGAGGTCGGTCACGACGAGCTGGTGCTGGTCAAGGACATCGAGATGTGGTCGATGTGCGAGCACCACCTGGTGCCGTTCTTCGGGGTGGCGCACGTGGGGTACATCCCGGCCGAGGCGGGCCACGTCACGGGCCTGTCCAAGCTCGCCCGGCTGGTCGACGTGTTCGCCCGCCGGCCGCAGGTGCAGGAGCGCCTGACGACGCAGATCGCCGAGGCCCTCGTGTCCACCCTGCAGCCGCGCGGCGTCATCGTCGTCATCGAGGCCGAGCACCTGTGCATGGCCATGCGTGGCGTGCGCAAGGGTGGAGCCAAGACCGTCACCAGCGCCGTCCGCGGCCAGCTGCGTGACGCCGCGACGCGCGCCGAGGCCATGGGCCTCATCACGGCTCGCTAGGCCCGCTGTGCTGCCCGGCCTTCCCCAGGACCGTTGCCTCGTCATGGGCGTCGTCAACGTCACGCCGGACTCGTTCTCCGACGGCGGCCGGTGGCTGGACGCCGACACCGCGATCCGGCACGGTCTGGAGCTCGTCAGGCAGGGTGCGGACCTGGTCGACGTCGGCGGCGAGTCCACGCGTCCGGGTGCGCTGCGGATCGACCAGGACGAGGAGCTGCGCCGCGTCCTTCCGGTGATCCGGGGTCTCGTCGCCGAGGGCGTGGTCGTGTCCGTCGACACGATGCGTGCCGCGGTGGCCCGGCAGTCGCTCGAGGCCGGCGCCCAGGTCATCAACGACGTGTCGGGTGGTCGTGCCGACCCGGACATGCGCTCGGTGGCCGCCGAGACCGAGGCGCCGATCGTGCTCATGCACTGGCGCGAGCACTCCGCCGTGATGCAGCAGCACACGCACTACGACGACGTCGTCGCCGACATCCGCGCCGAGCTGGGCCAGCAGGTGGACGGGGCGATCGCGGCCGGGGTGGACCCGTCGCGCATCGTCATCGACCCGGGCCTGGGCTTCTCCAAGACCGGCGAGCACAACTGGACCGTCCTCGCGCACCTCGACGCGTTCGTCGAGCTGGGCTTCCCCGTGCTGGTCGCCGCGAGCCGCAAGCGCTTCCTCGGCGAGCTGCTGGCCGACGACGGCGTGCTGCGGCCCGTCGACGGTCGCGACGCGGCCACGGCCGCCGTGACCACGCTGGCCGCGGCCGCCGGCGCGTGGTGCATCCGGGTCCACGACCCGGCCCCGTCCGCGGACGCCGTCCGCGTCGCCGCCCGCCTGCGGCAGGAGGGACGGCGATGAGCGAGACCGCGCTGGCCGTCCACCGGGCCTTCTACGACGCCGTCGAGACCGGCGACGCCGACCTCATGGCCACGCTGTGGGTCGACCACCCGCGCGTGTCCTGCGTCCATCCCGGGGCCGTCCCGCTGCGGGGCACGGGCGCGGTGCTCCGGTCGTGGACCGTGCTGATGGCCAACGTCAGCTACATCCAGTTCTTCCTCACCGACATCGACGTCACGACGTTCCCCCTCGGTGACGACGAGCCGACCATGGCCGTGATCGTCTGCACCGAGAACATCCTCTCGGGCGAGGGGATGTCGTCCCCGGACGCCTTCGCGGGAGGCAAGGCGCTGTGCACCAGTATCTTGGTCCGTGACCCGTCAGGAGGCAGGACGGCGGGTGACTGGAAGTTCTGGTCCCGCCACGCCTCCCCGATCGCCGACCTGGGCACGGAGGACCGCTGAATGGCCATTCCCGAGGGACTCGACCGCATCGACCTGCGCGGCATCGCCGCGCACGGGCACCACGGGGTGTTCGAGGACGAACGGCGCAACGGCCAGACGTTCATCGCGGACGTCAGCCTCGGCCTCGACCTGGGCCCGGCAGCACGCGAGCACGACCTGACCAAGACCGTCCACTACGGCGTCCTCGCGCAGCAGATACACGACGCCATCGTGAGCGACCCCGTCGACCTGATCGAGACGGTCGCGCTCCGTATGGTGGACTTGTGCCTGGCCGAAGAAGCGGTCCGATGGGCTAGCGTGACGGTGCACAAACCCGAAGCGCCCATCGCGGTGACGTTCCAAGACGTCGCCGTCACGATAGAGCGGAGCAAACTGTGACCGAAGCACCCACGCCGTACGTCCTCGACGCCGACACGATGACTGGTGGCATGCGCCCCATCCGTCAGGCCGTCCTGGCGATCGGATCCAACCTGGGTGGTCGGCTCGAACGGCTGCAGGGAGCCGTGTCCGCACTGGAGGACACTCCGGAGGTCACGATCGTCGCGATCTCGTCGGTGTACGAGACCGAGCCGGTCGGTGCGCCCGAGGGTTCCGGCAAGTTCCTCAACGCCGTGGTGCTGATCGACACGACGCTGACGGTCCACACGCTGCTGGACCGCGCACTCGCGATCGAGGACGCGTTCGGCCGTGAGCGCTCCGAGCCGGGAGCGCCGCGCAGCCTCGACGTCGACGTGATCGTCGTCGGTGACCGCATCGCGTCCGACGAGCACCTCGTCCTTCCGCACCCCCGCGCCCACGAGCGCGGCTTCGTGCTGGTGCCGTGGCTCGAGATCGACCCCGAGGGTGAGATCCCGGGCAAGGGCTTCGTCGCCGACCTGATCGCCGACGTCGACACGGGCGGCGTCGTCAAGCGCGAGGATCTCGAGATCCTTCTCTGATCTCGCGGGGATGATCGTGCAGCCATGAGGATGTCCCGACCGACACCGGTGTTGTTGATCGTCGCGCTGCTCGGCCTCGGGCTGATCGGCGGGCGGCTGACCCCACCGCTGATCGTCCGCCTCGACGGCACCCCGCCGCGCCTCGGGTGGATCGCGCCGCTGCTGCTTCTCGCCGGCGCCGTCGTCGTCGGCATGTTCGCGTGGAGCACGTGGCAGACCCTGCACAAGAAGCACGAACGCATGACCGCCGACCACGGCATCAAGATGCTGTCGCTCGCGAAGTCCTCGGCGATCGTCGGAGCGCTCGTCGCGGGCTACTACGGCGGCTTCGCGCTGGCGTACATCGACAGCCTCGACGCGATGCTGGGCCGGGAGCGGTTCATCCGCGGGCTGGCCGCGGCCGGCGCGAGCCTGCTGCTGATGATCGCGGGGCTCCTGCTCGAGCGGGCCTGCCGCCTGCCCGAGGACGACGACGAGGACGGCGACGGCTCGGGCGGCAAGGGCGGCAAGGGCCGCCCCGACCCCACCCCCGCCTGACCCCCCCCCACGCTGAGGGGAGACTCCCGCGCGCTGAGGGGAGCCTTCGGTCCGCCGAGGGGAGGCTTCGGTCCGCCGAGGGGAGGCTTTAACTCTCCCGTCACCGCGCGCAACTCTCCCGTCAGCGGGCGGGAGTCTCCCCTCACCGCGCGCAAGTCTCCCGTCGCCGGGCGCAACTCTCCCCTCAGCAGGCGGGAGTCTCCCGTCAGCGGGAGTGGGGCTAGGGGAGGAGGGCCGAGCGCAGGGTGCCGAGGCCGATGCTGCCGACCGCGAGCGCCTGGCGGTGGAACTCCTTGAGCCCGCCGGACTGCGGATCGGCGCCGTGGGCCGCGACCCACTCGTCACGCAGCTGCTCCCACATCCGCTGCCCGACCTTGTACGACGGCGCCTGCCCGGGCCAGCCGAGGTAGCGGTTGACCTCGAAGCGGACGAACGAGTCGTTCATGTTGACGTGCTGGGCCATGAACGAGAACGCGTCCTCGCCCGTCCACGTGCCGGTGCCGTCGGGCTTCGGCTTCTGCAGGTGGACCCCGATGTCCAGCACCACCCGTGCCGCGCGCATGCGCTGGCCGTCGAGCATGCCGAGCCGGTCGGCCGGGTCGTCGAGGTAGCCGAGCTCGGCCATGAGGCGCTCGGCGTACAGCGCCCACCCCTCGCCGTGCCCGGAGTTCCAGCTGAACCGGCGCCAGCCGTTGAGCTGGGCGCTGTTGTGCACCGCGAGGCCGCACTGGAGGTGGTGGCCCGGGACGCCCTCGTGATAGACCGTCGTGAGCTCGCGCCAGGTGTCGAACTCGGTGATGCCCTCGGGCACGCTCCACCACATGCGTCCCGCGCGCTGGAAGTCCTCGCTCGGGGGCGTGTAGTAGATGCCGCCCTCCTCGGTGGGCGCGATCATGCACTCCAGCCGGCGCATCGGCTCGGGAATGTCGAAGTGGGTCCGGCCGAGGTCGGCGACCGCCCGGTCGCTGGTCTCCTGCATCCAGGCCTGCAGCGCCTCGGTCCCGTGGAGCTTGCGCGCGGGGTCGTTCTCCAGGTGCGCGATCGCGTCCGCGACGCCACCGCCGGGGACGATCTCGCCGGCGATGCGCTCCTGCTCCTCGACCATGCGGCGCAGCTCGTCGATGCCCCACTCGTAGGTCTCGTCGAGGTCGATCGCGGCGCCGACGAACGCCCGCGAGGCCAGCGCGTAGTGCTCACGACCCACGGCGTCCTGCTCGGGCGCCACCGGGGCCAGGTCGTTCTCGAGGAACTCGACCATCGTCCCGTACGCCTCGGAGGCGGCCCGGGCGCCGGCGTCGAGATCGGCCTTGAGGGACGCCGGGACGTCCGCCCGCGCGGCGAGCGCAGCGAAGAAGCTGTCGGGCCCCACCTGCTTGCGGGCCTGGGCGGCGACCTCGCGCACCTGGCGGATGGCCGGGACGTTGCCCGCGGCGATGCCGATGCGCAGCGATGCGAGATACCCGGACATCGCGGCCGGGACGTTCTGCATCCGCCGGGCCACGTGCGACCAGTCGTCCTCGGTCTCGGTGCCCATGAGGTCGAAGATGTCGCGGAAGTCCTGGCTGGGGGAGGCGATCACGTTGAGGTCGCGCTGCCAGAAGCCGGCCTCGATCTTCTCCACGTCCAGCTCGAGGGTGCGGATCAGCTCGGCCCGCGTGATCGCGTCCGTGTCGTCCTCGACCGCGGTGGCGCGCACGCGGGCCAGGGCGGCGCGGGCGGCGTCCGCGTAGGCGGCGACCCCGTCGGGGGAGCGGTCCGCGTACTCGGACTCGTGACCCGGCCGGCCGAGGTGGATGTGCAGCTCCGGCTCGAGCGTCAGGAGCGTGTCGAGCCACTCCTCCGCGAGGTCGTCCATGGGCGTCGGGATGCGCTGGTCGGTCATGGTTCCGACCCTACGACCCCCGCGCCGCTCTGCCCGGCGACGGCTTCCGCGGATGCCGGTTTTCCGGGGTGGACGGTTTCCCACGGTACCGTGGGGTTTCGTCACCTACCTCGGGTCACAACACGCGGGGAGTGACAAATTCCCACGGTACCGTGGGAATCCGTCAACCGGGGGGGGGCTACTTGTCGATGTCGCCGACGACGAAGAACATCGAGCCGAGGATCGCGACGAGGTCGGCGACGACTGCTCCTGAGACGATCTCGGGCAGCACGGCGACGTTGTTGAACGACGCGGTGCGCAGCTTGAGGCGCCACGGCGTCTTCTCGCCCCGGGACACCAGGTAGTAGCCGTTCAGGCCGAGCGGGTTCTCGGTCCAGACGTACGTGGAGCCCTCCGGCGCCTTGAGGATCTTGGGCAGCCGTACGTTGACCGACCCCGGCGCCAGCTCGGCCAGCCGGGCCAGGCACGCGTCGGCCAGGTCGAGGGAGATCTTGGTCTGCTCCAGCAGCACCGCGAACCGCGCGTGGCAGTCGCCCTCGGTGCGCACCGGCACCCGCAGGACGTCCTGCAGCTCCCCGTACGCGAGGTAGGGCTCGTCGCGGCGCAGGTCCATGTCGAGCCCGGACGCACGCGCGATCGGCCCGGAGACCCCGTACGCCTCCACGAGCCCTGGCGACAGCACGCCGACGCCGACCGTGCGCGCCCGGAAGATCTCGTTGCCGAAGATCAGGTCCTCGAGCTCCTGCAGCCGCGTGCGGACGGTGGCGATCGCCGCGGACGCCCGCCCGGCCCATCCCGCGGGCAGGTCCTCCTTGAGGCCGCCGACCCGGTTGAACATGTAGTGCATCCGGCCGCCGGAGACCTCTTCCATGACCTCCTGGATGGTCTCGCGCTCCCGGAACGCGTAGAAGATCGGCGTGATCGCCCCGAGCTCCAGCGGGTAGGAGCCGAGGAACATCAGGTGGTTGAGCACCCGGTTGAGCTCGGCCAGCAGCGTGCGGATCCAGGTGGCCCGCTCGGGCACCTCCATGCCCAGCATGTCCTCGACCGCCAGCACGACGCCCAGCTCGCTGGAGAACGCGCTGAGCCAGTCGTGCCGGTTGGCCAGCACGATGATCTGCCGGTAGTCGCGGACCTCGAACAGCTTCTCCGTGCCGCGGTGCATGTAGCCGACGATCGGCTCGCAGGCCTTGACCCGTTCGCCGTCGAGCGTCAGCCGCAGCCGGAGCACTCCGTGCGTCGCGGGGTGCTGGGGCCCGATGTTGAGCACCATGTCGGTCGTGGCGAACCCGGTCCCGACGCTCGCGGTGACCTCGGTCATGACCGCCGGAACCAGCCCTTGACGCGGTGCGCCACCCGGCGGCCGAGCCCACGAGGCGAGCTGCGCTCGAGCCGCTCCAGCCGGGCGTACAGCTCGTCGATCTGGCCCTTCTGCGCCGTGATCTTCTCCGCGGTCTCGGCCTGGATGCGGGCGTGCCGGCTGCCGGCGCCGCTCCACGGCGGGTGCTCGAACGGCAGCTGGTACGCCTGCGGGTGCCGGGTGATGTCGAGCACCATGCCCTCACGGAGCCACCGCAGGCGCGACGCGATCTCGTGCCCGTCCGACGCGATGAGCGGGTGCACCGGCGGCGGGAACGTCGCGGCGGCCAGGCGCTCGTCGAAGTCACCGCGGCCGTTGCCCGGCGTCCAGATGTGCTCCAGCCCGTTCCGCTCGAGGAAGGCGGTGTACCGCGCGAATCCCTCGGGCATCGCGGCGTTGAACTCGGTGAGGTCGGTGGACGCGTAGAGGTCCTCGGCCCGCAGGTCCGCCGAGAGCTCCGGCATGAGCGTGTAGGGCATCCGGTGGTACTCCGCGAGCTCCAACGTGCGGGAGTCGTGGGCCAGCAGCAGCGCCGGGGTGCCGCCGAGGAGCGCCGCGACGTTGCCGTGGAACCGGGTCCCGTACGCGAAGTCCTGGGTGGCCATGAAGTCGTACCAGGTCCACGTGTCCAGGAACAGCCTCATGCGGTCCTGCTGGTAGATCGGGTGCTCGAGGTGCACCGGCACGAGCGGGTCGTGGACGTGCGGGAACGGCGTGCCCCACAGCAGCAGGCGCAGGTCGTTGGCGTCCTGGCCGATGTACGTGAGGTGCGGGTGGCGCTCGGCCTGGGCGGTCGCGAACGCCCCGATGCCGCGCACCTCGGGCGTCAGGTTGAGGGCCAGCCGGCTGTCCGGCGTGATCGCGTCGACGCGCTTGTCCACGCGGAAGTCCGGGCCGTGCAGGAACAGCGAGGGGCAACCGATCACGTCGACCGCGTCGTCGGGGAAGCCGAGGCTCAGCAGGTACGCCTTGGTGAACTCGCCCCGCACGCCGATCGACGCCGAGCGGTCCAGGACGGCGCCCACGAAGCGCTTGACCGTGGCGGACACGGGGGCGAGCGACTCGATGCCCTGGCCGTGCGCAGCCTGCGCGCCGATGCCGACGACGGTGACGGGGATCGACAGCTGCTCGACGAGGTCGGCCAGGCGAGAGAGGCGCGGCTCGAAGTCGGCGCGGAACGCGTTGGCCATCGGCACGACGAAGTGGTCGAACTCGTCGTCGATCCGCTGGGCGTCGCCGCGCTGCGGGACGACCCGCTCGGACAGGGTGCCGTTGGAGACGAGCTCGGCGGAGTCGGTCGACAACGCCTTCCACACCGAGTGCTGGAAGAGGTAGTTGCCGCTGTTGCTGTTGAAGACGTCCTGCGTCAACGTCGACTCCGCGACCACCGGGGTGAACGGATCCTTGCCTGATCGGATCAGCAGCCGGGTCATGTCGCTAGTGTTCCATGGCCGTGGGTGTCGCTGATGATCCACCAGAAGTCGCCGAGGCCGCCCCGGGCGCCGAGCTCGGCGGCCTCGCCCGCACGGCCGAGGTCCCGCAGGTACGCCGCGGGGTCGGTGCGCGCGAGCTCGAGAGGCGGCCGAGAGCCGTCGACGCCCAGCTGCGCGAGCGCCTCCCGCTGGCGCAGCACCGTGGCACCGACCGCCGCAGCGACCGCGTCGACCGCGACGTCCGCGGTCACGTCGCGGGACCCGTCGGGCCGGACGTCGACCTCCCGGCCGCCGCGGTAGGAGCGCAGGCTGCCGAACGGGGGACGGTCCGCGCGGCGGTGTCCGTAGTCGATCGCGACCGCGGTGCCCTCGACCCGCGCCACGGCCGCGCCCCACGCGGCGTCCCGGGTGGCGCCCACCTCGGCGCGCTGCCC
Source organism: Aeromicrobium chenweiae (assembly GCF_003065605.1). Classification (GTDB taxonomy): domain Bacteria; phylum Actinomycetota; class Actinomycetes; order Propionibacteriales; family Nocardioidaceae; genus Aeromicrobium; species Aeromicrobium chenweiae. Next base: position 3,269,764 of record NZ_CP026952.1, on the reverse strand, counting down.
CGGCTCGTCCAACGGCCACCAGGCGTCCAGCCACGCCGTGCCGCACGCCTCCCCGAGCGACTCCTCGCCGGTGCGCGGGTCCACCAGCACCTCGCGGACGACACCGGTGTCGTCCAGCTCGACGACGTCGCACGGCACGTTGTCGAGCCACTCGTTCGCGATCAGCAGGCCGTCGACCCGGTCGGGCAGCGACGCCTCCCAGCCGATGTCCTCGTGGAGGTCCACCGGGCGCGGCGCCACCTCGACGCCCAGGAGATGTACGCCGGGCAGCTGGGTGCGGAGGGCGGTCAGCAGCTCGCCGCCGCCCGCGCCGACGTCGACGACCGTTGCCGCGGACGTGCGCCGGGCCAGCTCGGCCACCGCCTCGGCGAACAGGCCGACGTGGACGCTGGTGCGGAAATGGTCGACGGGCCGCGACCGGCGGAAGAAGCCGTCCTCGCCGTAGAGGGCCTCGTCCCAGGCAGTGCGCCAGGGGAGCGGCCGGTTCGACATGGGGGCCACAGTAGGCCCCTCGCTATGCTCGGCGCGTGCATCGAGTCAGGCGAGGTCTGCGGCGCGTGCTCGCGACTCCGGTGGATCGCTGGCGCCAGCGCGACCGGCCGGTCCTGAGCGTCGTGGTGCCGGTCTACAACGGCGCTGAGCACCTCGACGAGGCGCTGCGCTCGATCCGCCGCCAGGACTACCGCCGCCTCGACGTCGTCGTGATCGACGACGGTTCCACCGACGACAGCCTGGCCATCGCACAGCGGCACGCCCGGGCCGACCGGCGCGTGACGGTGCTGTCGCAGCCGAACGCGGGGGTCGGCGCGGCCCGCCGGGCAGCGGTGGCCGCGGCGACGGGCACGTACCTCACCTTCATCGACGCCGACGACACCGTGACCCGTGGCGGCATCCGCGCGGCGATGGACGGGCTCGCGAGCAGCGGGTCCGACCTGGCCGTCATGCCCTATCAACGACTCGAGCGCACCGGCATCAAGCCGCCCGCGCCGTGGATCCGGGCCCTCCACGCCAGGCCCGCGAGCCACACGTCGCTGGCCGAGCGCCCGGACGTGCTGGTCAACGCGATCGCGTGCGCCAAGATCTTCCGCCGCTCGTTCTGGGACTCCCAGGCGCTGGAGTTCCCGACCGTGCTGCTCGCCGGCGACCAGATCGTCACCGCCCGGGCCTACCGGGACGCCGAGGGCATCGACATCACGAGTGCCGTGGCCTACAACTGGCGGCGCATGGACTCCTCGATCTCGCAGGGCCAGGTCACGCCGCAGGCCGTCCACGCCCGCTTCGACGCGATCGACGCGGTGCTCGAGCTGCTGGCGGACCTGCCGGACGTCCGGGCTGAGCGGGCCCTGCAGTACCTGCGCTACAACGTCCCCAACTCGACCCTCAAGCTGGAGCGGGCCGACGACGCGTACCTCGAGGCGCTGTTCGAGCGCGTTCCTCCTGTCGTCGCGGCCGCGCCGGCCGACCGGTACGGCGCCGAGGTCCCGGCCCAGCACCGCGTGCTCAACACGCTGCTGGCCGCCCGCGACCGCGACGCCGTGTGGCGCTTCGTGCAGGCCGAGGGGATGCAGCCGGAGATGCACCCGTCCGGCGAGGAGCCGGCGGGACGCACGGTCTACCTGCCCGGCTGGGGCGTGGACGACGTGCCTCCCGAGGCGTACGTCCTGACCGCCGAGCAGACCGCGGCCAGGGCCGTCGTCCGCGGGGTGCGCCGCGACGGGGCGGACCTGGTGCTCGACGTCGCGTCCTGGTTCGGCAACGTGGAGCCCGAGCACCCGACCCTCACGGTGAAGACCGACGGCGACCTCGTCGACGTGGTGTACGGCGGGGAGCCGTACGTGGTGACGTCCCGGCAGGGCGCCCAGCGTCGCTACTCCGGCTCCGGGTGGGTCGTCACCCTCCGCGGGGTGGGACGACGCGCGCCCGCCACGCTGACGGTGACCCTCGAGGACGGGCCGCGCTCCGGGACCGTCACGGCCCGCATCCCGCGATCCTGATCGCGACGTGTGACTTTCCGCATAGGTCGTACCCCTAGGCACTTCGGGAGCCGGGGATAGACTGAGGGCGTCAATTTGTCTGGTACCCGTCAGGGGCTGGAACGAAAGGCACCACACATGCTGCGTCCCACCATGGGCATCGTCGGAGCAGGCCGAGTCGGCTCCGTCCTCGCGTCCCGCTTCCGCGCCGCCGGCTACCCGATCGCCGGCGTCAGCGGCCGCTCGGAGGCCTCGCTGCTGCGCATCAGCACGCTGCTGCCGGGCGTCGACGTCCTCACCCCGGTCGAGATCGCGAGGGCCAGCGACGTCCTCGTCCTCGCCGTCCCGGACGATGCGCTCATCGCGGTCGCGGAGGAGCTCGCGGCGTCCGGCGCCGTCCGCCCCGGCCAGTACGTCCTGCACACGAGTGGGCGCCACGGGCTCGACGCGCTGGCCGCGCTGACCCGCCTGGGTGCGCGGCCGATCGCGTTCCACCCCGCCATGACCTTCTCGGGCACCTCGGTCGACTTCGACGGCGCCCCGGTCTTCGGACTGACGGCCGGCGAGGCCGAGCGGCCGCTCGCCGAGGAGCTCGTCGCCGCCCTCGGCGGCGTCCCGATGTGGGTGGCCGAGTCCGACCGCGCGCTCTACCACGCAGCCCTCGCCCACGGCGCGAACCACCTGGTGACCCTCGTGGCCCAGTCGATGGACCTGCTGCGCGGCGCGGGCGCCGAGGACCCGGCCGCGGTGCTGCGGCCGCTGCTGACCGCGGCGCTCGACAACGTCCTGGCGTACGGCGACGCGGCCCTGACCGGGCCGGTCGTGCGCGGGGACATCACGACGATCCGCGCCCACGTCGACGCCCTCGCGGCGGCGCACGTGGACGACGCCACCGTCGATGCGTACCTCGAGCTCGCCCGGGCCACCGCGCGCCGGGCCGAGGCCGATCACCGCCTCGCGCCCGCGACCGCGGGCACGATCCGCCAGGTCCTGGACGAGGCGGACTGGGACGCGATGGCGCACATCGCGTCCGGGATCTGACCATGACGACACCGGTCATCGCGCGCACCCGCGCCGAGCTCGCCGCCGCGCGCGGCACCGACACGGTCGCGTTCGTGCCCACGATGGGCGCCCTCCACGACGGCCACGTCCAGCTGCTCAAGCACGCCCGGCCTCTCGGCGAGACGCTCGTCGCCTCGATCTTCGTCAACCCCACGCAGTTCGCTCCCGGTGAGGACTTCGAGGACTACCCCCGCACGTTCGACGCAGACCTCGAGCGGTGTGCCGAGGCAGGGGTGGACGTGGTGTTCGCCCCCGCCGTCCCGACGATGTACCCGTCCGGGATGGTCGACACCGTCACGGTCGACCCCGGTCCGCTGGGCACGATCCTCGAGGGCGCGACCCGACCGACGCACTTCCGCGGCGTGCTGACCGTCGTGGCCAAGCTGTTCGGCCTCGTCCGTCCCGACGTCGCGGTCTTCGGCGAGAAGGACTATCAACAGCTCACGCTCATCCGCCAGATGGCGCGCGAGCTCGCCCTCGGCGTCGAGGTCGTCGGGTGCCCGACCGTGCGCGAGGCCGACGGTCTCGCGATGAGCTCGCGCAACCGGTACCTCACCGGCGACGAGCGGGAGACCGCCGTCGCCCTGTCCGCCGCCCTGCGCGCCGGGGTCGCCGCAGCCGCCGACGGCCCCGACGCGGTCCTCGCCGCGGCGCACGCGGTCATCGACCCCGCGGACGTCGACCTCGACTACCTCGTCCTGACCGATCCCGAGCTGGGCCCCGCCGTGCCCGGCCAGGATGCGCGGCTGCTCGTCGCAGCCCGCGTCGGCAAGCCACGGCTCCTCGACAACACCGGCCTCACCCTCGGAGGGAACCAGCCATGATCCGCACCATGATGAAGTCCAAGATCCACCGCGCCACCGTGACGCAGGCCGACCTGCACTACGTCGGCTCCGTGACGGTCGACGAGGACCTGCTGGACGCAGCGAACCTGCTGCCCGGCGAGCTCGTCCACATCGTCGACGTCGACAACGGCGCCCGCCTCGAGACGTACACGATCGCGGGCGAGCGCGGCTCGGGCGTGATCGGCATCAACGGTGCCGCCGCCCACCTCGTGCACCCCGGTGACCTGGTCATCCTCATCGCGTACGCCCAGCTGGAGGACGCCGAGGCGCGGACCTTCCAGCCCAGCGTCGTGTTCGTGGACGCGGACAACAAGGTGATGACGCTCGGCACCGACCCGGCCGAGGTGCCGGACGGCCAAGGCCTGGTCCGCGGGGACGTCGTCGACAACCCGCTCGTCGCCTCGCGCTGAGGCCGCGGCCATGATCCTGCTCTGCCTCGACGTCAGCAACAGCCACACGACGATCGGGGCGTTCGACCTCACGTCGGGCTCGGCGCAGGGCGAGCCGCTCGCCCACTGGCAGGTCGCGTCCGACGAGCGGCGCACCGCCGACGAGTGGCAGGTGCTCATCACGGGCCTCACGATCCGCTCGGGCATCGAGGAGATCGGAGCGGTCAGCCTGTGCTGCACGGTGCCGACGATCCTGGTCGAGCTGCGGTCGATGCAGGAGCGCTACTACGCCGACCTCCCGGTCTCGATCGTCGGTCCGGGCGTGCGGACGGGTGTGCCGATCCACACCGACAACCCGCGTGAGGTGGGTGCCGACCGCATCGTCAACGCCCTCGCGGCGGTGGAGCTGTACGGCGGACCGGCGATCGTGGTGGACCTCAACGGCACCGCGACGATCTTCGACGTCATCGACGAGGACAACCGCTACATCGGCGGCGCGATCGCCCCGGGCGTGGAGCTGTCGCTCGACGCCCTGGCGCGTCGGGGCGCACAGCTGCGGAGCGTCGAGCTGGCCCAGCCCCGCGACGTGGTCGGCAAGAACACCGTCGAGGCGATCCAGTCCGGCCTGGTCTTCGGGTCCGCGGGCCTGGTCGACGGCATGGTCACGCGCATCATCGAGTCGCTCGGCAGCGACCCCGACCACGTGGCGGTCATCGCGACGGGCACGTTCCCGCCGGCGGTCGTCGACAACTGCACGACGATCACGGCGCGCGACCCGTTCCTGACGCTGACCGGGCTGCGGCTCGTCCACGAGCGCAACCACGCCTGACGGGTCTCCGCCGGGTCCCGGCGGTCAAACCCAGATTCTCGCCACCGTCTCGCGGCACTAGAGTTGACCCTCGTGACCGACGCGACGAACCCCACCGCCATCGAGGACGATCTTCCCGAGCAGATGCGCGTCCGTCTGGACAAGCGCCAGCACCTGATCGAGCGCGGTGAGGAGCCCTACCCCGTCGTCGTCGAGCGCACCCACACGCTGAAGCAGGTGGTGGAGGCCTACGACCCCGAGGCCCTGGGCCCCGACACCCAGACCGGCGACACGGTCACGATCGCCGGCCGGGTGATCTTCGTCCGCGGCACCGGCAAGCTCGTGTTCGTCGTGCTCCGCGAGGGTGACGGCACGTCGCTGCAGGCCATGATCTCCCTCGGCGGAGTGGGCGAGGAGCGCCTCGCGGACTTCAAGTCGACCGTCGACATCGGTGACCACCTCGCCGTGACCGGTGAGGTCATCACGAGCAAGCGCGGCGAGCTGTCGGTGATGGCGACGGCATGGCAGCTCGCGGCCAAGACGGTCCGCCCGCTGCCCAACGAGCACAACCCGCTGTCGGACGAGGCGCGCAGCCGGATGCGGTACGTCGACCTGATCGTGCGGCCCGAGGCCCGCGACAACGTCCGGGTCAAGGCCAAGGTCATGCAGTCGCTGCGGTCGACGCTCGACCGCCTGGGCTACGTCGAGGTCGAGACCCCCGTGCTGCAGCACACCAACGGCGGCGCGGCGGCCCGCCCGTTCCGCACCCACGTGAACGCGTTCGACGAGCCCGCGCTCCTGCGCATCGCCCTCGAGCTGCACCTCAAGCGTGCCCTGGTCGGCGGCATCGACAAGGTCTACGAGATGGCCAAGACGTTCCGCAACGAGGGCGTCGACAACACCCACAACGTCGAGTTCCTCATGCTCGAGGCGTACGAGGCGTACGGCTCGTACGACACCATGGCGGTCCTGACCCGCGAGCTCGTCATTGACGCGGCCCGTTCGGTCGGCAAGACGGTCGTCACGGGGCGCGACGGGTCGACGATCGACCTGGAGTCCGAGTGGCGCCACGCGACCGTCCACGACCTGGTCAGCGAGGCGGTCGGCCGCACGGTCGACACCGACACGCCGGTCGAGGAGCTCGTCGCGCTGGCCGCGAAGCACGAGGTCGCCCTGCAGGACGGCTGGGACGCCGGCGAGATCGTCCTGGAGCTGTACGAGAAGCTCGTCGAGCACACCCTGATCCAGCCGACGTTCGTGCGCGACTACCCCGAGTCGGTCCGCCCCCTGGCCAAGAAGCACCGCACCAAGCCCGGCCTGGTCGAGGCCTGGGACCTGATCATCAACGGCGTGGAGCTCGCTCCGGCGTACTCCGAGCTCAACGACCCGGTCATCCAGCGCGAACGCCTCGAGGAGCAGGCCCGCCAGGCGGCAGCCGGCAACCCCGAGGCCAACGACGTGGACGAGGACTTCCTGCGGGCGCTCGAGTTCGGCATGCCCCCCGCCGGTGGCCTGGGCTTCGGCGTCGACCGCCTCGTGATGCTGCTGCAGGGCATCGGCATCCGCGACGCGATCTTGTTCCCGACGACGAAGTCGGAGGGAACCGAGAGGCACCGTCCGACGACGAAGTCGGAGGGAACCGAGAAGCACCGTCCGACGACGAAGTCGGAGTAGCGCGGCCTACGAGCTGCGGGAGGCCTCGAGCGCCGCGATCATCGTCGGCGCGTCCCAGTGCCCGATGTGTCGCCGGGTGCCGACGAAGAACGTGGGCGTCCCGTCGAGGTCCATGAGGTCGGCGTCCTCCTCGTCCTCGGCCACCCGCTCGGCCACGTCGTCGGAGTCCAGGTCGAGCTCGAACCGGTCGAGGTCCAGGCCGATCTCGTCGGCGTAGCGCACGAGGTCGAGCCGCTCGAGGTGGTCCTGGTTGGCCCACATCATGCCCGACATCTCGTTGCGCCTGCCCTGCCGGTCCGCCGCCTCGTACGCGCGGGCGGCGAGCTCGGCGTGCGGGTGGTGCTGGCGCAGGGGGAGGTGCCGCCACACCCACGCGATCTCGTCACCGAAGTGGTTGACCACCTCGGTGACCATCCCGGTGGCCTTGCTGCAGAACGGGCACTCGAAGTCGCCGTACTCGACGAGCACCAGCGGGGCGTCGGGCCGCCCGAAGTAGTGGTCCCGCCGCGGGTCGAAGGGGCGCAGGAGCGTCGCGCCCGGCTGGGTCACCGGGTGGCGGCGGTCGAGCGAGCTCAGGATGAGCCAGCCGAGGACGAATGCGATCACGGACGCCATCAGGACGCCGACCCGCGCCTCGTCCTGCAGGGCGGGGGACTCGATCGCGATGCCGACGATCAGCAGGGAGATCGTGAACCCGATCCCGGACAGTGCCGCACCGCCCGCGATCCGCCCGATCGTCAGGCCGGGGGCGAGGACGCCGATCCCGGTCCGTCGCACGAGCATCGTCGCGCCCGTGATGCCCACGAGCTTGCCGACGACGAGGCCGGCCACGACGCCCCACGTCAGGGACGAGGTCAACGACCTCTCCAGGGTGGGGCCGTCGAGGACGACGCCGGCGTTGGCGAGCGCGAAGACCGGCAGGATCACGTACGCGACGTAGGGGCCGAAGGACCGTTGCAGCCGTTCGTTGATCGAGATCGAGTCGCGGAGCTGCCGGCTCGCGGCCGCGGCGTAGGCGGGGTTGGGGGACTGGCGGAATGCCCGCGTCAGCTCGACCACGCGCTCGACGTCGTGACGTGCGGGCTCCGCAACCGGGATGAGCAGGGCGACCGCCACGCCCGCCAGCGTGGCGTGCACCCCTGCCTCGTGCAGACCGAACCAGACGACGACCGCGAGGGTGGTGTAGAGCGGTCCCCGTCCGGACGGCAGGAACCGGACCATCGCGATGAGGGCCAGTGCCGCGAGCGCGACGGCGAGCGGGCCGACGCGCACCTCGTCGGTGTAGAACAGTGCGATGGCCCCGAGGGCGCCGATGTCGTCGACGACCGCCAGGGTCAGCAGGAACACCCGCAGGCGCGCCGGGTGGCTGGGTCGGATCAGGGCCAGGGCGCCCACCAGGAACGCCGTGTCGGTCGAGATGACCACCCCCCAGGCGTGGGCGGCGCCCGAGCTGCCCGCCACGATCCAGAAGACGAGCGCCGGCAGGGCGAGCCCGGCTGCCGCAGCAGCGGCCGGGACGATCGCGCGCGAGCGATCGGTCAGCGCGCCGATCGTGAGCTCGCGCTTGACCTCCAGGCCGACCGCGAAGAAGAAGAACGCCATCAGGGCGTCGTTGACCAGGTGGTAGAGGTCCAGGTGGACCGCGGAGTCGCCGAGCGACAGCTTCACGTCGGTGCTCCAGAACCGTTCGTAGCTGCCCGAGATGTTCGCCCAGGCGATCGCGACGATCGTCGCGGTCAGCAGCAGCATGGCCCCCATCTGCTCGGACTCGGTGGCAGCGACGGCTCGCCGCCACCGCTGCATCGCAGGCTCGATCGTCATGTCCGCGTCGCTCACGTGGTCAGCAACCTCCCTGCGTCCGGGGTTGTTCCGTGGGTCTCATCATGGCGCAGAATCGCAGCCGTGAGGCGAGAAGCCCTGCGCTGCCGGTCCAGGACCGTCGTAGCCCATTACGCCCACGGCGAACGGGGGAACGTCTTGCGGGTGGTGACGGTTGGGTAACACATATGGACGTGGTTCGTGCGAATTTCCGTGCGGGCCTAAACTGAACGGATAGTCCATCAGAGGGGACGCCATGTTCGAGAGATTTACTGACCGCGCTCGTCGTGTGGTCGTGCTTGCCCAAGAAGAGGCACGCATGCTCAGCCACAACTACATCGGCACGGAGCACATCCTCCTGGGTCTGATCCACGAGGGCGAAGGCGTCGCTGCCAAGGCCCTCGAGAGCCTCGACATCTCGCTCGAGGCCGTCCGTGGACAGGTCGAGGACATCATCGGCCAGGGCCAGCAGGCGCCCAGTGGACACATTCCGTTCACCCCCCGCGCCAAGAAGGTCCTCGAGCTCAGCCTCCGCGAGGCGCTGCAGCTCGGCCACAACTACATCGGCACCGAGCACATCCTGCTCGGTCTCATCCGCGAGGGTGAGGGTGTCGCCGCACAGGTGCTCGTCAAGCTGGGCGCCGACCTCAACCGCGTGCGCCAGCAGGTCATCCAGCTGGTCAGCGGCTTCCAGGGCAAGGAGGCGGAGGCTGCGGGTGCTCCCAGCGAGTCCGCCCCCAGCACGTCCGCAGTGCTCGACCAGTTCGGCCGCAACCTGACCCAGGCCGCCCGCGAGGGCAAGCTCGACCCGGTCATCGGTCGCGACGACGAGGCAGAGCGCGTCATGCAGACGCTGTCGCGCCGCACCAAGAACAACCCGGTGCTCGTGGGCGAGCCCGGCGTCGGCAAGACCGCCGTCGTGGAGAGCCTCGCCCAGGACATCGTCCGCGGCGACGTCCCCGAGACGCTGAAGGACAAGCAGATCTACACGCTCGACCTCGGCGCGCTCGTGGCCGGCTCGCGCTACCGCGGTGACTTCGAGGAGCGCCTGAAGAAGGTGCTCAAGGAGATCCGGACGCGCGGCGACATCATCTTGTTCATCGACGAGATCCACACCCTGGTGGGTGCGGGTGCCGCCGAGGGCGCGATCGACGCGGCCAGCATCCTCAAGCCGATGCTGGCTCGTGGTGAGCTGCAGACGGTGGGCGCCACGACGCTCGACGAGTACCGCAAGCACTTCGAGAAGGACGCGGCGCTCAACCGCCGCTTCCAGCCGATCCTCGTCGAGGAGCCGTCGGTCAGTGACACCGTCGAGATCCTCAAGGGGCTGCGCGATCGCTACGAGGCGCACCACCGCGTCTCCATCACCGACGAGGCCCTCGTGGCCGCGGCGACGATGGGCGACCGCTACGTCTCGGACCGGTTCCTGCCGGACAAGGCGATCGACCTGATCGACGAGGCGGGTGCGCGCCTGCGCATCCGTCGCATGGCGACGCCGCCGGAGCTCAAGGAGTTCGACGAGAAGATCGCCGACGTCCGCCGCCGCAAGGAGGGGGCGATCGACGCGCAGGACTTCGAGGCCGCTGCCTCGCTGCGCGACGAGGAGAAGAAGCTCATCAACGCCAAGGCGGAGCGCGAGAAGGCCTGGAAGTCCGGCGACCTCGACACCGTCGCGGTCGTGGACGAGCAGCTCATCGCTGAGGTCCTCGCGAAGGCCACCGGTATCCCGGTCGGTCAGCTCAGCGAGGCCGAGTCGAGCCGCCTGCTCAACATGGAGGCCGAGCTGCACGAGCGGGTCATCGGTCAGGACGAGGCCATCAAGGCCCTGTCGCGGGCGATCCGTCGTACGCGAGCGGGTCTGAAGGACCCCAAGCGTCCGGGTGGATCGTTCATCTTCGCCGGACCCTCGGGTGTCGGCAAGACCTGGCTGTCCAAGGCGCTGGCGAACTTCCTGTTCGGCGACGAGGACTCCCTGATCCAGCTCGACATGTCGGAGTACAGCGAGAAGCACACCGTCTCGCGCCTCTTCGGCTCGCCTCCGGGCTACGTCGGCTACGAGGAGGGTGGCCAGCTCACCGAGAAGGTGCGCCGCAAGCCGTTCTCCGTGGTCCTGTTCGACGAGATCGAGAAGGCCCACCCCGACATCTTCAACTCGCTGTTGCAGATCCTCGAGGAGGGCCACCTGACCGACGGTCAGGGTCGCGTCGTCAACTTCAAGAACGCGGTCGTCATCATGACCACCAACCTCGGTGCGCGGGAGATCTCGAAGGGCGTCAACCTGGGCTTCAGCCAGGCCGGCGACACCGCGGGCTCCTACGCGAAGATGAAGGAGCGCGTGTCGATCGAGCTCAAGCAGCACTTCCGGCCTGAGTTCCTCAACCGTGTGGACGAGATCATCGTGTTCCCGCCGCTGACGCAGGACGAGATCTTCCAGATGGTCGACATGATGATCGCGTCGCTGGAGAAGCGTCTGGCCGAGAAGGACATGAACATCGAGCTCACGATGGAGGCCAAGGAGCTGTTGTCGAGGCGTGGCTTCGACCCGGTCCTGGGTGCTCGTCCGCTGCGCCGCACGGTGCAGCGCGAGATCGAGGACGTCATGGCCGAGAAGCTGCTCTACGGCGAGCTCCGTCCGGGACAGATCGTCCTGGTCGGCGTCGAGGGCGAGGGCGTGGAGGCAGTCTTCACGTTCGAGGGCCGCAACAAGGCCGAGCTCGAGCTCGAGATGCCCGAGGTCCCGCCGGCCGTCGAGGCCGGAGCGGAGTAGACACCGGTCCCACCACGACGAAGCCCCCGCAGCCCGGCTGCGGGGGCTTCGTCGTGCCCCGGGGGTCAGCGCGGCCGGTGGCCGGGGAGCGCGAACGAGTCGTCTCCGACCGGCTCGACGAGCCGGTCGGCCACGAGCCCGTCGAGGCACCGCTCCCGCTGCTTGGCGTCGGGCCACACGGCGTCGAGCGATGCCTTCTCCACCGGGCCCGGAGCGTCGCGCAACAGGGCCAGGAGGCGTCCCCGGCACTGCCGGTCGGTGCCGTCCCAGGCTTGGCCCCGACGGGCCGGTCCGTCGTACGCCGGGAAGCCCGCGGCGCGCCACCGGCAGATGTCGGCGACCGGGCACTCCTCGCAGCGGGGTGAGCGCGCGGTGCAGACGAGCGCACCGAGCTCCATCGTCGCGGCCGCCCAGCGGTGCGCGTCCGCGACCGGCACGAGCGTGGTGGCGAGCTCGCGCTCGGCGGCCGTCACGCCGGCCGCAGGGAACTGGACCCCGGACACGACCCGGGCGAAGACCCTGCGGACGTTGGTGTCGAGGACGACCGCCCGTCCGCCGAAGGCGAACGACTCGACTGCCGCAGCGGTGTAGTCGCCCACTCCGGGCAGGGCGAGCAGCTCTTCGCGGGAGTGCGGCACCTCGCCGCCGTGCCGCTCCACGATCGCCACCGCCGCTGCGTGCAGCCGCAGTGCCCGGCGGGGATAGCCGAGCCGTCCCCACGCGCGCACGGCCTCCCCGGTCGCCTCCGCGGCGAGGTCCGCCGGGGTCGGCCACCGCTCGAGCCACGCGGCGTACACGGGCAGGACGCGTGCGACCGGCGTCTGCTGCAGCATGAACTCCGACACCATGACGGCCCACGGCGAGGCGTCCCGACGCCACGGCAGGTCACGTGCCGCGTCGTCGAACCAGCCCAGGACCTCCTCGTGGAACCGGGCGAGGTCGCTGACCGGGAATGGAGGGTTCGGGGTCGTCATGGCGCGTCGATCTTCGCACGGGCGCCCAGCCGCCTATCGTTGGACCGTGAGCCAGCGCAGGTTGCCCGCCGAGATCTATTGGCGTCGACGACTCGTCGTGCTGGCGGTGCTCATCGCCCTGGTGTGGGTCGTGCTCCAGCTCGTGGGCGGGGGAGACGACGAGAAGCCGGCCGCGCGTCCGACCGCCACCGCGACCACCCCGACCGTCGCTCCGACCCCGGAGACCAAGACCAACGGCCTCGTCGACGTCGCCCTCGTCACCGACAGCGCGCCGTGCGATCCCGAGACGGTCCGCATCACGCCGTCCGTGCGCCCCGGCCAGCTCGCCAGGACGACGGTCGAGATCGGCCTCGTGGTCAGCTCGAGCGCCACCTCGGCCTGCACCCTCAAGCCCGCGGATGCGGACGCGATCGCGGTCATCAGCGCGAACGGCACGGCGGTGTGGGACTCGACGGTCTGCAAGGTCTCCCCGCTGACCGACCCGGTCGCGCTCACCCCGGGCTGGTCGACCATGACGTCGGTGACGTGGACCGGGCGCGGCTCGGGCTCGACCTGCACGTCCAAGCAGGACTACGCGTCGCCGGGCAAGTACTCCGTCCAGATCGGCACCCTCGGCGGGGAGCCGGGCAAGGCCACGTTCACGCTCGAGGCCAGGCCGCGACCGGCGAGAACCACGCCGACGCCGAAGAAGACCAAGGCGACGAAGACGACGCCCTCACCCTCGAAGGCGACCCCGAAGCCGCCCAAGGGCACGACGAAGCCGGCTGACGACTAGACCGTCGCGGCTCCGCGACGGTCAGACGTACCGCTCGAGGATGCTGGACTCCGCGAGCCGGGACAGGCCCTCGCGGACGCCGCGGGCGCGCAGGTCGCCGACGCCGTCGACGTTCTGCAGGTCCTCGATGCTCGCGGCCAACAGCTTCTGCAGCGAGCCGAAGTGCTCGATGAGTCCCTCGACGACCGAGATCGGCAGCCGGGGGATGCGCGCCAGCAGGCGGTAGCCGCGGGGGGCGAGGGGGCCGTCGAGCGTCTCCTCGGTGCCGATGCGCAGCGCACGGGCGACGGCGCCGAGATCGACCAGGTGGGTCGACTCGATCGCCGCGAGCTCGGCCAGGACCGCCTCGAGCGGCCGGCCACGACGGCCCGTGGGCATGTAGTCGCGGATGATGAGCTCCCGCTCGGCGTCGACGCCCGCGATGAGCTCCTCGAGCTGCAGGGCGAGCAGGCGCCCGTCCGTGCCGAGCTCGAGGACGTAGGTGTCGATCTCCCCGGCGATGCGGCTGACCATCTCGAGCCGCTGGGCGACCGCGGAGACGTCGCGCACGGTGACGAGGTCCTCGATCTCGAGCGCGGACAGCGCGTCGGAGACCTCGTCGAGACGGTTGCGGTAGCGCTCCAGCGTCTGCAGGGCCTGGTTGGCGCGGCCGAGGACGGCGCCGGTGTCCTCCAGGACGTGGCGCAGGTTCTCGAGGTAGAGCGCGATGATGTGCATCGATGCGGAGACCGAGATGACCGGGACGCCGGTCTGCCGGGCGACCCGGTCGGCGGTGCGGTGGCGGGTGCCGGTCTCCTCGGTGGGGATCGACGGATCGGGCATGAGGTGGACGCCGGCCATCACGATGCGGCTCGCGTCCTTGTCGAGGATGATCGCGCCGTCCATCTTCGCCAGCTCGCGCAGTCCGGTCGCCGTGAACGGGACGTCGAGCGCGAAGCCGCCGGTCGAGATCGCCTCGACGCTCTTGTCGTGGCCGACGACGATGAGGGCGCCGGTGCGGCCGCGGAGGATGCGCTCGAGGCCTTCGCGCAACGCCGTCCCGGGGGCCACCGAGGACAGGGTCGCGCGCATCCGTGCTGATGCGTCCTGAGACGCCGCCAGCCGTTCTGCAGCCGTTGCCATCACCCGCCCCCTTTCACTGATCCGTGAGTGACAGTCTACGGGTCGCTAGAGCTTCGCGGCCCCATCGAGACAGGCCATCGCCTCTCGGATCGTGTGAACCGGGCGGATCGACATCGTGGACGTGATCGTGTCGAGCCCTTCGGACCCCGCAGGGACGACTGCGCGCTTGAAACCGATGCGCTCGGCCTCGCGCAGCCGAGCCGCGAGGTTGCTCACCTTGCGCACCTCGCCGGCCAGCCCGACCTCGCCGATGGCGACCAGATCGGGCGGTGCCACCAGCTCGAGCACGGCGGAGAAGGTCGCGATGGCCACCGCGAGGTCGACGGACGGCTCGACGAGTCGCGCACCCCCGACCGAGGCGGTGTAGACGTCGTGCTGGCCCAGGTGGACGCCGCAGTGCTTGGTGAGCACCGCGAGGATCATCGCCACCCGGGACGAGTCGAGGCCGCTGGACGTGCGCCGCGGGGAGGGGGTCGACGACGTGACGCTCAGGGCCTGCACCTCGGCGAGCAGCGGGCGCCGGCCCTCCATCGTCACGGTGACGCACGTGCCGGCGACGGGCTGGGCGTGGCGGGAGACGAACAGCCCGGTGGGGTCGGGCACCTCGACGATGCCGTCGTCCACGAGGTCGAAGCAGCCGATCTCGTCGACCGGCCCGAAGCGGTTCTTCACCGCGCGGAGCAGACGCAGCCGCGAGCTGCGGTCGCCCTCGAACTGCAGCACCACGTCGACCAGGTGCTCGAGCACCCGCGGGCCGGCCACCGAGCCGTCCTTGGTGACGTGACCGACCAGCAGCGTCGCGATGCCGTCACGCTTGGCGCGCTGGATGACCGCGGACGCCACCTCGCGGACCTGGGTGACGCCACCGGGGACGCCCTCGACGTCGGCCGAGCCTATGGTCTGCACCGAGTCGACGATCAGCAGGCTGGGGTCGACGGTGTCGATGTGCGTCAGCACGCCACCGAGATCGGTCTCCGCCGCGAGGTAGAGGTTGTCGTCGACCGCACCCGTGCGCTCGGCGCGCAGCCGGACCTGCGCCGCCGACTCCTCGCCGGAGACGTACAGCGTGCGCCGACCGGCTCGCGCCCACCGGGCGGCGACCTCGAGGAGCAATGTCGACTTGCCGACTCCGGGCTCGCCGGCGAGCAGCAGGACCCCGCCGGGCACCACGCCGCCGCCGAGCACCCGGTCGAGCTCGCCGATGCCCGATCCGACGGACCGCGCCGACTCGATCGCGACCTGGCTGATCGGCACCGCGGGCGTCGCGACGGGCGCGGCCTGGGTGCGACCGGCGCGGACGGGGGCGGCCACGTCGACGGTGCCCCAGGCCTGGCACTCCCCGCACCGACCGACCCACTTGCTCGTCGTCCAGCCGCACTCGGCGCAGACGTAGGCAGGTCGGACTGTCTTGGTGCTGGCCATGACAGCCACCCTAGGCGAGGGGACCGACAGGACGACCGGCCGACGACAGCAGTCGAGGAGGCTCAGCCGAGGAGGCTCAGCCGAGGAGGAAGGGCAGGAGGGCCGGCACGACCACGTCCGGGCCCGCGTCGTGACCCGCGCCGACCAGCTGCTCGAGCCGCGCGTCCGGCAGCCCGTCGGCGAGCTGGCGGGCCACGTCGACCATGAACCCGTGGTCGGCGCCGCCGACCAGGACGAGGGTCGGGACCGTCACAGCGGGCAGCAGCTCCTCGGGCACGAGACCGCCGTCGTGGTCGCCCATCGCCGCGGAGTCATACGCGAGCGACGGTGCGACGGCCTCCAGGGCGGGCCAGTGAGGGCTGCCCCGCATGCCGTCGACGAGCTCCGCCGGCGTGCCGACCATCCGCAGGAAGGCGGCGACCGCGTCCCCGTCACGCTGTGCCAGCAGCAGCGCGTGCAGCTCGGCGTCCCAGTCGCGGGCCCGTTGCTCACCGCCAGGCGAGCTGTACGGGGCGTCGTGCAGCACGAGGCGGGTGACCCCGACGTCGGCGGCCGCTGCCCGCAGCGCGACGCCTGCGCCGGACGAGTGCCCGTAGACGGCGGCGCTGCCGCCGGCGGCCCGGACCAGCGCCGCGACGTCCTCGACCTCGCGCCGGGGGTCGTACGGCGGCGGGTCGCCCATGTCGTCGCTCTGGCCTCGGCCGCGGCGGTCCAGGTTGAGGACGGTCAGGTGCTCAGCCAGCGCAGCCGCCAGGGGCGCGGTGACGCCTCGCGTGCAGGTCGCTCCGGGCAGCAGCACGACCGGTGGGCCGGCGCCGAGGCGGTCGAACGCCAGGGTCGTCCCGTCGGCAGACGTCGTGGTCTCCATCCGCCGACAGTAGGCCTGCGAGCAGGCGGTGTGCCAGTGCTCGAGGGGCCCCGAACACGTGTCCCGTGGTCCTGGGCCCAGGGGCCCCCGTAAACTGGTCCAATGACGTCCGTCGCCGTGGCCACCCGGTATCCCGCGCCGCCCGTCTTCAGGTCCGCCGACATCGCCGCCAAGACGGGGCTGATCCTGCTGGTGACGCTCGCGCTCCTGGTGCCCGGCTTCGGCAACCTCGACGGCAAGGGCCTCGCGCCGCGGGCGATCGGCTATCCCCTCGCGGCGTTCGCCGTGCCGTTCGTCTGGTTCACGTGGTGGCGGCAGCGGGCTTCGTTCCCGTGGACGGTCGACTTCCTCGTGACGTTCGTGTGCTTCAGCGACATGTTCGGCAACTACCTCAACCTGTACGACTCGGTCGAGTCCTTCGACAACATGATGCACTTCGTGAACACCGGGCTCCTCGCCGCGGCGTTCATCTTGTTGACGATGCACCGCTCGAGCACGCTCGGCGCCGTCGTCGAGCGTGCCCTCGCGTTCGGCGTCAGCGCCGCACTGCTGTGGGAGATCGCCGAGTACTTTGCCTTCCTGCGCTGGTCGCCCGAGCGCCTCGGCGCGTACGCCGACACGCTGAGCGACATGTCGCTGGGCGCCCTGGGCTCGCTGATCGCCGCCTTCTGGGTGCACGCCCTGTGGCGCCGGGGGCGCCTCACCGAGGTCGCGCCGCAGCTCGAGCTGGCGCACCAGGGCCGGACCAGCAGCCGGGTCGACGCCCGCTGACCGGCCCCTCGGCCTAGATGCGGACGTCGCCGGAAGGCGTCGAGAACTCGGCTGCCAGGATGCCCGGCGTGCCGTGCGGTGCGACCCAGCGGACCTCGATGTCCTCCAGGGCCTCGATCGCCGGCTCGCCCAGGTAGTCCGCGAGGCGCTGCGGGTCGCCCGCGATGTCGAGGGCGGTGAGCGTGATCCCCGTGCTGGCCATCTGCGACGGGTGCTCGGCGGGATCCTTCTCCCACTGGATGACGAACGGCAGCTGGGGGTCGGCCTTCATGCCGCTGGTGCCGATCTGGCGCCACTCGAGGTTGTAGCCGTCCGGACGGCGGCGGTTGCCGGGCACGGCGTGACGGCCCATGCGGTGCTCCACCTCGGTCATGTCGTCGACCGAGACGCACCAGCCGAGCCAGCCTCCGCCGGCGTCGCGACGGGCGCGGACGGCCTGGCCGAACGCGGCCTTGTCGGCGGCGGGGTGGTCGAGCACCTCGACGACCTCGAGATACTGCCGGTTCTGCAGCGGCAGAATCATGTTGCGGGTGCCGAATCGCGGGTGGGCGCCCCCGTCGAGGAACTCCGCGCCCAGCAGCTGCCCGAGCTCTGCGGTGGTGCCTCCGAGGCCCTTGGCGCCGACGGCGAAAGAAACGTGATCCAGATGCATGCTGCATTCTGACCCAGCCGCGCATCGCGGCCGTGCAGGGGGGTCAGCGCAGGGGGTCGGCGAGATGTGGTGTATTGGCGCCGCGGGCCTCGTGGTCTCTGCAATGCCGGGCCAGCTCGGCGTACGCGGCCTCTCCCATGAGGGCGGTCAGCTCGTCCCGGTTGGACTCGTAGACCGGTTCGCTGCCGACGTGGGCCTCGGTGTTGGAGGAGCAGTACCAGTCCAGGTCGGCCCCGCCGGGACCCCAGCCCGCGCGGGTGTACTCGCCGATCTCGGTCTCGGTGTACGTCGTGCCGTCGCCGCGGTCGACGTCCCGGAACTGCCGTCGCAGGGGGAGCTGCCAGCACACGTCCGGCTTGGTGGTGTGCGGCTTGAGGTCGTTGGCCAGCGCGTAGCCGTGGAGCGCGCAGCCGTACCCGCCGGGGAAGCTGCGCGAGTTGTGGAAGATGCACGCGCCACGGAAGGCCCGGGTCTTCAGGTCGCCCTCGTCGTCGCGCTCGGTCCAGCCGCCGCGGTGCCCCTCGTCGTGGTGCTCCCACTGCTCGGGCGTGAGCTGCACCATGATTGCGCGGGTCCGCTCGGCGTCCTCGTCGTCGGCGAAGTGGGCGCCGAGGGTGCAGCAGCCGGCGTCCGGGCTGGTGTCGTAGATGCCGGGGCAGCCCTGGCCGAAGATGCACGTCCAGCGTGAGGTCAGCCAGGTCAGGTCGCAGCGGAAGACCTCGGTGGAGTCGTCGGGGTTGACGAACTCCACGTACGTCCGCGGGAATCCGAGCTCGACCTCTGGCATTTGCGACAATCCTATCCGCGATGGCCTCGCCCGACCGGTGTGCGGATCGGTGCGACAATGGGCACATGCGAATGGGCGTCCTCGACATCGGCTCGAACACGGGCCACCTGCTGGTCGTCGACGCCTTCCGTGGTGGCCCCCCGGTGCCGGCCCACTCCTACAAGGAGCCGCTGCGTCTCGCGGAGCAGCTCGACGCCGACCAGGCCGTCACCGAGGAGGGCCTGTCCCGCCTCGTGAAGTACGTCGTCGAGGCGCGTGCGGTGGCGGCCGACAAGGGCTGCACCACGATCCTGGCGTTCGCGACCTCCGCGGTGCGCGACGCGGTCAACGCCGATGAGGTCATCGCGACGGTCAACGAGGCCAGCGGCCTGGACCTGCAGGTGCTGTCCGGTGAGGACGAGGCGCGGCTGACGTTCCTGGCCGTCCGCCGGTGGTTCGGCTGGTCCTCGGGCCGTCTCGGTGTGTTCGACATCGGTGGGGGCTCGCTGGAGATCGCCTCGGGCTCCGACGAGTCTCCCGACGTGGCCCGCTCGATGGCCCTCGGTGCGGGACGGCTGACCCGGGAGTGGCTCGAGGCGGGTCGCTCGGCCGCCGACCTGCGGCTCCACGTCCGTGCGGTGATCGCCGACGGCGCGGGGGCCGTGCTGCGTGGCGGCCCGTTCGACCGCGCCGTGGCCACGAGCAAGACGTTCCGGTCACTGGCTCGCATCTGCGGTGCGGCGCCGTCGGCCGAGGGGCCGTACGTCCGTCGCCTCCTGCACCGCAACGACCTGTCGGCGCTCGTCGAGTCGCTGCGGACCATGCGTCCCGAGGCGATCGCCGCCCTGCCCGGCGTCTCGCCGGACCGGGCCCACCAGATGCACGCGGGCGCCATCGTGGCCGAGGCGGCGATGGACCTGTTCGGCCTCTCCGAGCTGGCCATCTGTCCGTGGGCGTTGCGCGAGGGCGTCCTGCTCGAGCATCTCGACGGTCTCTGAGGGCCCCGACCTACAGTGGGAGTCGTGCCCGACCCCATCCGTGTGTCCCTGTCGACCTCATCGGTCTACCCGGGCTCGACCGCTAGCGGCTTCGAGGCGGCGGCCCGGCTGGGCTACGACGGGGTCGAGGTGATGGTCGGCATCGACGACGTGAGCGCCGACATCACGGCGATCAAGGCACTGAGCTCGTTCCACGAGATGCCGGTGGTGTCGGTCCACGCGCCCTGCCTGCTCGTCACGCAGCGGGTCTGGGGCAGTGACCCGTGGGGCAAGCTGCACCGCAGCGCCGAGATGGCGCACGAGGTGGGGGCCTCGGTCGTCGTGGTGCACCCGCCGTTCCGGTGGCAGCGCGACTACGCCCGCGGGTTCGTCGAGGGGATCGCGGACCTCGAGGCCGAGCACGGCATCGTGTACGCGGTGGAGAACATGTACCCCTGGCGCACCGGCAAGCGCGAGTTCCAGGCGTACGCGCCCGGGTGGGACCCGATCGAGCAGGACTACGCCCACGTGACGTTGGACCTGTCGCACAGCTCGACCGCCGGCGGCGACCCCCTGGAGATGGCCGCGGCGCTGGGTCACCGGCTCGCGCACGTGCACATCGCCGACGGCTCCGGGTCGGCCAAGGACGAGCACATGATCCCCGGGCGTGGCACCCAGCCGTGCGGGGAGTTCCTCTCCACGGTCGTCGAGGACGGGTTCGAGGGCGAGGTCGTGGTGGAGATCAACACCCGCAAGGCCAAGGACCAGTCCGAGCGCGAGGCCGACCTCCTCGAGGCACTGGCGTTCACCCGCCTGCATGCCTCCGTCTGAGCCCCCGGGGCCCCGGGCCGGTCCTACGATGTGGGGGTGATCACCCTCGACCAGCTCCTGGCGTTCGGGCTCGCGGCGCTCGTCCTGATCGCGATCCCGGGGCCGAGCGTCGTCTTCGTGATCGGCCGCGCGCTCGCGTACGGCCGTGGGGTCGCGCTCGCGACCGTCGCGGGCAACACCCTCGGCCTCCTGGTCGTCGTCGTGCTGGTCGCGCTGGGCCTGGGCGCGGTCGTGCAGGAGTCGATCATCGTGTTCACGGCCTTGAAGCTCGCCGGTGCGGCGTACCTCGTCTGGCTGGGCGTCCAGGCGGTCCGGCACCGCTCGGCGTTCGTCGTGCGGGAGGCCGACGAGCAGGCGCCGCCGGTGCTGGCCTGGGCGGTCGTCGCGAGCCAGCTGCGGTCGTGGTTCAGCGCCTCTCCCCGTCGCGGTGCCGCGCTGGGCGTCGTCGGCGGCACGTCGATGATCGGGCTCGGCGTCGGCTTGGCGGTGACCGGCGACCACGGCTGACGCCTCTCGGACGGACGGGCGACTAGCGCACCGCCACCGCGGGAGGCGCGAGCCGCTTGGCGAGGACGGCCCCGGTGATGATCTGCATCTGGTGGTAGAGCATCAGGGGCAGGACGATCAGGGCCACGTTGCCGCCGGCGAACAGCACCGTCGCGATGGGCAGGCCACTCGCGAGCGACTTGTTGGAGGCGCAGAACAGCACCGCCACCCGGTCCCCCCGCGCCAGGCCGGACCAGCGACCGATCGCCACCGCCCACCCCATGCCCACCGCGAGCAGGCATGCGCACACGAGTGCCACCGCCAGGACGGACCACACGCTCAGCGAGGACCAGATGTGCGCCTCGGCTCCCTCGCTGAACGCCACGAACACGACCAGCACGATGCTCGACCGGTCGTAGAGCTGCAGCCGGGTGTCGTGCCGCCGGACGAAACCGCCCACGACCGGACGCATCAGCTGGCCCAGCACGAACGGGGCGAGGATCTGCAGCACGATGCGGACGATCGACCCGGTGTCGACCGAGGCGTCGGACGTCATCAGCAGCGCCACCAGCGCGGGGGTCAGGAACACGCCCAGGATGTTCGACAACGAGGCGCTCACGACCGCTCCGGCGACGTTGCCGCCCGCGATCCCGGTGTAGACGACGCACGACTGCACGGTCGACGGGACGAGGCAGAGCAGCAGCACACCGCTGACCAGCGAGGGCTTCAGCAGGTTGCCGTCGAGCAGCTGCGTCGCGAGCCCCAGGAGCGGGAACACGATGAACGTCGCCGACAGGACCACGGTGTGCAGGCGCCAGTTCCCCAGGCCGGCCAGCGTCTCGGCCGTGGACAGCCGCGCGCCGTACAGGAAGAACAACAGCCCGATCGCCCCGACCGAGACCCACTTGAGGACCTCGAGGGGCTGGCCGGTGACCGGGAGGAACGAGGCGATCAGCGCGGTGGTGATCAGCGCCACGATGAACGGGTCGAGACGTTGGCGCACGACCCGACACTAGTGTGAGGGCCATGACTCAGCGGATCGCGATCCTCGGCGCCGGCGTGATGGGCGAGACCCTCCTGTCGGCGATCCTCTCCTCCGGCCACCCGACCGGCGACGTCGTCATCAGCGAGAAGCGCGACGAGCGCGCGGCTGAGCTGCGCGAGAAGCACGGCGTCGAGGTGACCGGCAACGCGGAGGCGTCCGCGGCAGCCGACGTCATCCTCGTCGTGGTCAAGCCCCAGGACGTGGAACCGGTGCTCGCCGAGATCGCCGACTCGGTGCGGCCCGGCGCCACGGTCGTCTCGCTGGCGGCCGGCATCCGCATCGCGACGGTCGCCGCCGCCCTGCCGGACGGGGTCGCGGTCGTGCGGGCGATGCCCAACACCCCGGCCCTCGTCGGCGAGGGCATGTTCGGCGTCTCGGCGGGACCCGGGGTCTCCGACGAGCAGCTCGCCGCCGTCGTGGGGCTGCTGGAGTCCGGAGGCCGGGTCGTCGTCGTCGACGAGAGCCGCCAGGACGCGGTGACCGCCGTGTCCGGCTCCGGTCCGGCGTACGTCTTCTACCTCGCCGAGGCGATGATCGCCGGCGGCGTCGCGGAGGGCCTCGACGAGGACACCGCCCGCACCCTCGCCGCCCAGACCCTGGTCGGCGCCGCGAAGCTGCTCGCGGAGTCCGACGAGAGCGCGCAGGAGCTGCGCCGCCGGGTGACCTCGCCGAACGGCACGACCCACGCCGCGATCACCACGTTCGATGAGGCCGGTGTGAAGGACGGCTTGGTGGCCGGAGTGGCTGCTGCGGCGGCCCGCTCGGCCGAGCTCTCCGGTCCGGCATAGGCTCACGGTGTGAGTGAGCGCACAGAGCTGGCAGCGGATCGTGCCTGCGTCGTCTTCGACGAGCACCTGACCGAGTACAACTTCGGCCAGTCGCACCCGATGGCGCCGGTCCGCATCGAGCTGACCATGGACCTGGCCCGCGAGCTCGGCATCGTCGAAGGCCTCGACGTGGTCGACGCCCGTCCCGCGACCGAGGACGAGCTCGCGCTGGTCCACACGCCGTCGTACATCGAGCGCGTGAAGAAGCTGAGCGACCACCCCGTCTACAGCGATCTCACGATCGGACTGGGATCGGACGACAACCCGGTCTTCGCGCACATGCACGAGGCCAGCGCGCTGATCGCCGGTGCGAGCGTCCAGGCCGCCCGCCGCGTCTGGACCGGAGCGGCACCCCGCGCGGTCAACATCAGCGGGGGCCTGCACCACGCGATGCCCGGCAACGCGAGCGGCTTCTGCATCTACAACGACGTCGCGCTCGCGATCCGCTGGCTCCTCGACAACGGCGCCGAGAAGGTCGCCTACATCGACGTCGACGCGCACCACGGCGACGGCGTCCAGAAGATGTTCTGGAACGACCCGCGCGTCCTGACGATCTCGATCCACGAGGGGCCGCAGTCGCTGTTCCCCGGCACGGGGTTCTCCAGCGAGACCGGGGGAGAGGGCGCCGAGGGATCAGCGGTGAACGTCCCGCTGCCGCCCGGCACCTCGGACGCCGGCTGGCTGCGGGCGTTCCACGCGGTCGTGCCGCCGCTGATCCGCGAGTTCGCGCCGGACATCCTCGTGACGCAGCACGGCTGCGACTCCCACATGGACGATCCGCTGACCAACCTCATGCTGAGCGTCGACGGGCAGCGCGCGTCCTACCTCGCGGTGAAGGACTTGGCCGAGGAGGTCTGCGACGGCAAGTGGGTCGCCACCGGTGGCGGCGGGTACGCCGTGATGGACGTCGTGCCGCGTGCCTGGGCCCACCTGCTCGCGATCGTCGCCGGCCACCCGCTCGACCCCGGAGCGCTGACGCCGGAGAAGTGGCGCGAGCGCATCGAGCACCTGCGCGGCATGCCCGGACCGCAGCGCATGACGGACGGCCGCACCGTCGCGTACCGCGCCTGGGAGGAGGGGTACGACCCCGCCAGCTGGCTCGACCGATCGATCCACGCGACCCGCGAGGCGTCGTTCCCCCTGAACGGCCTCGACTACCTGCCCTGACCGCGAAATCGGCGAATTCGTCCCACCTGTGGGGATTTTCGACAACTACTGTCGCTGCGGCCTCACGAGGCACTACGCTCAACCAAGGCACGCGCGCTGTTTCTCTGGTGGGGAAGCCAGAGAGCGCGCGTGCCCCTCAGGAAGCAGGTGGTGACATGGCACCCGGACCGACGTTCTTGACCGTCGCCGAAGTGGCAAGTCAGATGCGCGTCTCGAAGATGACGGTCTACCGTCTCGTCCACTCCGGCGAGCTCGAGGCCGTCCGCGTGGGACGCTCCTTCCGCGTGCCCGAGCACGCCGTCCAGCAGTTCCTGGGCAAGTCCTACTTCCAGGCCGGCTGATCCGGCACGTCCCACCGGTGCTCGCCCCGTCCATGTCCCCGGTCGCCAGAGATGCCGGACGCAGCAGACGTGTACGCTGAGGTGCAGCCATCACCGGGGGCGCAGGGCGGGTGTTTCGCCGTGGGTCCCGCGATGGCGACCAGTCTCAAGTGCACACCAGCCACGTACGCGTGGCCAGACGAGAAGTGAAGTGACCCGTGGGTTCAGTCATCAAGAAGCGTCGTAAGCGGATGTCGAAGAAGAAGCACCGCAAGATGCTCAAGCGCACACGAGTGCAGCGTCGTCGTCTGGGCAAGTAAAGCCAGATGAGCCGGGTCGTCCTTGTCACGGGTGTGGCGGGCTCGTTCGCGTCGAAATTCGCGCGACGGCTCGCTGACCTCGGCGAGGACGCCGGCATCGAACGCGTCGTCGGGATCGACACGATCCTGCCCGACGCCGATCTCGGCGGCGTGAAGTTCGTCCGCGCCGACATCCGCACCCCCGTCGTGGGCAAGGTCATCGCGGTCGACGACGTCGACACCGTGGTGCACCTGGACGTCAACCCGCCCCAGCGCGGCCGCGGCGGCGGCGCCAAGGAGCTCAACGTCATCGGCACGATGCAGCTGCTGGCTGCCTGCCAGCGCTCGACCCGGGTGAACAAGCTCGTGCTCGGCTCCTCGACCGCGGTCTACGGGTCCTCGCCCCGCGACCCGGCGATGTTCACCGAGTCGCTGCTCGCCCGCAACGGCGTGCGGACCGGCTTCCCCAAGGACATCGTCGAGGTGGAGTCGTACGTCCGCGGGTTCTCGCGTCGACGGCCCGAGGTCATCATCACGACGATCCGTGCCGCCCAGGTGCTGCACCCCGACGTCAACACGCCGCTGCGCAACTACTTCTCGAATCCGGTGCTGCCGTCGGTGCTCGGGTTCGATCCCCGTCTGCAGTTCCTGAGCCTGCAGGACGCGCTGGAGATCCTCACGCAGGCGGTGGTCCACGACCGCCCCGGCACGTTCAACGCCGCCGGGGAGGGCGTCGTCCTGCTCAGTCAGGCCGCGCGCCGCATGGGCAAGCCGCTCGTCCCGCTGCCCCCGATCGGCTTCGCGATGGCCGCTCGCCGGGTCATCCGGGCGATGGGGTCCGACATCCCGCCCGACCTGCACCGGCTCCTGACGTTCGGCCGGGTCGTCGACACCGCGGCCCTGCGCGACATCTTCGGCTACGAGCTCGCCCGCACGTCCGAGGAGACCTTCGACGACTTCCGGTCCTCGGTGCGACCGGGATTCCTGGCCACGGTGGGAGGGCGGTCATGAAGGACGAGCGCAAGACGATCGGATCCGGTGGCACGCCGGGCCGCGGCAACCGCGAGACGTCCCCGTCGGCGGCCGCGCGCTCGCTGGCCGGTGGCGCCGCCGCGCCGCGCAAGCCCGCCGCGAAGAAGAAGGCGCCGGCTGCCGCGAAGGGCACACCGACGCCCCCGAAGGCATCTGCAGCCCCGAAGGACCCCACCGCCCCGACGGCGACCGCTCCCGAGTCGCCCGTGACGCCGACAGCACCCCCGAGCGGCAAGCCGCACCTGCGTGCGGTCACCGACGAGGACGCCGCCGCAGCCGCGGCCGCAGCAGCCGAGGAGGCCGCCCGCCGCACCCGCACCGCCGGCGCGGCACCCCAGCCGGCGGGCATCCCGCTCGACGAGATCTTCGTGGCGGTCATCGAGGCCGCCCAGCGCGTCCTCGGCAGCGACTGGGAGGTGCGCGTCGCGACCCTGCTCGCGACGATCCGCAAGCGCCTGAGCGGTGACTACGAGGTCGACGAGTTCGGCTTCGACCCGCAGATCGCCGAGGTCCTGGCCGCCGCGATCGAGCCCCTGGCCGAGAAGTGGTTCCGCCTCGAGGTGCGCGGTGTCGAGAACATCCCCGAGGAGGGTGGTGCGCTGCTGGTCGCGAACCACTCGGGCACCGTTCCCCTCGACGGCCTGATCACGGGCTACGCGGTCAAGAAGTACGCCCAGCGCGACCTGCGTCCGCTCGGCGCGGACCTCGTGTTCGCGCTGCCGGGGGTGGGCCAGGTGGCCCGCAAGGTCGGCGCGACCCTGGCCTGCCAGGAGGACGCAGAGCGTCTGCTCACGGGCGGGCACCTCGCCGGTGTCTGGCCCGAGGGCTTCAAGGGCATCGGCAAGCCGTTCGCCGAGCGCTACAAGCTGCAGCGCTTCGGTCGCGGCGGATTCGTCTCGTCCGCGATGCGCGCGGGCGTGCCGATCGTCCCGGTCTCGATCGTGGGTGCCGAGGAGATCTACCCGTTGGTGGGCAACGTCCCGTCCCTCGCCCGCCTGCTCGGGCTGCCGTACCTGCCGATCACGCCGTTCTTCCCGTTGCTGGGTCCGCTCGGGCTGATCCCGCTGCCGAGCAAGTGGATCATCGAGTTCGGCGAGCCGATCCGCACCGACGCGTACGAGCCCGAGGCGGCGGACGACCCGATGCTGCTGTTCAACGTCACGGACCAGGTGCGGGAGACGATCCAGCAGACGCTCTACAAGCTGCTGGTGGACCGCGGCAACGCGTTCTTCTGAGACCGACGGCGCTCTGCGCCGTCGCGTCTCAGAATGCCAGGGAGCGAAGCGACCGTGAGCGTTCACGCCGAAGGCGTCAGCAGCGAGGCACAGCGAGCCAAAAGGCTCGAGCGACCACGAGCCGCAACCCGACCCAGGCGCCGCGAAAGCGGCTACTCGCGCCCGCGTCCGCCCCCGAGCAGCCCGTTCAGCAGTCCCGGCACCAGGCCCTCCTGCTCCTCGTCGCCGAGCAGTCCGCCCAGCAGCGGGTCGGTGACGTCGGACAGGGACGGGGTCCTGGTGGGCCGCGGTGGCGTGGGGGACGCCGCGGGACGCGGTGTCGGGGCGCTGTCCGCCGTGCCTGTGCCCGTGTCGTCCGGTGCTGCGGCGGGACGCTGGGTCGCGGCAGGCTTCGGAGCGGGGTCCGCCGTGTCCTTCGCCGCCTTGGCCTTGGGGGCCGCGGGGTTCTTCCTGGCCGCGCCGGTCACGGCAGACACGAGGTCGTCCACGTCGGCGCCCCCGCAGCTGGAGCACAGCGAGGACGCCTGGGTGGCGAGCCGCCGGACCGCACGGGTCGCGGCGACGAAGGAGTCCCCAGCGCCGTCGGGCAGGTCGGACGAGAGCTGGGAGAGGTCCTTGCTCGCGGCGGCGGCGAAGTCGTTGACCTGGCGCACCGACGTCTTCTTGCCGCGGTCGGTGTAGTCGGTGAACAGGCGGGACGACCCGTCGGACGCGGCTGACGAGAAGTCGTCGAGCGTCTCGGCGATGAGCTTGTCCGAGGCGCCCTTGCCGCTCAGCGAACGGGCCTCGGTGAGGCGTTCCTTGGCCTGGCCGAGCTGGAACGCGCCGCGTGAGGCGTCGTCGCGGTGCAACGTCGTGAGCTCGACGGACTCGACGGTGCGCTTGACCGGGTAGAGCGTCTCGCCGGGAAGTGCGGACGCGCTGGACGCGACGAGACCGACCGCCCCGGCAGAGGTGACGAGCGTTGCGGTGAGGCCCACGAGCCGGCGCCGCGGCCGGCGGGGTCCGGCGGACGACGGCGTGGCAGCAGGACGGCGGTCGGCCGGCGGCAGCGGCTTGAGCACGGTCGCGGCCTCGGTCATCAGCTGCGCGCGGAGGTCGGACCGGAACCGGGCCGACGGCTCGATCGCGGCCGCTGCACAGAGGTCCTCGGCGAACGCCACGAGATCGGCGATGTGCTGGTCCCGGGGCGCGGCACCGTTCCAGGCCTCGTCGAAGGACTGGGCGTCGTCGTGGGAGCGACGGCCGATCATGAGGGGTTCCTGACTGCTGTGAAGGTGTCAGGACGAACAACGAACCGGCACCGCTGGAGGTTATGGGCCTGCGACGAGAACCTCGTCGGCCGTGCGGGGCTCATCGCACCTCACCCGGGACGGACTTGGCCAAGCTGCGCACGGCCCGGAGCTGCAGCTGCTTGACGGCGCCCTCGCTGCGGCCGAGGGCCGCTGCGGTCTGCGCGATCGACAGGCCCTGGATGAAGCGCATGAGGATGCAGTCGCGCTGCTCGTTCGGCAACGCCCCGACGGCCGAGAGCAGCAGGTCGTTGGAGATGTGCGACAGGACCTCCTGCTCCGGGCTGGCGGCGTGCGTCCGTCCTTCCGGGATCGTCTCGGTGACCACCTCCAGGCGCGACCGGCTGGACTTGAAGTGGTCGGCGATGAGGTTGCGGGCGATCGTGGTCAGCCACGCGCCGAAGTCCTTGCCCTGCCAGCTGAAGCGCTGGATCGCGCGGAGGCCGCGGACGAACGTCTCGCTGGTCAGGTCCTCGGCGAGCTGGCGCGAGCCGACCCGGTAGTAGACGAACCGGAAGATGCCGGTCACGTAGTGGTCGTACAGCTGCCCGAACGCCTCGGAGTCGCCCTCCCGGGCCAGGTCGACGAGCGCCCGCAGCCGGGAGGCCTCCGGATCGTTGTCGTCGTGCGGCGGTTCGCCGCCGTTGGAGGGGGAGTAGGCCGGTGAGTCCGCCAGCGCGAGCGCGATGGCGAGGGACCGGTCGTCGGGGATCGCGAGGGCAAGCGACAGCGCAACGCGCAGCCCTCCGACGTCCACCACCTCAGGCCCTCCCTGATTTCCCGCGATTCTAGCCTGCGGCGACGGGATGTGACGACCTGTTGTGTCACTTCCTGCGGCGCAGCGTCCGCCAGGTGGCGCCGGCCGCGACCCCCGCGACCGCGCCCTTGGCTCCGGCCATGAAGACCTTGCGTCCGGTGCGGTAGTCGCGGACCCGCCAGCCGTTCGCCTTGGCGTGCGACCGCAACGTGGCGTCCGGGTTGATCGCGCAGGGATGACCGACGAGGGACAGCATCGGCAGGTCGTTGCTGGAGTCGGAGTACGCGTAGCAGCGGTCCAGGGCGAGCCCCTCGCGCTCGGCGATGTCGCGCACCGCGACCGCCTTGCCCTCACCGTGCAGCATCTCGCCGACGAGGCGGCCGGTGTAGATGCCGTCCACGTGCTCCGAGACCGTCCCGAGCGCGCCGGTCAGACCGAGCCGGCGGGCGATGACGGTCGCGATCTCGATGGGTGCCGCGGTGACCAGCCAGACCCGCTGGCCCCGATCGAGGTGCCACTGGGCGAGCGCGCGGGTCCCGGGCCAGATCCTGGCGGCCATCCGTTCGTCGAAGATCTCCTCACCGATCTCCTCGAGCTCGCTGACGCTGTGGCCGGCGATGAAGGCCAGTGCGCTCGCGCGGGCCTTGTCGATGTGCTCGGGGTCCTCGCTGCCGACGACGCGGAAGTAGATCTGGTGCCAGGCGGCACTGAGGATGTCCCGGGTGGTGAAGAACTCGCGCCGGTGCAGGCCGCGGGCGAAGTGGAAGAGCGAGGCGCCCTGCATGACCGTGTTGTCGACGTCGAAGAATGCGGCGGCGGTGAGATCGGGAGCGGTGGACAGCGCGCTCTCCATCTCGCTGGCCGAGGCGGCCGCCTGGCCGGCGAGGACCGAGCGTGACTGCAGGTTGCGGGGCTGATCGGGTGCTGCATCCCGTGCCATGTCCCCGAGCCTAACGCCCTCCCGGTCTCACCGGCTGTGGTTGACTCAAGGGGTGACAGTCAATGTCAGCGAGTACGTCCACACGGCCGCCGAGAACGACCCGGACGGGGTGGCTCTGGTCGAGCACCGCGGCATCCGCCGCGAGGTGACGTGGCGCGAGCTCGACGAGTCCGCGGACGCGGTGGCCCGCGCCCTGTCGGGCCGTGGGCTGGTCGCCGGGCACCGGGTCGCGGTCGTCATGGCCAACCGGATCGACCTGCCGATCGCGTACTTCGGCATCCTCCGCGGCGGCATGGTCGCCGTGCCGATCAATCCGCGCTCGACCACCCGCGAGATCGGCCGCATGCTGGCCGACTCGCGCACGCGCGTCGTGCTCTGCGACGAGGCCGGGGTCGAGCAGGTGCGCGAGGCGGTCACCGACGACATGCAGGTGAGCGTCATCGTCGACGGCGCTGCGCCGCTGGCCGAAGAGACCTCCTTCGAGTCGTTCCTCGCGGACGCGCCGGCGGCGCCGCCCGCCGCCCCCGCGGACGTCGAGGCCCTCGCCGTGGTGCTCTACACCTCCGGCACCAGCGGAAAGCCTCGCGGCGTGATGCTGACCCACCGGGCCCTGATCGCCAACATCGAGCAGATCGCCCGCCTCGACCCGCCGGCCGTCACCCCGGACGACGTCTGCCTGGGCCTGCTGCCGATGTTCCACATCTACGGGCTCAACTGCGTGCTCGGGCAGGCCGTGCGGCAGGGGGCGCGGGTGGTCATGGTCGACGGCTTCGACCCCGCCGGCCTCCTGGAGCTGATCCGCTCCGAGGGCGTCACCAACGTGCCCCTGGCCCCGCCGGTCGTCGCTGCGTGGGCGGGACGGGACGGCCTCGGCGACCAGCTCAGCAGCGTGTCGATGGTCCTGTCCGGCGCCTCCGCGCTCGACCCGGAGCTCGCCGAGATGTTCCACGAGTCGTCCGGCAAGTACATCGAGCAGGGCTACGGCCTCACCGAGACCGCCCCGGTCATCGCGACGACGATGGGCTCCCCCCGCGACCCCGGCACGCCCCCGAAGGCCGGCTCGGTCGGTCGGCCGCTGCCGGGCATCGACGTGCGGATCGTGGAGGCCGACGGCCGGGACGCCGCTCCCGGTGACCCCGCCGAGATCTGGGTGAAGGGCGACAACCTCTTCTCAGGCTACTGGCCCGACGGGGTCGACGGCCCGCGACCTGACGGCTGGTACCCGACCGGCGACGTCGGCTTCCTGGACGAGGACGGCGACCTGACGCTGGTGGACCGGCTGCGCGAGCTGGTCATCGTGTCGGGCTTCAACGTGTACCCGTTCGAGGTCGAGGACGTGATCGCCGAGGTCCCGGGCGTCGGCCAGGTCGCGGTCGTCGGGCTCCCGGACGAGGACACCGGGGAGGCCGTGGTGGCGTTCGTCGTGCCGTCGGCGGACGCCCCGGACGAGGCCGACCTGATCGACGCCGTCGAGGCGCACTGCCGCACCCGTCTGGCGCGGTTCAAGCAGCCCCAACAGGTGGTCGTGGTGACCGGGCTGCCGCACTCGGCGACCGGCAAGGTCGCCAAGGGACGCCTGCGCTCGCTGGCCCGCAGCGAGACGCTGGGCCTCGACGCCCCGTGATCGCGCACGCCGACGACGCCCGGGTCGTGGTCTACGGACGCCAGGGCTGCCACCTGTGCGAGATCGCCGAGGCGCAGGTCGCCGAGGTCTGCGCCGAGACGGGGGACTCGTGGGTCCGCGTGGACATCGACGGGGACGACGACCTGCGGTCCCGGTTCACCGAGCAGGTCCCGGTGACCTTCGTCGACGGGAGCCAGCACGACTTCTGGCGGGTCGACCCGAACCGGCTGCGCAAGGCGCTGAAGAGGCGTCGCCGACGTGTGACATAACCCACCGGTCGGCGTCTCGATTTTGTTAACGCGTTCACAAACTCTTAAACTGGCGAAGCACTGCATGCCCATCCCGCAAGGGATAATCCCCAGCATGCCGGTGCAGGAGCACCGTGACCATACTTCGCAGCCCCCGGCTCGCCGACGGAAGCGCCCGTGGCATCCCTGATGCCACCGTCGCCCGTCTGCCGGTCTACCTTCGCGCCCTCAATGCCCTGACTGAACAGGGTGTCTCGTCCTGCTCGTCGATCGAGCTGGCCGAGAACGCCGGCGTCAACCCCGCCAAGCTGCGCAAGGACCTGTCCTACTTGGGCTCGTACGGGACCCGCGGCGTGGGCTACGACGTGGAGTACCTCCGCTACCAGATCGCGCGCGAGATCGGCCAGACCCAGGACTGGGACGTCGTCATCGTGGGCATCGGCAACCTCGGCTCCGCGCTGTCGTCCTACCAGGGCTTCAGCACCCGTGGCATCCGTGTCGCGGCGCTCGTCGACGCCGATCCCCAGCGCGTCGGCACCGAGATCTCCGGCCTGACCGTCAGCTCGATGGACGACCTGGACGCCATCGTGGCGGACCGGGCCATCTCGATCGGCGTCATCGCGACCCCCGGCACCGCGGCCCAGGAGGTCGCCGACCGGCTCGTCGCGGCTGGGATCACCAGCATCCTGAACTTCGCACCTGCGCTCGTGCAGGTGCCTGATGGCGTCGACGTCCGCAAGGTCGACCTGTCGATAGAGCTGCAGATCCTCGCGTATCACGAGCAGCGCAAGGCAGGCATCGAGCCGAAAGTGAGTGGCATATGAGCGTGTTGGTGGTGGGCATGTCCCACAAGTCGGCCCCGATCGACGTCCTGGAGCGCGCTGCGCTCGACGTCGACGCGACCCTCAAGCTGTCGCACCTCGTGCTCGACGCCCCGTTCGTCACCGAGTCGGTCGTCATCTCGACCTGCAACCGGGTCGAGGTCTACGTCGAGGCCGAGCGCTTCCACGGCGCGGTCGAGGAGGTCTCGCGACTCCTCGCCGAGCACGCCGGCCTGGAGCGTGAGGACTTCGTCCGCCACGTCTACGTCCACTTCGACGAGGCCGCCGTCGCGCACCTGTTCGGCGTCGCGTCCGGCATGGACTCGATGATCCTCGGCGAGAGCCAGATCCTCGGCCAGGTCCGTGAGGCGCTGCACAGCGCCCAGGCCGAGTCGACGGTCGGCTCGGCCCTCAACGCCCTGTTCCAGCAGGCCCTGCGCATCGGCAAGCGCGGCCACGCCGAGACCGGCATCGACCGCCTCGCACCGTCGATGGTGACCGCCGGCCTGGACGCGGCCGGTGCCGTCGTCGACGCCCCGGACACGCGCTTCCTGGTCGCGGGGGCCGGTACGATGGCCAGCCTCACGGTCCGCACGCTGATCGACCGCGGTGTCGATCCGCAGCGGATCATGATCGCCAACCGCACCTACCAGCGGGCGTACAACCTCGTCGCCACCTTCGGCGTCAGCGCCGTGCGGTGGCAGGCGCTGGACGTCGAGCTGTCCGCGGCCGACGTGCTGATCAGCTGCACCGGCTCGAACGGATTCGTCTTCGACAGCGCCCGCATCGCTGCCGGCGCGCAGGGACGCCCGATGTCGCTGATCGACCTGGCGCTGCCGCGCGACATCGACCCGGCCGTGCGCGAGCTCGAGGGCGTCCAGCTCATCGACCTCATCGTCCTGTCCCAGCTGCAGGCCAACGCCGAGCTCGCCGCTGACGTCGAGCAGGTCCGCTCGATCGTCGCCTCCGAGGTCGGGACGTTCCTCGCCGCAAAGGCCGCCTCGCACATCACGCCCACGGTCGTCGCCCTGCGCACCATGGCGACCGACATCGTGGCCTCCGAGCAGGCCCGCATCGAGTCCCGCCTGCCCAACCTCACCGACGACGAGCGCGCCGACGTGCGCAAGGCCCTGCACCGGGTGGCCGAGAAGCTCATCCACTCGCCCACCGTCCGCGTGCAGCAGCTCGTCGACGGACCCGCGGGGCTGACGTACGCCGACGCGCTGGCCGATCTCTTCGCGCTCGACCAGTCCGCGGTCGACGCCGTGACCCAGGTGGGTGACCCCTCATGACGACACTTCGTCTCGGCACTCGAGCCAGCGCGCTCGCAGTGACCCAGTCCGAGCACATCGCCGCCCGGCTGCGCGCGGAGACCGGAGCCTCGGTCGAGCTCGTGACGATCTCGACCGAAGGGGACCGCAGCACGGCGCCGCTGGCGTCGCTGGGCGGTCAGGGCGTGTTCGTCGCCGCCCTGCGCGAGGCGCTCGTGCGCGGTGACGTCGACCTGGCGGTCCACTCCCTCAAGGACCTGCCCACGACCCCCGACCCCCGACTCGTCGTGGCCGCGATCCCGCGCCGCGAGGACCCGCGTGACGTGCTCGTCGCCCGTGACGGGCTGACCCTCGGCGAGCTGCCGCAGGGCGCCCGCATCGGCACCGGCTCGCCGCGGCGCCAGGCCCAGCTGAACGCCCTCGGGCTCGGCGTCGAGGTCGTCGGCATCCGCGGCAACGTCGACACCCGCATCGGCAAGGTGCTCTCCGGCGAGTGCGACGGCGTGCTGCTGGCCCGTGCCGGTCTGGTCCGGCTCGGCCGCGCCGACGAGGCCACCGAAGTGATCGATCCTCTCCAGATGCTTCCCGCCCCCGGGCAGGGAGCCCTGGCATGTGAGTGCCGCGTCGACGACGTCGCGACCACTCGTCTGCTCGCGCAGCTCGACGACAGCGACACCCGTGCTGCCGTCACTGCCGAGCGAAGCCTCCTCGCCACCCTCGAGGCCGGCTGCAGCGCCCCGGTGGGAGCACTGGCCGAGATCGCCGTCGGCGACGACGGCGACGAGCTCTGGCTTCGTGCCGTGGTCGGAGACGTCTCCGGCTCGCCCACCATCCGACTGTCCGCGAGCGGCCTCCCCGAAGAGGCTGCCGCGGTCGGTGAACGTCTTGCTGTCGAGATGCTCGCCGAAGGTGCCGACGCCCTCGTGGCCGTCGCTGCCTCCTGACCCCCTGACAGACCAAGAAAAGGAACACCGTGACCATCACCCCGATGCGAGAAGCCCCGTCAACGCCGACGCCGCCCACGCGCAAGGCCCCGCGGGGCCACGTGAGCTTCGTCGGTGCCGGACCGGGAGACGCGAGTCTCCTGACGGTCCGTGCTGCCGAGCTGCTCGCGCAGGCCGACGTCGTCATCACGGAGCTGCCCGACCAGGTGGCCCTGGTCACCAACGGCGCCCAGATCGTCGACGGCGGCATCGGTGAGGACGGCGAGGTCCTCACCCACGCCGCCCGCGCCCGCCTCGTCGTCAAGCACGCCAAGAGCGGCGGCCACGTCGTCCGCCTCATGGCCGGCGACCCGTTCACGTACGCGACCGGACCCGAGGAGGCCGCCGCCTGCGCGAAGGCCGGCATCGGCTTTGAGATCGTGCCCGGCGTCTCGTCGATCACCGCGGTCCCGGCGTACGCCGGTGTCCCGCTGACCAACCGGACGCACCGCGAGTACTCGGTCGTCAGCGTTGGCGACGCGACGATCAACTGGGCCGACCACGCCGGCCAGGACACGCTCGTCCTGCTCTCGGCCGTCGCGCGCATCGGTGAGGTCGCCACCGGCCTGATCGAC
The DNA here is from genome assembly GCF_003065605.1 of Aeromicrobium chenweiae. GTDB lineage: Bacteria > Actinomycetota > Actinomycetes > Propionibacteriales > Nocardioidaceae > Aeromicrobium > Aeromicrobium chenweiae. The sequence goes on along the minus strand of NZ_CP026952.1, from coordinate 3,234,348 downwards.
GCCGGTCGAAAGCCCGACACCCCGGTCGCCATGACCCGGGTCGGCACGACGACCGAGCAGACCACGGTCGTGTCGACGCTCGCCGAGATCGGCGCGGACGCCAAGGCCGCCGGCATGACGTCCCCCGCGATCACGGTCGTCGGCGAGGTCGTCACGATGCGCGAGGCACTGTCGTGGTTCGAGACCAAGCCGCTGTACGGCTGGCGCATCCTGGTGCCCCGCACCAAGGAGCAGTCGGCCGGCCTGGCCTCGCGCCTGCGCGGGTTCGGTGCGATCTCCGAGGAGGTCCCGACCATCTCGGTCGAGCCGCCCCGCAACCCCCAGCAGATGGACAAGGCCGTCCGCGGCCTGGTCGAGGGCCGCTACGAGTGGGTCGCGTTCACCAGCGTCAACGCCGTCAAGGCCGTGCGCGAGAAGTTCGAGGAGTACGGCCTGGACGCGCGTGCGTTCTCGGGCCTGAAGATCGCCGCAGTCGGTCAGAAGACCGCCGAGGCCATCGCGACCTGGGGCATCCGCGCCGATCTCATGCCCTCGGGCGAGCAGTCCGCCCGGGGCCTCCTCGAGGACTGGCCGCCGTACGACGACCTGCTCGACCCGATCAACCGGGTCTTCCTGCCCCGCGCCGACATCGCGACCGAGACCCTCGTGGCCGGCCTGATCGACCTCGGCTGGGAGGTCGACGACGTCACGGCCTACCGCACCGTCCGGGCGGCCCCGCCGCCGGCGCCGACGCGCGAGGCGATCAAGACCGGCAAGTTCGACGCGGTCATGTTCACCTCGTCGTCCACGGTCCGCAACCTCGTGGGCATCGCCGGCAAGCCGCACACGTCGACGATCATCGCGTGCATCGGTCCGGCGACCGCCAAGACCGCCGAGGAGCACGGCCTGCGGGTCGACGTCCTCGCCGAGTCCCCGTCGGTCGAGGAGCTGGCCGACGCCCTCGCGGAGTTCGGCACGGCCCGCCGTCTGGGCTTCGTCGAGGCCGGCGAGCCCGTGACCAAGCCGTCGCAGAAGCGTCCGTCCAGCCGGCGGAAGGCCTAGTCATGTCCTTCCCCGCCGACCGTCCTCGTCGCCTGCGCTCGTCGCCGGCGATGAGGCGGCTGGTGGCCGAGACCCACGTCCAGGCCTCGCAGCTGGTGCTGCCGATGTTCGTGGCCGAGGGGCGAAGCGAGGTCCGGCCCATCAGCAGCATGCCGGGCGTCGTCCAGCACACGCGTGAGTCCGCCCGTCGGGCGTACGCCGAGGCCGCCGAGCTGGGCCTCGGCGGGGTCATGCTGTTCGGCCTCCCCGAGCACAAGGACGCCCAGGGATCGGGCGCGCTCGATCCCGAGGGCATCCTCAACGTGGCCCTGGCGGACGCGCGGGCGGAGGTCGGCGACGACCTGCTCGTGATGGCCGACCTGTGCCTCGACGAGTTCACCGACCACGGCCACTGCGGCGTCCTGGACGACCGGGGACGCGTCGACAACGACGCCACGCTGGAGCTGTACGCCCAGATGGGTGTCGTGCAGGCCGAGTCCGGCGCCCACGTCGTCGCGCCCAGCGGCATGATGGACGGCCAGGTCGGCGTCATCCGGGCGGCACTCGACGACGCGGGCCACGACGACACGGTCATCCTCGCGTACGCCGCGAAGTACGCCTCGGCGTTCTACGGGCCGTTCCGCGAGGCCGTCGACTCCTCGCTGCAGGGCGATCGCAAGACGTACCAGCAGGACCCGGCCAACGGCCGGGAGGCGATCCGCGAAGTGCTCCTCGACATCGAGGAGGGCGCCGACATGGTGATGGTCAAGCCCGCCCTGAGCTACCTGGACCTGATCGCGGACGTCCGCGCCACGGTCGACGTGCCGGTCGCGGCCTACAACATCTCCGGCGAGCTCGCGATGGTCGAGGCCGCCGCGGCCAACGGCTGGATCGACCGCGAGCGCGCGATCGACGAGATCATCCTCTCGATCCGCCGCGCGGGTGCCGACATCGTGCTGACGTACTGGGCGACCGAGCTGGCCGTGCGGCTGCGCGCTCAGTAGCCGAACTTGGCCATGCAGGCCTTGAAGCGGTCGCGGTAGGTCTTCAGCGGGAGTGCCGCGACCGTCAGCGTGCACTGCAGGTTGGCCTCGACCGCGGTCAGCAGGCCGGTGACCGGCTTGGTGACCGGGGCCAGGGGCGCCAGCGGGGTGCCCTCGACCAGGTCCTGGACGCCGCCGCCGATCGTGCCGCCGGAGGGAGTGCCGCCGCCGTCGCCGGAGCCGCCGCCGGAGCCGCCCTCGCTGCCGCCGCCACCGGAGCCGCTGCCGCCACCGGCACCCGGCGTCGTCCCGCCGCCGGTGGGTGTGCCGCCCCCGCTGCCGCTGCCGCCACCGCCGGTGGTGGAACCGCCGTCCTTGGCCGGCTTGGGCTTCTTGGCCGCCTTCTGCTCCGCCTTGACCGCGGCCTTGCGCTCGGAGGGGGTCAGCGTCTGGTCGGACGCGTTCGACGTCAGGACCGGTGCCGCCGAGAGACCGTCAGGGGACTGGGTGAAGTCGCCGCTGGCGTAGGCGGCAGAGATCTTCAGGACCAGGTCGACGTACGCGTCGGAGTGGTTGTACCGCTTGACCGCGACGGCCGCGTCGGAGCGCTTGGACAGATCGCCCGCGCCGGCGCAGAGGTACACCCCGGCGGAGGTGGCCGCGTCGTCGATGTCCTGCGGGTTCTTCGTGCCGTCGTTGTCGGCGTCGACGCCGACGGACTTCCACGTGCCCGGGATGAACTGCATGGGCCCGACGGCGCGGTCGAGGACCGAGTTCTTGTCGAGGGCGCCGTCGTCGGTGTCGGAGATGCGCGCCCGGCCGTCCTTGCCGTCCAGGAGGACTCCGTAGATGCCCGGCTTGGCGAGACCGTCGGCGTTCAGCGCGTTGCCGTTCGTGCGACCGTGGTTGGACTCGACGCGACCGATCGCGGCGACGAGGTTCCACGGGAGCTGGCACTCCTCGTCGGCCTGGCCCAGCAGGGACTCGGCGCGGCGGTAGGCCGAGAGGGCCGAGGCGGGGATGCCGTTGGTCGACAGGGTCGCGACCGTGCCGGCGGCGCCGGCCTTGCGGTCCACGCCCTGCGGGGTCTGCTGCACGCTCGCCGGCTGCTCGAACGCCGTGGCGGGCACGGCGGGGACGTCGGCGTCGGAGGGGCCGCCGGTGGCGGTGGCGAGCCCGGAGTTGCCGAGCGCTGCGCCCCAGGCCCCGACCAGCACGGCCATCGGTACGAGGGCGCCGGCCTTCTGCCAGCGCGTGAGCTTGCGAGCTCCCATGTGCGTGCCCTCCCAGACTGGCGCCACCCTCGCGCCATTGCGTAAACCGATGTTACAGCAGCCGCCGACGGTCGTACACCCCGTCGAACACAGGTGCAACGAGCCGAGGACGGCCGGGGTTACGCGGCGCCGACGCCGCCTGCCCGCGGATTTCGTGGCGAGAGACAATGGAGTCGTGACCTCCACCGAAGCTTCTGAACAGCTGTTCGACCGCGCCCGCGCCGTCTCGCCGGGCGGCGTCAACTCGCCGGTCCGCGCGTTCCGGGCCGTGGGTGGGACGCCGATCTTCATGGCGTCGGGCCAGGGCGCCTGGCTGACCGACGTGGACGGGCGTCGCTACGTCGACCTCGTCGGCTCGTGGGGACCCATGCTGCTGGGCCACGCCCACCCGGAGGTGCTCGCCGCCGTGGGCGACGCCGTCGCGCGAGGCACCTCGTTCGGCACGCCCAGCGAGCCCGAGGTGCTGCTGGCCGAGGAGATCGTCGCCCGCGCGTCGGCCGAGAGCGTCCGCATGGTCTCGTCCGGCACCGAGGCGACGATGTCCGCGATCCGTCTGGCCCGCGGGTTCACCGGGCGCAACAAGATCGTGAAGTTCGCCGGCTGCTACCACGGGCACGTCGACGCGCTGCTGGCCCAGGCGGGCTCCGGCGTCGTGACCCTCGGGCTGCCCGAGACGCCCGGCGTGCCGTCGCACGTCACGGCCGACACGATCGTGCTGCCCTACAACGACCGGGCCGCGGTCGAGGCCGCGTTCGCCGAGTACGGCGACCAGATCGCGTGCCTCATCACCGAGGCCGCCGCCGGCAACATGGGTGTCGTCCCGCCGGAGCCGGGGTTCAACCAGTTCCTGTCCGAGGTCTGCGGTCGCAACGGCGCCCTGTTCATCAGCGACGAGGTGATGACCGGCTTCCGGGTCACCCGCTCGGGACACTGGGGACTCGACGGCGAGCGCGAGGGCTGGGTGCCGGACCTCGTGACGTACGGCAAGGTCATGGGCGGTGGTTTCCCGGCGGCAGCGTTCGGCGGACGTCGTGACGTGATGGAGCAGCTCGCCCCGGTGGGACCGGTGTACCAGGCCGGCACCCTGTCGGGGAACCCCATCGCGACGACCGCAGGCCTCACGACGCTGCGGCTCGCAGACGCCGCGGCCTACGAGCGGCTCGACTCCGCGTCGTCCCAGCTGCAGGGGCTCGTGCGGGACGCGCTCGACGCCGCGGGCCTGGCGTACGTCCTGCAGAACGCGGGCAACATGTTCAGCGTGTTCTGGGGCGTCGACGCCCCGGTCACCGACTTCGCGGGTGCGCAGGCGCAGGAGGCCTGGCGCTACAAGCCGTTCTTCCACGCGATGCTCGACGCCGGGATCTACCTCCCGCCGAGCGCCTTCGAGTGCTGGTTCGTCTCGGCTGCACACGACGAGGAGGCACTCTCTAGAATTGCCGAGGCACTGCCCGGTGCCGCGCGTGCTGCTGCGCAGGCCACGAACGAGAGCTAGGAACCCGATGTCCGAACGTACGATCGTGCACCTCATGCGCCACGGCGAGGTCTACAACCCCGAGGGCGTGCTGTACGGCCGGCTGCCGAAGTTCGTGCTGTCCGACCTGGGGCACCAGATGGCTGCCCGTGCCGCGGACTTCCTGTCCAAGAACGAGATCGTGCACATGGTCGCGTCGCCGCTCGAGCGCGCCCAGCAGACCGCCGAGCCGCTGTCGAAGCTGCTCGAGGTGCCGGTCCACACCGACGACCGCGTCATCGAGGCCGACAACCTCTTCGAGGGCAAGACCGTCGGCGTCGGCAACGGTGCCTTCACCAACCCCCGCAACTGGTGGATGCTGCGCAACCCGATCCGTCCGTCGTGGGGCGAGCCGTACAAGGAGATCGCGGCCCGCATGACGGCCGCGGTCGACGACGCCCGCGAGGCCGCCCGCGGCCACGAGGCCGTCATCGTCTCGCACCAGCTGCCGGTCTGGATCGCCCGCCGCGCGTACGAGCAGAAGAGCTTCGTGCACGATCCGCGCAAGCGCCAGTGCACGCTCGCGAGCCTGACCAGCCTGACGTTCGACGGTGACGACTTCGTCGGCTTCACCTACAGCGAGCCGGCCGCCGACCTGCTCCCCGCACCGCTGCGCGGCAAGGTCGTCGGCGGAGCCTGATCCGATGACCCACCGCTTCCGCGTCCGCACCGCCGCGGCGATCGGGGCCCTCGCCCTGCTCGCCGCGTGCGGGGGCTCCGGCAACCGCGGGACGACCGACGGCTACGTCTCGGGCGACGGCTCCATCACCCGCGTCGACGCCGCCGACCGCAAGCCCGCGCCGGTGCTGGAGGGGGAGGACCTCGAGGGCAAGCCGCTCTCCACCGCCGACTTCGCCGGCAAGACGATCGTGGTCAACCTGTGGGGGCCGTGGTGCCCTCCGTGCCGGGCCGAGGCGCCCGCGCTCGACGAGGTCGCCGAGCAGTACGCCGACAAGGACGTCCAGTTCGTCGGCGTCCTGACCAAGACCAAGGACCCGGCGACGGCGGTCGCGTTCAACCGCCGCAAGGGCATCACGTACCCGAGCTTCCGTGACGAGGGCGGCCAGCTCGACCTCGGCTTCAACGACAGCCTGCCGAGCATCGCGATCCCCACCACGTGGATCATCGACGCCAAGGGACGTGTCGCGGTCCGGATCCTCGACAAGGTCAGCGCGTCCACGCTCGCGGACCTGATCGACGACGTCCAGAAGAGCACCACGTGACCGACTGGTTCAGCGACACCGTCTCGTCCGGCAACCTCCTCCTCGCAGCACCCGTCGCGGTCCTGGCCGGGCTGGTCTCGTTCTTCTCCCCGTGCGTCGTCCCGCTGCTGCCGGGCTACCTGTCGTACGTCTCGGGGGTCGCGGCGCAGGACCTGGAGTCCGCACGGCGCGGCCGGCTGCTCGCGGGTGCCTTGCTCTTCGTCCTGGGCTTCTCGACGGTGTTCGTCCTCGGCGGAGCGCTGTTCGGGTCGGTCGGGCTCGAGCTGCGGCAGTACCAGGACACCCTGGCCGTGGTCACGGGCATCCTGGTCATCCTGCTGGGGCTCGTCTTCATCGGCTTCGTGCCGTTCCTGCAGCGGGAGGGGCGCGTCCACGCGGTCCCCGCGGTCGGCCTGGCCATCGCCCCCGTCCTGGGCGTCTTCTTCGGCCTCGGCTGGACGCCCTGCATCGGCCCCACCCTCGCCGCCGTGCTCGGCCTGTCCTTCGCGACGGACGACGCGACCGCTGCCCGCGGCGCGTTCCTCGCCTTCACCTACTGCCTGGGCCTCGGCATCCCGTTCGTCCTGGCGGCCCTCGGCTTCGGAAAGTTCATGCATGCCCTCACGTGGTTCCGGCGTCACCAGCGCGCCGTCTCGGTCATCGGCGGCTCGCTGCTCATCGCGGTCGGCATCATGCTCGTGACCGGCTGGTGGAACGACCTGGTCGGGGAGATGCAGACCTGGGTCGGCGGATTCGAGGCTCCCGTATGAGCCTCGACGAACGCCGCACCGAGGACGACCGGCCCTCGCGGGGCGGGACCGCCAACGCGGTCCCGGCGCTCGGGCGCCGCGAGCTGACCCGCTGGTTCTGGCGTCAGCTGACGTCGATGCGCACGGCGCTGTTCCTGCTGCTCCTGCTCGCGATCGCCGCGATCCCCGGCTCGCTCGTCCCGCAGCGCGGGGTCGACGCGCGCGCGGTCGAGGCGTACTTCCTCGACCACCCGAAGAGCGCGCCGATCCTCGACAACCTGGGATTCTTCAGCGTCTACAGCTCGCCGTGGTTCAGCGCGGTCTACCTGCTGCTGATGGTGTCGTTGATCGGCTGCATCCTGCCGCGCTCGTTCGTCTACCTGCGTGCCCTGCGGGCCCGTCCGCCGCGCGCGCCCCGCAACTTCTCCCGCCTGCCGGCATCCGCGTCGTTCGAGACCGACCGCTCGCCGGACGAGGTCGTCGCCGCCGCGCGCACCGCCCTCGGACGCGCCCGCGTCGACGTGGCCGACCGCGACGGCGTGCAGGAGGTCAGCGCCGAGAAGGGCTTCCTGCGCGAGGCCGGCAACCTGCTGTTCCACGTCAGCATCGTCGTGGTCCTCGTCGGGGTGGCCGTCGGTACGCTGTTCGGCTACCGCGGCTCGGTCATGGTCACCGACCGTGGCGGGCAGTTCGCGAACTCGCTGACCCAGTACGACGAGTTCAGCGCGGGTGCATTGTTCACCAACGGGGACCTCCCGCCGTTCGCCCTCACGCTCGACAAGATGACCGCCCGGTTCCAGCCGTTCGGCAGCCAGCAGGCGGGTGCCCCGCGCGAGTTCCGGGCGCAGGGGACGTACACGGCCGAGCCGGGTGCGGCGAGGAAGCCGTTCGACATCACCGTCAACCACCCGCTGGCCATCGGCAGCACGTCGGTCTACCTCGTCGGCCAGGGCTACGCGCCGGTCCTCAAGGTCACCGACAGCAAGGGCCACGTCGTCTGGGACGACGCCGTGGCGTTCCTGCCGGCCGATGCGACGTACACGTCCAACGGCGTCCTGAAGGTGCCCGACGCGGAGCCCGAGCAGCTCGGCCTGCAGGGCTTCTTCCTGCCGACCGCCGCCGAGCAGAACGGCATCTCGATCTCGATCCACCCGGCCGCGGCGAACCCGCTGGTGTCGTTCAACGTCTGGCACGGCGACCTGGGCCTGGACGATGGCACACCGCAGTCGGTCTTCATCCTCGACAAGACGAACATGAAGCAGTACAAGGACGCGGACGGCAAGAACCTGCGGATCTCCCTGAGCCCCGGCCAGACCGCGGACCTTCCCGACGGCGGGACGATCGAGTTCACGGACGTCGCACAGTTCGCCCGGTTCCAGATCAGCTCGTCGCCGCTGGTCAAGGTGCCGCTGGTCGGCATCATCGCCGGGCTGATCGGGCTCATGGTCTCGCTGACCGTCAAGCCCCGACGCACCTGGATTCGCACCCGACGGGACGGCTCACGTACCGTGGTGGACGTCGCCGTCCTGGACCGCGTGCCCCGTGATGACCTGCCCGCCGACCTGGACGACTTCCTCGAGCGGTTGAAGGACACGCTCGGGCACACCGACGAAAGAGTGCAGGCATGACGCTCGCGCAGTACGAACAGTTCTCCAACTACGCGGTCGCATCGGCGACTGGCATCCTGGCGCTGGCCTTCGTGGCATACGTCCTGCAATGGAGCCTCGCGCGCGGGGTGGCGCCGGACCGTGAGCTCGTCCTCCCCGACGGCGAGCCCGCCGCGTCCGGGACGGCCGACCCCGTCCAGCGCAGCAACGTCGCCGGCAGCATCGGCTTCTCCCTCACGCAGCTCGCCGCGGTCGTGCTCCTCGCAGGCGTCGTCGCCCGCGGGCTCTCCGCCGAGCGGGTGCCGTGGGGCAACATGTACGAGTTCGGGTGCGCGGCCGCGCTGTCCGCGATCATCGGATACATCGTGCTGGTGCGGATCTGGGACATCGACTGGGTCGGGCCGATCATCACCGGCTTCGCGACGGTCGTCCTCGGCGCCTCCGCGCTCGTCTTCGTGCCGGCGGGACCCCTCGTCCCGGCGCTGCACTCGTACTGGCTCGTGATCCACGTCCTGGGCGCGATGATCTCGGGAGCCGCGTTCCTCGTCGGCGCCGCCGCCTCGGTGCTCTACCTGATCAAGGCCAAGGCCGAGCGAACGACGCCGGAGGGGGAGCGGACCGGGTTCCTCTGGCGCATCCCCACCGCGGCCAAGATCGACCAGCTCGCGTACCGGGTGCACGCGTTCGCGTTCCCGATCTGGACCTTCGCGGCCCTGATCGCCGGGCCGATCTGGGCGCAGTACGCGTGGGGCCGCTACTGGGGCTGGGACCCCAAGGAGGTCTGGGCGTTCATCACCTGGGTCGTCTACGCGGGCTACCTGCACGCCCGGGCCACCGCGGGCTGGAAGGGCAAGGCCGCCGCGATCCTCGCCCTGATCGGCTTCGTGACCTTCGTCTTCAACTTCGTCGGCGTCAACCTCTTCGTCGGCGGCCTGCACTCCTACGCCAAGTAGCCCCCGCTCCCGGGCTGGTGTCGGTTTCCCACGGGACCGTGGGATTTCGTCGCTCCCCTCGCGTCACGACACGAGGGGAGTGACAAGAACGCGCGGGGAGTGGCTCAGCTGAGCGGGATGATGAGCCGGTTGCGGGTGTAGAGCCGGCGTGACTGGTGCAGCTCGCCCTCGATGCGGCGGACCGTCGCGGCCTCCTGGGACGGGGCGATCTCGTGCCAGGTCCAGCGGCTGATCCCGAACAGCTGGCGGCGCAGCCGGTCCTCGCGCTTCTTCTCCGCGAACGCGATCTCCTGCGGGGTCCGTGGGTCGCCGACGAGCCCGCCGTACTTGACCTTGCCGTCGAACTCGCCGAGGTGCCGGTACTCGGTCCAGCCGAAGTCGGTGAAGCCGATCAGCTCGCCCGACTCGTCGTGGATGGCGACCTGGAGCTCGGGCACCGGGAGGTTGTACCGGCGGAAGAGGTAGCGGGAGCGCGACTCGCCCGGCGACTCCGCGCGTCCGTCCGCGAGGGACGCGGCGTACCGCGCCCGGCGCGCGCCCGGCCAGCTCTCGAACCGGCGACCGAGCTCCTCGAGGTCCTCGGGGTGGTGAGGGCGAGGTGCAGACCCGAGTCCATCACGACGATGGCCGACTCGACCGAGCCCGTCGTGCCGAGCTCGAAGATCGACCGCGGTGCCTTGACCACCAGCATGCCGTCGATCTCCTCGAGGTCGTCGTCGCGGACGACCTGTCCCTCGTGGTGCACGATGCCGTGGGCGGTGCGCCCGGCCGCGCCGTCCAGACGGGTCACGTGGATGCGATCGAGCCTCGTCCCGTACATCGCGGCGCCGTGGATGGCGCAGGCCGACTGGTGGCTGACGGCAACGGCCGGCCCGAGCTTGTCGGCCACCGACCGGACGTCGACGACGTGCTGCTGCTCGGGCGAGAGGACGTCGAAGGTCGCGGCGTGCACGTACACGCCTTGCCGACGGCGTCGCAGCAGGCCGGAGCGGACCGCCGCCCGGATGTCGCGGTCGGAGTATCCGCAGTCGAGGAACTGCCCGCGGGTCACGTACCCGCGGCCGGTGGTGATGAGGTCGACGAGGTTCATCCCGCGATGCTCGTCGAGCGGGATCGACCGGAAGGGGCTGCGCGGACCGCCTGTGGACGGCCGGGCACGCGGTGACGTCCTGTGGACGGGCAGCTCCCCTCGCGTCTTGTGCACTCCCCGCGTGCTGAGACGCGAGGGGAGTGCACAAACCCCACGGTCCCGTGGGAAACCGACACCCCGCGGGCGGGGCGGGGCTGCTTTAGGGTCGATCGCATGGGAGTGGAGATCCGGGCCGAGGGGCTCGTCATGACGTACGGGGACGTGCGGGCCGTGGACGGGGTGAGCTTCACGGTCGCGCCGGGGGAGTTCTTCGGGCTGCTCGGCCCCAACGGGGCGGGCAAGACCACGGCGCTGGAGATGATCGAGGGACTGCGCCGGCCCATGGCCGGGACGGTGCGGATCGACGGGCACGACCCGTGGAACCGCGAGCCCGAGCTGCAGCGCCGCATGGGGGTGCAGCTGCAGGCGTCCTCGTTCTTCGAGCGGCTGACCGCTCGCGAGCAGCTCGACACGTTCGGTGCGCTCTACGGCGTCGCGGCGGGACGCACCGACCAGATGCTCGAGCAGGTCGGCCTGGTCGACAAGGCCGACGTCCGCACCGAGGACCTGTCCGGCGGTCAGAAGCAGCGGCTGTCGATCGCGTGCGCCCTGATCCACGACCCCGAGGTCGTCTTCCTGGACGAGCCGACGGCGGCGCTCGACCCGCAGGCCCGGCACAACCTCTGGGACGTCCTGCGCACGATCAACCATTCCGGGCGGACCGTGATCCTGACGACGCACTACATGGACGAGGCCGAGGCGCTCTGCGACCGGGTCGCGATCATGGACGCCGGCCGGATCCTGGAGATGGACACACCGGCGGCGCTGGTCCGGGGCCTCGACGCGCCGGTGCGGATCAGCCTGGCCCCCGGCACGCTGTCCCTCGCCGACGCCCGTGCCGTGGCGGGCAGCGATGCGGTCGACGTCGATGACCCGGGCACCACGATCACGACCCGGGACGCGGCCCGCGTGCTCAGCGACCTGGCCGCCCGCGACGCGCTCGGGGGCCTCAGCGTGAAGGGCGCCTCGCTCGAGGACGTGTTCCTCGACCTCACCGGACGGCAGTACCGCGCATGACCGCGTTCCGCAGCCTGGCCCGGGCGATGCTCAAGGGCTTCTTCCGCGATCGCATGGCGGTCTTCTTCGCGGTGATCTTCCCGCTGATGTTCCTGGTGCTGTTCGGTGGCATCTTCACCGACGGCGGCACGTCACGCGCCGAGATCATCCAGGTGGGCCCGGTGGCCGTCCTCGACGACACCCCGAAGCAGCTCAAGGGCTACCTCGACGAGAGCCTGAAGGTCACCCGGTCGTCCGACGAGAAGGACGCGATCGAGCAGGTGCGCAAGGGCGACGCCGACGCGGTGATCAGCCAGGACGGCGACCGGTTGGTGCTGCGGTACTCGCGGGCCGACCAGGTCAAGGCCGCGACGCTGCAGGGCACGTTCCAGTCGATCGTGCAGTCGGCGAACCTCGCCGCGACGGGCCAGCCACCGAAGTTCAGCCTGCGGACCGACCAGGTCGAGGACGACTCGCTCAAGCCGATCCAGTACTACACGCCGGGCCTGATGGGCTGGGCGATCGCCTCCGGCGCGACGTTCGGTGCGGCGACGAACCTCGTCGTCTGGCGGCGCAACGGGCTGCTGCGCCGCCTGCGCCTGGCGCCCGTCCCGACGAGCTCGGTCGTCACCGCGCGGGTCGCGGTGTCGATCGCCATCGCGATCGTCCAGGCGGCGATCTTCATCGGGGTCGGGATGGTGCTGTTCGGGCTGCGGCTCACCGGGTCGTGGCCGATGATCATCCCGCTCCTGATCTGCGGCACGTTGGCGTTCATGGCGATCGGGCTCCTCGCGGGTGCGGTGGCGCGCACCGAGGAGGCCGCGGTCGGGATCGCGAACTTCGTGGTGCTGCCGATGGCCTTCCTGTCCGGCTCGTTCTTCCCGCTCGACGGGGCGCCCGCGTACGTCACGGCCGTGAGCAAGGTGCTGCCGCTGAAGCACCTGAACGACGGGATGCTGGACACGATGGTGCGCGGTGAGGGGCCGTCAGCGGCCCTCGCCCCGATCGCGATCCTGCTCGGCTTCGCGGTCGTCGTCACCGCGGTCGCGGCGCGGCTGTTCCGCTGGGACGACTGACCGGCAGCCTGTCTCTCCGCGACGGACGCCCTAGCGGCCCGGCAGCGACGCCAGGGCCTTCGAGCGCTGTGCCACCAGCTCGTCGTAGGTACCGTCCCGCTCCGCCCACCGGTGCGTCTGGACGCTGCCGACCAGCAGCTCGTGCGGGGTGGGATCGGCGGCCAGCAGGGTCAGCACCTCCTCGACGAAGTCGCCGACGTCGAGCGCGGCCGGGTTGGCCCGCCTCTGGTCCTCGCTGGTGGCGACGGCCGGTGGGACCAGCTCCACGACGTCCACGCCGGTGCCGTCCAGCTGGGCCCGCAACGACTCGGAGTACGCGTGCACGGCGGCCTTCGACGCCCCGTACGTGGGCATCAGCGGGAAGGGCAGGAAGCCGATCCCGGAGCTGACGGTGACGAAGGTGCCGGTGCCCCGCGCCAGGAGGTGCGGCGTGAAGGCGTCGATCACGCGGATCGTGCCCAGCAGATTGGTCTGGACGATCTGCTCGGCGGTGGCGATGTGGCCCGGGTCGCGCACGTCCTCGATCAGCTGGACGCCGGCCATCGTGACGACGGTGTCCAGGTCGGGGAACGACGCCAGCACCGAGTCGCGAGCGCGCTCGACCGATGCCGGATCGCTGACGTCGAGCTCGACCGTGCCGATGCCTTCGGCCGCGATGTCGGTGAGCCGGTCGACGCGGCGTCCGCCGACGACCACCGAGCTGCCGGCCGCCGTGAGGCGCCGGGCCATCTCGAGGCCGATGCCGGCGGTCCCACCCGCGATGAGCACGGTCCGTGAGGTGATGTCCATGGTTGTCCTTCTTTCTGTCGTGTCGGTGCTCGGGCACCGTCACCTACGAGCCTGCAGGCTCCGGACGTCACGCAGGAGGGTCAGATCATCCTGGGACGGCTTGTCCCCGGCTGGGATGCCCACGCACAATGAGGACATGGACCGCGACGCGCTCGGTGCCTTCCTCCGGCGGCGCCGCGAGGTGCTCCAGCCCGATGAGGTGGGTCTCGCGACCCGCTCGGGTCGACGCACGCCCGGTCTCCGGCGCGAGGACGTCGCGTTCCTGGCCGGCATGTCGACCGACTACTACGTGCGGATCGAGCAGGCGAGAGGACCGGTCCCGTCCGAGCAGGTGCTGGGAGCGGTGGCCCGGGCGCTGCGCCTCGACCTCGACGAGCGCGACCACGTGTTCCGTCTGGCGGGACACCCGGTGCCTCCCCGCTCCCGGCGCACCGACCACGTCGCCCCGGCGCTGCTGCGCGTGCTCGACCAGCTCGACGACACCCCGGCCGCCGTCGTGTCGGACCTGGGCGACGTGCTGGCCCAGAACCGGATGGCGACCGCCCTGCTCGGCGACCAGTCGGCGTACTCAGGTCTCGAGCGCAGCTCGATCTACCGCTGGTTCATGCAGGACCCCCACGACCGGGCGATGTGCCCGCCCGGGCAGCTCGAGAGCACCACCGCGAGCCACGCAGCCCACCTGCGGACGTCGATCGCCCAGGGTGGGGAGGACGACCGCACGCGGGAGATGGTCGCGACCCTGCTCGAGCGCAGCGCCGAGTTCCGTGAGGCCTGGGCACGTCACGACGTGCACCACCGGCACCACGATCTCAAGACGATGATCCACCCGCAGCTCGGCGAGCTCGAGCTGTTCTGCCAGCGCCTCGCCACCGAGGATCGGGCCCAGGCGTTGCTGGTGTTCACCGCCGCACCGGGATCGACCACGGCCGACAAGCTGCATCTGCTCGACGTCGTCGGCTCGACGCCGCTCACGACGCCGTGACCGTGGCGTGACCCGTGCAGCCGCGGACGTCAGAGGCCGCGCAGGTAGTCCGGGTCGTCGTCGGGGCCGCGCGGGCCCGACGGCGGGGTCCAGCCGCCCGTGCCACGGGTCCTCGGCGGGGCGTCCTTGATGTGGCCCCAGAGGATCCACAGCAGCGGTCCGGCGACGGGCACGAGCAGGATCACGAGCCAGACGACCTTCGGCAGCAGCTTGACCCGCGCCTTGGGAGTGGCCACCAGGTCGAACACGGCGTACACGAACAGGACGATGCCGATGACGACCAGAACTGCCTTGCCCATGGGACCACCGTATCGGGGTGTGCACAACCGGCAGGATGGAACGGTGGTCCAACCGATTAGGCTGGAAGCATGAAGGCTTTCTGGACCTACACCCTGGCTCGCTTCGCCGTCCTGGCGGTGGTGTTCGCGGTCGTGTGGCTCGCAGCGCCGTTGTTCTTCGAACGCACCGAGATCGTCAACATCTTCGTGCTGCTCGTCTCGCTCGTCATCTCCTCGATCATCTCGATCTTCCTGCTGTCCGGCCTGAGGGCCCGGCTCGCCGAGGACGTCCACGCACGCGCCGAGCGCATGTCGTCCCGTCTCGAGGAGTCCCGCCGTGCCGAAGACGTCGACTGAGAGCCGCGCCTGGATCGCCGAGGCGATCCGCCGCGTCGAGGCCGACGCCAACCGCAGCGCGGACACCCACCTGCACGTCCTGCCGATCCCGGTGCCGGGCATCGACCTGTACCTCAAGGACGAGTCGGTCCACCCCACCGGCAGCCTGAAGCACCGGCTCGCGCGGTCGCTGTTCCTGTACGCCCTGTGCAACGGGTGGATCGGCCCGACGTCGACCGTGATCGAGGCGTCGAGCGGGTCAACGGCGGTCAGCGAGGCGTACTTCGCGCGGCTCCTCGGCCTGCCGTTCGTCGCGGTGATGCCGGCGTCCACCAGCACCGAGAAGATCGCGCTGATCGAGTTCTACGGCGGGCGCTGCCACCTCGTCGACGACCCCGGCACGGTGTACGAGGTCGCGCGGGAGCTGGCGAGCGCATGCGGCGGCCACTACATGGACCAGTTCACGTACGCCGAGCGCGCGACCGACTGGCGCGGCAACAACAACATCGCCGAGTCGATCTTCCAGCAGATGTCGGCCGAGAAGCACCCGTGCCCGGAGTGGATCGTGGTGAGTGCGGGCACCGGCGGCACGTCCGCGACGATCGGCCGGTTCGTGCGCTACCGGCGCTTCGCGACCCGGATCGCGGTCGCGGACCCCGAGAACTCGGCCTTCCTCGAGGGCTGGGAGTCCGATCGTTCCGACGTGACGACCGCGAAGCCGTCGCGCATCGAGGGCATCGGCCGCATGCGGGTCGAGCCGTCGTTCGTGGGCGGGGTCATCGACGACATGGTCCGGGTGCCCGATGCGGCCTCCCTGGCCACGATGCGCTGGGTCTCTGCGATCCTCGGGCGTCCCGTCGGCGGGTCCACCGGCACGAACGTGTGGGCGTCGCTCGAGGTGATCGGGCGCATGCGTACGGAGGGCCAGGAGGGCAGCGTCGTCACGTTGCTGTGCGACGGCGGCGAGCGCTACGAGCACACCTACTACGACGACGCGTGGCTGGCCGACAAGGGCATCGACATCGCCCCGTACGCGGCCGCGCTCGAGGAGTTCTCGGCAACAGGTGTCCTGCCCGGGGTGTCGCCATGACGTCCTACGTCTCGCACACCTCGGTCGACTGTTTGGACGCTTTCGAGCTGTCGCAGTGGTGGAAGGGCCTGCTGGGATACGTCGACGTCGAGGGTGACCCCAACGAGCCCGGTGACGAGGAGTGCGCGATCGTCGACCCCGGGACCGGCCACACGATCTGGTTCCTCGAGGTGCCGGAGGCCAAGACGGGCAAGAACCGCATCCACCTGGACCTGCGCCCACGCGAGGGCACGCGCGACGAGGAGATCGAGCGCGTACGGGCCCTGGGTGCGGTCGAGGTGGCCGATCGCCGCGGCGTGTACGGGCCAGGCTCGGGCTGGGTCGTGTTCGCGGACCCCGAGGGCAACGAGTTCTGCATCCTGCGGTCGTCGGGCGAGCTCGACTAGGTCACCGGCACGATCGTTGCCGAGACGATCCGGCCCCCGTCGAGGACGAGCTGACCCATCGTGCCGCGCGGCTGACGGCGCTTGTCGGTCGGCGACCCCGGGTTGAGGAGGCGCTGGCCGTCCTCCTCGGTGTCCCACGGGATGTGCGAGTGGCCGAACACCACCAGGTCGGCGTCGGGGAACCGCCTGCGCATGCGTCCGGCTCGGCCCTGCTTGGGCCCCGAGTCGTGGATCATCGCGATCCGTACGCCGTCGAGCTCGAGCTCGAGCGTCTCGGGCGCACCCCACGCGGACACGTCCGGCCCGTCGTTGTTGCCGGCCACCACGTGCACGGGTGCGTACGCCGCGAGCTCGTCCAGCACGGACGGGACGCAGACGTCGCCCGCGTGCAGGATCACGTCGACGTCGGTCAGCTGCGCGGCGACCGCCGGCGGCATGGCCTTCCAGAACCGGGGGGCGTGGGTGTCGGAGACGACCGCGACGCGCAGCACGTCAGCCGCCGATCGTCAGGCCGATCGCGAGCCCTGCGGCGTACACGAGCTCGATGAGCCCGCTGTCGCGCAGGACCGGGATGAGCGCCATGCCCTGGGCGCCGGACGCCACGATGCTCGCCGCGCGGCCGATCAGCGGCAGGGCGACGAGGCCGAGCAGCGCCCACGGGGTCGAGAACGCGGCCCACACGAGCGCGCCGATCGCCACGACCATCAGCAGCCCGTAGAGCCGGCGCGTGCCGGCGTCGCCGAGGACGACCGCGAGCGTCCGCTTGCCGGTGACCGAGTCGGTCGGGATGTCGCGCAGGTTGTTCGCGACGAGGATCGCGCAGGCCAGCGAGCCGATGCCGATCGCGGCCGCGACCGCCGGCGCGGTGATGTCCTCGACCTGCACGTACGCCGTGCCGAGCACCGCGACGAGGCCGAAGAAGACGAACACGCTGACCTCGCCGAGCGCGCGGTACCCGTAGGGCGACGGCCCCCCGGTGTACGTCCACGCGGCACCGAGGGCCGCGATGCCCACGAGCAGCAGCCACCAGCTGGAGGTCGCGGCCAGGACGAAGCCGAGGGCGCCGCCGATGCCGAGGAACAGCAGCGCGGCGGCCTTGACGCGCCGGGCCGGGACGAGCCCCGAGCCGACGAGACGCAGCGGCCCGACCCGGTCGTCGTCGGTGCCCTTGATGCCGTCGGAGTAGTCGTTCGCGTAGTTGACGCCGATCTGCAGCGCGAGGGAGACGCCGAGGGCGAGCAGGGCCTTCCACCAGACCACCGAGTCCGAGTACGCCGCGGCGCCCGTGCCGGCCAGGACCGGCGCCACCGCCGCGGGAAGGGTGCGGGGCCGCGCTCCGGCGATCCAGAGCTGGGCGGGGGAGTGCGTGGCGGTCATGACGCACCAGTCTGCCACCCGACCACCTTGTCAACCTCTCGTTGACGCGGTGAGCCATGTCAAGCTAGCGTTGACGGCATGACGATCGAGGACGCGGAGTTCGAGGACCTGATCGCGCAGGCGGTCGCCCGGCTGGACCCGACGCTCGAGGGCCGGCTCGACGTCGAGCCCGAGGCGCACCTGGACCTCGTCGTCATCACCCGCCGTGCGCACGCCGAGACCAACAAGCTGCTGATCGCCGCGGTCTCCTCCGCACGCGCGGCCGGCTACAGCTGGGAGGCGATCGGCACCGCGCTCGGGATGTCCCGCCAGGCCGCGCAGCAGCGCTTCGGCCGGCGACCCACGACCATTCCGGGCACCGCGGAGCACCGGCAGCTGGTCGGCCTCACGGCGTTCACCGAGATCGACCAGCTGAACGAGTGGGGCCGGCACGGCTGGCACTCGGTCGGCTTCGGCCCGCTCTTCCACGACGTCGAGAAGTCGCCGATCCAGTGGGAGCACTGCCGTGCGGTGATCGGCAGCCGCAAGGCCAAGGACCTCGAGGCCGAGGGCTGGGAACGCATCGGCTCGATGTGGTTCCCCTGGACGTACCTGAAGCGACCGCTGGACGTCCCGGCCGTCCCCGGGGAGCCCGCGTGAGCGCGAGCCTGCGACCGGTCTCCGGCGATCCGCGCGCGGTGTTCGCGCTGGTCCGCGAGTGGGTCCGCGACGGCGGCGAGCCGGTCGTGATCCGCACGTCCGGCAGCACCGGCGAGCCCAAGGACGTCATCCTCTCCCACACCGCGATGCTTGCCTCGGCCCGCGCGACCCTCGACCGGCTCGGCGGGCCCGGCGGCTGGCTCCAGGCGATGCCGGTCACGGGTGTCGGGGGGCTGCAGGTGCTCGTCCGATCGGCGCTGGCCGGGCTCGAGCCGGTCTACGCCGCGGACCACCCGACGCTGGCCGACGCGGTGCGCGCGATCCCGGGCGACCGCCGGTACGCCTCGCTGGTGCCCACACAGGTGCACCGCCTGCTCGAGAGCGGCTCGATCGATCTCTTCCGCTCGCTGGACGCGCTCCTGATCGGGGGCGCAGCGGTGCCGCCGGACATGCTCGACGCCCTCGAAGGCGTCACCGTCGTGCGGACGTACGGCATGAGCGAGACGTGCGGCGGCTGCGTCTACGACGGGGTGCCGCTCGACGGCGTCGAGGTGCGGATCGACGAGTCCGGCCAGGTGCTGCTGTCCGGTCCGGTCCTGTTCGACGGCTACGCCGACCCGGTCGCGACCGCCGCGGTCCTGCGGGACGGCTGGTTCGCCACGGCCGATCTCGGCGAGATGGTCGACGGTCGCCTGCGCATCACCGGCCGCTCGGACGACGTGGTCATCAGCGGCGGCGTCAACATCCCGCTGCCGGCGGTGACCCAGGCGCTGCGGGGCCTGGAGGGCGTCCGTGACGCGATCGCGCTGGGCGTGCCGGACGAGGAGTGGGGCTCGCGGGTCGTCGCGTACGTCGTCCCGGCCGACGCCGTGTGCCTCGACGGGCTGCGGCTCGACGCGCTCCGGGACGCGGTCGAGGAGCGCGGCCTGCCGCGGACCTGGGCCCCGCGGGAGGTCGTGCTGCTGGACGCGTTGCCCCTGCTGCCCGGCGGCAAGATCGACCGCCGGGCACTGCAGGGTCCTGCGGCCTGAGGCCGGTCCGGCTCAGGTCGCGGCGGCGATCGCCTCGGGGATCGGGGTGGGACCGCCGATGACCTCCCACTGCTTGCCGTACGTCGAGCGGTCCGGCAGGACCGTCGCGATGAGGGCAGCCACGTCGGCGCGGGGGATCTGGCCGCGATCGACCTTCTCGGCCAGCGTGATCGAGCCGGTGCCCGGGTCGTCGGTCAGGCCGCCGGGTCGCACGATCGTCCAGTCCAGGCTGCTGTCGCGCAGGGCGACGTCGGCGTCGCGCTTGGCCTCGACGTACGCGACCCAGGTGTCCTCGGTGTCGTCCGCCAGCGGCTCGTCGACGCCCATGGCCGAGATCTGCACGAAGCGGCTGACCCCGGCGCGGGTGGCACCGTCGATCGACTTCAGGGAGCCGCCGAGGTCGACGGTCTTCTTGCGCTCGATGTTGCCGTCGGCGCCACCGCCGGCGGCGAACACCACGGCGTCCGCGCCTTCGAAGGCCCGGGCGAAGTCGTCGGTGTCGGACGACTCGATGTCCAGCAGGGTGACCTCGGCGCCGGCCGTCTCCAGCTCGGCGGTGTGGTCGGGGTTGCGGATCAGGGCGACGGGGACGTGCCCGCCGTCGACGAGAAGGGGGATCAGGAGGCGGGCGATCTTGCCGTGGCCTCCGACTATCGCAATTCGGCTCATGACTCGACGGTACGCACGTGGCGGTAAGTTGCCAGTCGTGCAGCCTCGTACCTTCGCGATCCCCATGCCCGTCCGATTTCGCGGCATCACGCGCCGCGAGGGCATGCTGATCGAGGGGCCCGCCGGGTGGGCGGAGTTCAGCCCGTTCCTGGACTACGACGCCCGCGAGAGCGCCCCGTGGCTCGCCGCCGCGATCGACTCCGCGGAGCGGGAGTGGCCCGAGGCCCGGCGCGACCGGATCCCGGTCAACTGCACCGTGCCCGCGGTCGGCGCGGAGCAGGCCGCCGCGATCGTGCGCCGCAGCGGGTGCAGCACGGCCAAGGTCAAGGTGGCCGAGAAGGGCCAGTCGCTGGCGGACGACATCGAGCGGGTCGAGGCGGTGCGCGACGCGATCGGTCCCGGTGGCCGGGTCCGGGTCGACGCCAACGGCGGCTGGTCCGTCGACGACGCGTTCGGTGCCATCGCGGCCCTGGACCTCGCTGCCGGGGGGCTGGAGTACGTCGAGCAGCCCTGCGCGTCGGTCGAGGGGCTGGCCGCCGTGCGCCGCCGGGTCGACGTGCCGATCGCGGCCGACGAGTCGATCCGGCGCGCGGAGGACCCGTTCCGCGTGGTCGAGCTCGAGGCCGCGGACATCGCCGTGCTGAAGGTGGCGCCCCTCGGCGGCGTGCACGCGTGCCTGCGCATCGCGGAGCAGATCGGCCTGCCCGTCGTCGTCTCCAGCGCGGTCGAGACCTCGATCGGCCTCGCCGCCGGGCTCGCGCTCGCCTCGGCCCTGCCCGAGCTGCCGTACGCGTGCGGGCTGGGCACCACCTCCCTGCTCGACGGCGACGTGGTCGCGTCACCCCTCGTCCCGGTCGACGGCTTCCTGCCCGTCGGGCGCCCGTCGCTGGACCTCGCCGCGTACGAGCAGGTCGCCGCCGACGGCGAGACCGACGCCCGGTGGCAGGCCCGACTCTCCGCGGTCCGGGCGGTCCTGGCATGAGCGAGCAGCACTCGGTGGGTGTGGCCCGCAGGCTGGCGATGCACCTGCTCGGGCTCGGGGTCACGGACGCCGTCCTGGCGCCCGGCTCGCGCTCCGGACCCCTCGCGCTCGCGCTGGCCGCAGCCGACGAGCAGGGGCTGATCCGTCTGCACGTCCGGGTCGACGAGCGGGAGGCGGCCTTCCTGGCGCTGGGCATGGCCAAGGCCTCGCGGCGGCTCGTCCCGGTCGTCACGACGTCGGGCACCGCCGTCGCCAACCTGCACCCTGCGATGCTCGAGGCCGTCCACAGTGACGTGCCCGTGCTGGCGATCACGGCTGACCGGCCCGGACGCCTGCGCGGCACCGGAGCGAACCAGACCACCGACCAGCGCGAGATCTTCCCGGGCGTGCCGTTCGTCGAGCGCGTGAAGCAGGTGACGGGCGGGCCCGCCCACCTCAACCTCGAGCTCGACGAGCCTCTCATCGAGCCGGTCCAGGACTGGGACTTCGGCGCCGCCGGGACCCGGTTGCGGGGCAGCGCTGCCGCCGACCCACACGTCCTCGACCCGGGTCCCCGCACCGTCGTGGTCGCAGGGGACGACGCCCGCCAGCCCGCTCGCATCGCGGCGCTGGACGGCGGCTGGCCCCTGCTGGCCGAGCCGAGCTCGGGATCGCGCAACGGTGACGAGGCGATCGTGGCGTACCGCCTCCTGCTGGCCCACGCGCCGCTCGCGGACCGGGTCGAGCGGGTCGTCAGCTTCGGGCACGCGACCCTCAGCCGCCCGGTGTCGCGGCTCCTGGCCCGCACCGACATCGAGATCGTCCACGTCGGCGACCAGTCGACCTTCCCGGTCCCGGCGGGCGAGAACGTGACGTTCACGCACGAGGTGCAGGTGGCCGGCCCGGGCCCGCGGGACTGGCTCGGCGAGTGGAAGGACGCCGACCGGGCCGCGACCGCCGCGATCGACGGCCAGCTCGACGGCTCCACGCCGTACGACGTCGCGAAGGCGGTCAATGCCGCCGTCCCGCCGGGCGGTCTGCTGTTCGTGGGATCCTCCAGCCCGATCCGCGACCTGGACCTGGTGGCCCGGCCCTACCCGGTCGGCGAGAAACGGCTCGTCATCGCCAACCGTGGCCTCGCCGGCATCGACGGCACGCTGTCGACCGCGATCGGCGCCGCGCTGGCGCGTCCCTCGACCCGCGCGATCGCGTACGTCGGGGACCTGACGTTCCTGCACGGCAGCAACGGCCTGCTGATCGGTCCGGAGGAGCCGCGGCCCGACCTGACGATCGTCGTGGCGTCCGACGACGGTGGCAGCATCTTCTCCACCCTGGAGCAGGGCGGTCCCGAGTACGCCGCGTCGTTCGAGCGGATCTACGCGACCCCGACCGGCGCCGACATCGGCGCGCTGTGCGCGGGGTACCGGGTGCCGCACCGCCTGGTCCGTCCGGCCGACCTCGCGGACGCGCTGGCCGAGGACGGCGACGGCATTCGCGTGCTCGAGGTGCCGGTCGACCGAGAGGGCCGGCGGGACCTGGGAGACCGCATCGCGCAGGCGGTCCGCGCGGCACTGAAACCGTGACAGTAGTTGTGTCATTGACATACCCGCAGTAGGTTTGTGTCCCACGTCACTGGGCGACAAGAGGGAACCATGGCCGACGAGCGGTACGACTACATCGTGATCGGCTCCGGCAGCGCCGGAGGCGTCGTCGCGACCCGGCTGACCGAGGACCCCCATGTCACCGTGCTCCTGCTCGAGGCGGGCCCGGCGGACGACGACGACATGATCCACGTGCCGCTCGGCTTCTCGACGCTGTTCAAGACCCGCTGGGACTGGAACTACGAGACGACCCCGCAGAAGCACCTCGCGGGCCGGCGGGCGTACTGGCCGCGCATGAAGGCGCTCGGCGGCTGCTCGTCGATGAACGCGATGATCTACATCCGCGGCAACCACGCCGACTACGACGAGTGGCGTGACGCGTACGGCGCGACCGGTTGGGGGTTCGAGGACGTCCTGCCGTACTTCAAGAAGGCCGAGGACAACACCCGTCTGGGTGACCCGTTCCACGGCCGGGGCGGACCGCTGCACGTCGAGGACCGCACCTACGACCACGAGCTCAGCACCGCGTTCATCGAGGCCGGCGTCTCGGCCGGGCTGAAGCGCAACGACGACTTCAACGGGGCCGAGCAGGAGGGCATCGGGCCGTACCAGGTCACCTGCAAGAAGGGCCGCCGCTGGTCGGTCGCGGACGGGTACATCCACCCGGCCGCCGGCCGGCCCAACTTGACGGTGCGCACC
This sequence comes from Aeromicrobium chenweiae, assembly GCF_003065605.1. Classification (GTDB taxonomy): domain Bacteria; phylum Actinomycetota; class Actinomycetes; order Propionibacteriales; family Nocardioidaceae; genus Aeromicrobium; species Aeromicrobium chenweiae. The sequence goes on along the minus strand of NZ_CP026952.1, from coordinate 3,210,951 downwards.
GAGGCGTTCGTGACCCGCATCGTCCTCGAGGGCACCCGGGCCGTGGGCGTCGCGTACACCCGCGACGGCCGGTCCCACGTGGCCCGCGCCGACGCCGAGGTCGTGCTCAGCGGCGGCGCGATCAACAGCCCCCAGCTCCTCATGCTCTCGGGCATCGGGCCCGGCGCCCACCTGCGGTCGCTGGGCATCGACGTGGTCGTGGAGTCGTCCGGCGTCGGCCAGAACCTCCAGGACCACCCGGTGTCGGGGATCCTGACCTACACCAAGGACACGACCGACGTCGCCGAGATGCTCGGCCTCGGCAACCTCGTGAAGTGGAAGGCCACCGGCAAGGGCCCGCTCAGCTCCAACGTGGCCGAGACGGGCGCGTTCTTCTCCTCCCGCGACGACCTCGACCTGCCCGACCTGCAGCTCCACGTGGCGCCGACGGGCTTCTACGACAACGGCATGCACGAGCCGGTGCGCCGGGCGCTCACCACCGCGGTGACGCTCGTCAACGTGCAGAGCAAGGGACACGTCAAGCTGCGGTCCACCGACCCGACCTGGCACCCCGAGATCGACCCCGGCTACTTCGACGACCGCGCCGATCTCGACGCGATCATCAGCGGCTACCGGACCGCCCTGGCCATCCTGCGCGAGGGACCGATCGCCAAGTACGTCGACGAGCCGTGGCTCCCGGCGTCCGCCGAGCCGACCGACGACGAGATCGTCGAGACGATCGGCGCGCTCGGGCAGACGCTGTACCACCCGGTCGCCACGTGCGCGATGGGCACGATCGAGGGCAGCGTCGTCGGCCCCGACCTGAAGGTCCACGGCGTCGAGGGCCTGCGGGTCGCCGACGCCTCGGTGATGCCGCGGGTCCCGCGTGGCAACACCAACGCCCCCACCATCATGATCGGCGAGAAGTGCGCCGATCTCATCAAGGAGAACCGATGACCGCAACACTCGAGCCCACCACGACGAGCGACGCGCCCGCCGCGACGTTCGACTCGCTCAACCCGGCCAACGGCGACCTCGTCGGCACGCACCCGATCGCGACCAAGGCCGAGGTCGACGCCGCCGTCGCCGTCGCACGTGAGACGGCCGACTGGTGGGGGAACCTGTCCTTCGACGAGCGTGGCGAGTTCCTGCTCACCTGGCGCAGCGTCATCACCCGTCGCATCGCCCAGCTCGCAGACCTGTCGAACCGCGAGACCGGCAAGCCCCACAGCGACGCGCAGCTCGAGATCGTCCTGGCGATCGACCACATCACGTGGGCCGCCAAGCACGCCAAGAAGGTCCTCGGCCCGCACCGCGTCGCGCCCGGCCTGCTGATGGCCAACCAGGCCGCGACGGTCGAGTACCGCCAGCTCGGCGTGGTCGGCGTCATCGGTCCGTGGAACTACCCGGTGTTCACGCCGATGGGCTCGATCGCGTACGCCCTGGCGGCGGGCAACACCGTGGTCTTCAAGCCGAGCGAGTACACCCCCGGGGTGGGTCGCTGGCTCGCGGACACCTTCAGCGAGGTCGTCCACGGCCGGCCCGTCCTGCAGGTCGTCACGGGGCTCGGGGAGACCGGCAACGCGCTGTGCACGTCCGGTGTCGACAAGCTCGCGTTCACCGGCTCGGGCCGCACCGGCAAGAAGGTCATGGCCGCGTGCGCCGAGAACCTCACGCCGGTCATCATCGAGGCCGGCGGCAAGGACTCGTTCATCGTCGACGAGGACGCCGACATCCCCAAGGCCGCCGAGGCCGCGCTCTGGGGCGGCATGTCGAACGCCGGCCAGACCTGCATCGGCACCGAGCGGGTCTACGTGCACGAGCGGGTCTTCGACCGGTTCGTGGCCGAGATCCTCGACCAGGCCAAGGACCTGCGCGCCGGATCGGACGCGGGCGCCAAGATCGGCCCGATCACGATGCCCTCGCAGCTGGACGTCATCCGCAGCCACGTCGAGGACGCCGTGGCCAAGGGCGCCCACGTCGCGCTGGGCGGACCCGACGCGATCGGCGAGCGGTTCGTGCAGCCGACGATCCTCACGCACGTGCCCGAGGACTCCACCGCGATGACCGAGGAGACGTTCGGACCAACGCTCGCGATCAACCCGGTCAAGGACATGGACGAGGCGATCCGGCGGACGAACGCCACGTCGTACGGCCTCGCGGGTGCCGTGTTCTCCAAGAAGCGCGGCCTCGAGATCGCCAAGCAGGTGCGCTCGGGCATGACGTCGGTCAACTCGATCATCGCGTTCGCCGGCGTCCCGTCGCTGCCGTTCGGCGGCGTCGGGGAGTCCGGCTTCGGCCGCATCCACGGCCCCGAAGGGCTCAAGGAGTTCACCTACGCCAAGTCCATCACGCGCCAGCGGTTCAAGCCGCCGATGCTGCTGACGACGTTCGCGCGCGACGCCAAGACCGACGGCCGCGCCGCGCAGCTCATCACCCTGCTGCACGGGGGCAAGAAGACGATCAAGTAAGCGAGGCCCGGGGGAGGACCCGGGATGAGGGTCTGGGGCAGCGCCGGGTGCCCGAGACCCTCATCGTTCGTCCGCATCACGGCCGAAACGTCTGCCGCATCGGCCATCATGGACACCATGGCGACCGACCGCATCCCCTCGACGCCGCTGTTCGGCCGCACCGCCGAGCTCGAGCAGTTGCTGGTCGCGTGCGGCGCGCGCGACGGGGACCCCGCGGCCGTGCTGCTCGGCGGTGACGCCGGCATCGGCAAGACCCGGCTGCTGCGCGAGCTCGCCGAGCGGACCCGCGAGGCCGGCCACCGTGTCGTCGCGGGGCACTGCCTCGACCTGGGCGACAGCGCGATGCCCTACCAGCCGTTCGCCGAGGCCTTTGCGGGTGTCGACGACGCCGAGCGCGACGAGCTGGCGGCCCGGTTCCCGGCCCTTGCGCCGCTCCTGCCGTGGCCGAGTGCCGAGCAGTCCGCCGGGGTCGACCGGTCCGAGCTGTTCGCGTCGGTCGTCGCGGGCCTCGACCTGCTGGCCTCGAAGCAGCCGCTGCTGCTCGTCATCGAGGACGCCCACTGGGCCGACGCCTCGACCCGCCACCTGATCCGGTACGTCCTGGCCTACCTGTTCACGCATCCCGTGCACCTGGTCGTGAGCTACCGGGCCGACGACCTGCACCGCCGCCATCCGCTGCGCCAGGCGATCGCCGAGTGGGCCCGGCTGCCGGGCGTCCGTCGCATCGAGCTCAGCCCGCTGGACGACGCCGCCGTCGCCGACCTCGTGCGTGCACGAGGCGCGTCCGGCCTCGCCGGCGACGGCCTGACCGCGGTCGTGCAGCGGGCTGCCGGCAACGCGTTCTTCGCCGAGGAGCTGCTCGACGCCGGCCTCGCCGACACCCGGGCGATGCTGCCCGAGACCCTCGCCGACCTGCTGCTGATCCGTCTCGACCGGCTCGACGACGACGCGCGGCAGGTCGTCCGGGCCGCGTCGTGCTCGGGCGGCCGGGTCAGCGACCGGGTGCTGTCGCAGGTCGTCGGGCTGCCGAGCCCGGTCTTCGACGAGGCGATCCGCTCGGCGATCGACCACAAGATCATGACCCAGGTCGACGGCGACTCCTATGCGTTCCGCCACGCGCTGCTCGCCGAGGCGGTGCACGACGACCTGCTGCCGGGCGAGCGCCGGCGCGTCAACCACGCGTACTTGGACGTCCTCACCGCCGACGGCGCCCACGGCTCGGCCGCGGAGATCTCGATGCACGCAGCGGCGGCCGGCCAGCTGTCGCGGGCCTTCGTCGCGAGCGTGGAGGCCGGCGAGTCCGCAGTCCGGCTGTCCGGCTACGACGAGGCCGCCCGACACTACGAGCAGGCGCTCGAGCTGCTCTCCTCGGCGCCGCCGGACACCGATGTCATCGGGCTGCTCGTCGCGGCGGCGGACGCCTGGACGACGGCCGGACACCTGCTGCGGGCGCTCGCGCTGCTCAACGAGCACCTCGACGGCCTGCCCGTGGACGCCTCGGCCGAGGACCGCGCCCGGCTGATGATCCCCATCGGCATGATGGCGTTCCTCGCCGAGCGCGACGCGGAGGCGGCGCGGGTCAGCGAGCAGGTGCTGCAGGTCCTCGGTCCGCAGCGCACCGTCCTGCGGGCCCGGGCCGAGGCCCTGCGCACGGCTGTCCTGTCCGACGCGTGGCGCGACGAGGAGGCGCTCGAGCTCGGCGAGCACGCGCTCGCGATGGCCGAGGAGGTCGGCGCCCCCGAGGTGGTGGCCGAGGTCACCGTGACGTTGGCGCGGGTGCTGTCACGCACCGGCGGCGGCGACCTCGACAAGTCGCGGCAGCGCTACGACGAGCTCATCGAGAGCTCCCGCCGGGACGGCAACGTCCTCGGTGAGCTGCGCGGCCTGGACAACCTCGCGTTCGTCCTGTTCAACGCCGGCGAGCTCGACGACGCCGAGGCGGCCTTCCGGGCGGCGATGGAGCGCGCGCGGGCGACGGGCCGCACCTGGGCGCCCTACGGCTTCGAGGGGCGGGCGTTCTCCGCCGTGATCTGCTACATCCGCGGCCGCTGGGACGACGCCCTCGCACTGCAGACCGCGCCGCCGGAGGCGCCGCTGCTGGCCGAGGCGATCCTCACGGGCGGCCGGCTGATGGTGGCGGCCGGACGCGGGGAGGTCGACGCGCTGGCCGAGGAGCCCCGCCTCAGGGCGATGTGGGAGCGCGACATCGCGATGGCCGTGCACAGCAGCGCCGCGCTGATCGACCTGCACGGTGACAGCGGCGATCTCGACGGAGCGCGAGCCGTGCGCCGGGACGTCGCGGAGGTCATCGAGAAGGTCTGGGACGGCCGGCTGTTCCCGGGTCACGTGCGGCTGGCGGGTCTCGTCGTCGGACAGCTGGCCTCTGCCGCCGGTCGCCTGGCGCGCGCGGAGCACGCGGACCTGCTGGAGGAGGCGCAGCGCCTGACGGACCTGGCCGCGGAGATCGTGGCAGCCCACTCCATGATGGGGCCCGAGGGCCATGCCTGGTGCCTGCGTCTCGCCGCTGAGGGGGCGCGCCTGCGCTGGATCGCCGGGGTCGACGCCCCGCCCGCCGCCGAGCTCGAGCAGGTCTGGCGCGACACGGTCGCGGCCTTCACGGGGTTCGGTCAGCCGTTCGAGGAGGCGAGGTCGGCCACCCGCCTGGCCGCCGTGCTGCTGGCGACCGGGCGCGACGAGGAGGCGCGCTCGCTCCTCGCCTCGGCACGCGAGACCGCCCGGTCGCTCGGCGCCCGGCCGCTGCTGGCCGAGATCGCCGGCCTCACCGGCCCGGCGTCGCGGTCCGACGTCGAGCTGACACCGCGCGAGCTGGAGGTGCTGCACCAGGTCGCCGCGGGGCGGAGCAACGGCGAGATCGGCGCCAGGTTGTTCATCAGCACCAAGACCGTCTCGGTCCACGTGTCGAACATCCTCGCCAAGCTGGGTGCCGCCGGACGGACCGAGGCGGCCGCGATCGCCCGTCGCAAGGGCCTGCTGGACGACTGAGCGGGTGCCGTGGCCGTCCCCGCCCGCGTCGTATCCTGAGCCCGTGACCTTTCACCGCTACGTCGCCCTCGGCGACTCGTTCACCGAAGGGGTCGGCGACGCCGACCAGACCCGTCCCAACGGCGTGCGGGGGTGGGCCGACCGGGTCGCCGCCGTGCTGGCGTACGACGACTTCGCCTACGCCAACCTCGCGATCCGCGGCCGCAAGCTGCTGCCGATCCTGGCCGAGCAGATCGAGCCGGCGCTCGAGATGCGGCCCGACCTGGTCACGATCTACGCCGGCGCCAACGACGTCCTGCGTCCCCGCGTCGACATCGACGCGCTCATGGCGGCGTACGACGTCGCGATCAGCCGGCTCACCGCCTCCGGCGCCCGCGTCGTGATGTTCACGGCGTACGACCCGGGGGGCGCCCCGGTGTTCGGCGCGCTGCGGGGCCGGTTCGCGATCTACAACGAGCTCGTCCGGGAGATCGCGGAGCGTCACGGCGCCGTGCTGGTCGACTTCTGGCGGCTGCGGGACTACCGCGACGACCGGCTGTGGGACATCGACCGCATGCACATGTCGAGCGCCGGTCACCAGCGCATGGCGATGGCCGTGCTCGACGCCCTCGGGGTCGAGCACGACCTGCAGCCGCTGGCCCTCGACGAGCGTCCGGTGCTCACCGCCCGGCAGCGTCGTGCCGCGAACCTCGAGTGGGCCACCGCGCACGCAGCGCCGTGGGTGAAGCGCCGCATCACCGGCAGGTCGTCGGGTGACAACCTGAGCCCTCGCCGGCCCACGCTCGCCCCGGTCGCGGCCGGCTGAGCCCGTCATGGTCCGTCTGCCGCGTCTCGGCCCGAAGCTGGCCGCCGTACCGACGGACCTCGACGACGACTCGATGGAGCGCCTGGAGCACTTCATCCGCATGACCGCCGACGAGAAGGTGGTCAGCACACGGCGGCTGCTCTGGCTGGCCGTGGTGTTCTCCGGCCCGTTGAAGCTCAAGGACGACAGCCGGCCGCGGTCCAGCGGGGAGACCATCGAGCTGCGGCCCCACACCGTGGTGATGACGCCGCAGCAGCTCGTGGGCGTCGCGAAGGTCAACTACTACCTGACCCAGCTGAACGAGGGCGAGAGCATCAAGCCCGCCCGGGTCTACGACGTGGGGGAGGGGCAGGGCTGGTGGCATCTCGACGGCCTCCACCGCCTGCTGGCCGCGCGCATCATGGGGCAGTCGCTGGACGCCAAGGTGTGGCGCTGACCGTCAGGCGCCGCGGTCTCAGGGGGTGAGGGCGTCCCGGACGGGGATGAGCTTGGCGTTGGACTCGGCCAGCTCATCGGCCGGCACCGAGTCCGCCACGATGCCGCAGCCGGCGAACAGCCGGACCGTCCGCCCGTCGCCCTCGACCTGGGCGGAGCGCAGCCCGATGCCCCACTCGCCGTCCCCGCGTGCATCGATCCAGCCGACCGGCCCGGCGTAGCGGCCGCGGTCGAGCAACTCGATCTCCTTGATGAGCCGCACGGCCGCGTCCTTCGGGGTGCCACCGACGGCCGCAGAGGGGTGCAGCGACGCCGCGAGGGTCAGTGCGCTGGCACCGTTCTTCATGACGCCGGTGACGTCGGTGGCCAGGTGCATGACGTTGGGCAGGTGCAGGACGAAGGGCGTCTCCGGCACGTTCATGCTCGTGCAGTGCGGGGCGAGCGCGTCGGCGACCGACCGCACGGCGTACTCGTGCTCCTCCAGGTCCTTGCTCGACCGGGCGAGGGATCCGGCGAGCGCGTTGTCCTGGGCGTCGTCGCCGGTGCGGCGGATCGTGCCGGCCAGCACCCGTGAGGTCACCAGGCCGCGCTCGAGCCGGACGAGCATCTCCGGGGTGGAGCCGAAGAAGCCGTCGACGTGGAACGTCCAGCAGCTGGGGTACTGGGCCGCGAGCCGGCTGAGCGGGGAGCGGACGTCGAGCGGCTCGTCGACCGTCGCGATCAGGTCACGGGCGAGGACGACCTTGTCCAGGTCGCCCGCGGAGATGCGCCGCACGGCCTCGGCCACGAGACCCTGCCAGGTCAGGCTGTCGACCGGACCGTCGGCGAACGCCGTCCCGCTGGGTTCGCGCGGGCTGCCCGCCCGCGCCAGTTCCGGCGGCGCGGCGATGCCCGTGCCCGCGACGGTGACCCAGGCGACGCCGTCTCGGCGGCCCACGACGACCTCCGGCACGACGAGCACGCTGCCGGGCGCCTCGTCGGTGAACGCGAAGGAGCCGAACGCGACCAGACCCGACCCCGGGACGTCGACGTCGTCGCGCACGACCGCGTGCGACGCGAGCTCACGCCACCACTGGGCGGCATCGGTGAACCGGTCGCTGCCGGACAGGCGGAGCTCCGCCGCCCGACCCCAGCCCACGAGTCCGTCACCGGCGTGGACCCACGCGAACGCGTCGTCCTCGGGAAGCAGCGAGAGGAGCTCGCCGGGGTCGGCGATCGGCGCCGATCGGACCACCAGGGGTTCGATCGCGTCGGCCAGAACGGGGTTGCTCACAGTCCATGAGCGTACTCGTGGGATGGTGGGCAGGTGAGCCGAGCCGGTCTGGACAAGGAGCCCCACGACGTCGCGAAGATGTTCGACAAGGTGGCTGAGAAGTACGACCTGACCAACGACGTGCTGTCGATGGGGCAGGACCGCCGCTGGCGCAAACGCGTCGTCGACCTCGTCGCGCCGCGGCCCGGCGAGATCATCCTCGACCTCGCCGCCGGCACCGGCACGTCGAGCCAGCCGTTCGCCGACGCGGGGGCCACCGTCGTCCCGTGCGACTTCTCGTTCGGCATGCTCGAGGTGGGCAAGCAGGCCCGCCCGGAGCTGCCCTTCACCGCGGGCGACGGCATGCTGCTGCCGTTCGGGGACGAGACCTTCGACGCCGTCACGATCTCGTTCGGCCTGCGCAACATCGTCGATCCCGTGGCGGGACTGCGCGAGCTGCTGCGCGTCACCCGCCCCGGCGGCCGGATCGTGATCTGCGAGTTCAGCACCCCCACGTGGGGACCCTTCGACGCGATCTACACCAACTACCTGATGCGGGCGCTGCCCGCCGTGGCACGCGCGGTCTCGTCGAACCCCGAGTCGTACGTCTACCTGGCCGAGTCGATCCGTGCGTGGCCGGACCAGAAGGGCCTCGCCCTGCGCATGGTCGAGGCCGGCTGGGGCCGGGTCGAGTGGCAGAACCTGTCGGGCGGCATCGTCGCGCTGCACCACTCCGTCAAGCCCTGAGGACCCCCGGTCACCGACTTAGTGTGACCTTAGTTACAACTGACATTCGCCGGGCGTAGGGTGAGACCCTGATCACGTTGTGAAGCAATTCACAAGCGCGCGATCAGGAAGATTCTCAGCTGAGCTCCGGGAGGTGTCGTGACGGCTTACACGCCGATCCTCGTGCTGGGTGGGCTCGCCGCCCTCTTCGCCGTCGGCAGTGTGGCGATCGCGCCGCTGACCGGCCCGAAGCGCTACAACCGCGCGAAGCTCGATCGCTACGAGTCGGGCATCGAGCCCAGTCCGCTGCCCGAGGGCGGCGGCAAGGTGTCGATCCGCTACTTCATCATCGCGATGCTGTTCATCATCTTCGACATCGAGATCATCTTCCTCTACCCGTTCGCCGTGGCCTTCGACTCGCTCGGCTGGTTCGGACTGATCGAGATGTTCCTGTTCATGGCGACGGTGTTCATCGCCTACGCCTACGTCTGGCGCCGTGGAGGTCTGGAATGGGACTAGAAGAGAAGCTGCCGTCGGGGGTCCTGCTCTCGACCGTCGAGGGACTGGCCGGCTACATGCGCAAGGCGTCGTTCTGGCCCGCGACGTTCGGCCTCGCGTGCTGCGCGATCGAGATGATGACGTTCGGCGCGCCGCGGTTCGACTCGGCCCGCTTCGGCATGGAGGTCTTCCGCCCCTCGCCGCGCCAGGCCGACCTGATGATCGTGGCCGGGCGCGTCAGCAACAAGATGGCGCCCGTCCTGCGACAGATCTACGACCAGATGGCCGGTCCCAAGTACGTCCTGGCGATGGGCGTCTGCGCGAGCTCGGGCGGCATGTTCAACAACTACGCGATCGTCCAGGGCGTCGACCACGTCGTCCCGGTCGACATGTACCTGCCGGGCTGCCCGCCGCGCCCCGAGATGCTGATCGACGCGATCCTCAAGCTGCACGACCAGATCCAGCACCAGAAGCTCGGTGCCCACCGTCTCGCCGAGATCAAGGACGAGGAGCGCACCGCGCTGCTCGCCACGCCGACCTCCGCGATGAAGGGCCTGATGCGCTGATGACCGATCCCAAGGGGGACCGGGACGCCCGCGACGCGGGCACCCGGACCCAGGACGGCTCGCACGAGACCCGCGACGAGCTGGTCCGTGCCGGCACGACCGAGCTCGAGGTCGTCGAGATCCGTGAGGGTGCGTTCGGGGCCCACGGCACCGGCGACACCAGTGGCTTCGGCGGGCTGACCCGCCCGGTCGTGATGCCCGGCGCGAGCCAGAAGCCGTACGGCGGCTGGTTCGACGAGGTCGCGGACCGTTTCGAGGGCGGTACCGGTCTCGGGGACGCGATCGAGAAGGTCGTCGTCGACCGCGGCGAGATCACGTTCCACGTCCGCCGCCAGCTGCTGCTGGAGGCGGTGACCCACCTGCGCAACGACCCGGTGCTCCGCTTCGAGTTCTGCTCCAGCGTCTCGGGGGTGCACTTCCCCCACGAGACCGGGCGCGAGATGCACGTGGCGTACCACCTGCTCTCGATGACCCACAACCGCCGGATCCGGCTCGAGGTCACCGCCCCCGAGGCCGATCCGCACGTCCCGAGCGTCGTCGGCATCTACCCCACGGCGGACTGGCAGGAGCGCGAGACCTGGGACATGTTCGGGATCATCTTCGACGGCCACCCGGCACTGACCCGCATCCTCATGCCGGACGACTGGCCCGGCCACCCGCAGCGCAAGGACTACCCCCTCGGAGGGATCCCGGTCGAGTACAAGGGCGGGACCGTGCCGCCCCCGGACCAGCGGAGGAACTACTCATGAGCACGACCACCGACCCGTACGCCGGCACCACCGAGTCCGCCGAGGGTCCGGTCTTCACCGTCACCGGCCAGGACTGGGACACGATCGACGCCTCGACGGTGGAGGGCGACCACCTCGTCATCAACATGGGCCCGCAGCACCCCTCGACGCACGGGGTGCTCCGCCTGATCCTGGAGATCGACGGCGAGACGGTGCGCGACGCCCGCGCCGGCATCGGCTACCTGCACACCGGCATCGAGAAGAACATGGAGTACCGCACCTGGACGCAGGGCGTGACGTTCTGCACCCGCATGGACTACGTCGCGCCGTTCTCCAACGAGGCGGCCTACGTGATGGCGGTCGAGCGCCTGCTCGGCATCGAGGCGCCGGAGAAGGCGCAGGTGATGCGCGTCCTGCTGCTCGAGCTGAACCGGATCTCGTCGCACCTGGTGTGCCTCGCGACCGGCGGCATGGAGATCGGCGCGCTGACGGTCATGACCTGCGGCTTCCGGGACCGCGAGCTGATCCTCGACCTGTTCGAGATGATCACCGGCCTGCGCATGAACCACGCGTTCTTCCGCCCCGGCGGCGTCGCGCAGGACCTCCCCGACGGGGCGATCGAGAAGCTCCGCTCGACCGTGCAGCTGCTGCGCAAGCGGCTGCCCGAGTACGCCGCGCTGTGCAACGCCAACCCGATCTTCAAGGGACGCCTCAAGGGCGTCGGCCACCTCGAGCTCGCCGGCTGCCTGGCCCTCGGCATCACGGGCCCGGCGCTGCGCGCGACCGGGTACGACTGGGACCTGCGCAAGAAGCAGCCCTACTGGGGCTACGACACGTACGACTTCGAGGTCGTCACCCGCAACGAGCCCGATGCGTACGGCCGGTTCCGCATCCGTCTCGACGAGATGTGGGAGAGCCTCAAGATCGTCGACCAGGCCATCGACCGGCTCGCCGGCATGGAGGGCATGCCGGTCATGGTCGCCGACAAGAAGATCGCGTGGCCCGCGCAGCTCAGCGTCGGCGCCGACGGCCAGGGCAACTCCGCCGAGCACATCAAGCACATCATGGGCGAGTCGATGGAAGCGCTCATCCACCACTTCAAGATCGTGACCGAGGGCTTCCGGGTGCCGGCCGGCCAGGCGTTCGCCACCATCGAGGCGCCGCGCGGCGAGATCGGCTGCCACCTGGTCTCCGACGGCGGGACGCGACCGTACCGCGCGCACTTCCGCGACCCCTCGTTCGTCAACCTGCAGGCCACCTCGGTGATGAGCGAGGGCGGCATGCTCTCGGACGTCATCGTGGCGATCGCCAGCATCGACCCGGTCATGGGGGGTGTCGACCGTTGAGCCCCCAGTCGCTGCGCTCCCTCGGCTCACCGGTCGCCTGCGCGACTCCGTCGCGCCTGCGCTTCGCGCAGACCCCTACCCTCGCTGCGCTCGGGCCGTGGTCGCGTTCGATCGAGGAGGTTCTCCATGAGTCTTTCTGACACCACTCTGGGTGAGCTGCGGGAGCTGGGGGCTCGGTATCCGCAGGCGCGCAGCGCCCTGCTGCCGATGCTGCACCTGGTCCAGTCGGCCGAGGGCAGCGTCACCAACGAGGGCATCGAGGTCTGCGCGCAGATCCTGGGCATCAGCGCCGCCGAGGTCTCGGGCGTCGCGACGTTCTACACGATGTACAAGCGGCGCCCGATGGGCGAGCACCACGTCGGCGTCTGCACCAACACGCTGTGCGCGGTGATGGGCGGCGACCTGATCTTCGAGCGGCTCAAGGGACATCTCGACGTCGGCAACGACGAGACCACCGACGACGGCTTGGTGACCCTCGAGCACATCGAGTGCAACGCTGCGTGCGACTTCGCGCCGGTCGTCACCGTGAACTGGGAGTTCTTCGACAACCAGACGCCCGAGTCCGCGGTGCAGCTCGTCGACCGGCTGCGGTCCGGTGAGACAGTCCAGGCCACGCGCGGCGCGACGATCACGAGCTGGCGGGCCGCCGAGCGGGTCATCGCCGGCTATGAGGACGGACTCGTCGACGAGGGCCCGACCGCGGCCGGGGCGTCGCTCGCCGGCCTCGAGATCGCCAGGGCCAACGGCTGGACGGCCCCTCCGCTCGATGCGTCCGCCGGGTCCGACGGCACGGCCGGGACGAAGGAAGGCGCCGCGGAGCAGGCCGACACCTCGCGCGCCGAGACCGAGACGCTCATCGAGCAATCACCCGCCGACACCGCAGAGGAGGGCAACGATGACTGACCCGCTCACACCGGTGCTCACGGCCGACTGGGACACCGACCGCGCCTGGACGCTCGACGCGTACCGCAGCGCCGGCGGCTACCAGGCGCTCGACAAGGCCCTGAAGATGGCGCCCGCCGAGGTCGTCGAGATGGTCAAGGAGTCCGGCCTCCGCGGCCGCGGCGGTGCCGGCTTCCCGACGGGCATGAAGTGGAGCTTCATCCCGCAGGACCCTGAGTCACCGGGAGGGGGAAAGCCCAAGTACCTCGTGGTCAACGCGGACGAGTCCGAGCCGGGCACCTGCAAGGACATCCCGTTCATGATGGCGACGCCGCACACCCTCATCGAGGGCGTCATCATCGCGGCCCACGCGATCAACGCCAAGCAGGCCTTCATCTACGTCCGGGGCGAGGTCCTGCACGTCATCCGCCGTCTACGTGCCGCGTGCCGCGAGGCGTACGAGGCCGGCTACCTCGGCCGGGACATCCTCGGCAGCGGGATCGACGTCGACCTGGTCATCCACGCCGGCGCGGGCGCGTACATCTGCGGCGAGGAGACGGCGCTGCTGGACTCGCTCGAGGGACGTCGCGGCCAGCCTCGCCTGCGTCCGCCCTTCCCCGCGGTCGAGGGCCTGTACGCCAGCCCGACCGTGATCAACAACGTCGAGTCGATCGCCTCGGTGCCGTCGATCATCCGGGGCGGCCACGAGTGGTTCGCCTCGATGGGCACCGAGAAGTCCAAGGGCTACGTCATCTACTCGCTGTCCGGGCACGTCAAGAAGCCCGGCCAGTACGAGGCCCCGCTCGGCATCACGCTGCGCGAGCTGATCGAGCTCGGCGGCGGGATGCGCGAGGGGAGCGAGCTGAAGTTCTGGACGCCCGGTGGCTCGTCGACACCGCTGCTGACCGCCGAGCACCTCGACATGCCGCTGGACTACGAGTCGGTCAGCGCCGCGGGGTCGATGCTCGGCACCCGCGCGCTGCAGGTGTTCGACCAGACGACCTCGGTGGTGCGGTGCGTCCTGCGCTGGACCGAGTTCTACAAGCACGAGTCCTGCGGCAAGTGCACGCCGTGCCGCGAGGGCACCTGGTGGCTCGTCCAGACACTGCAGCGTCTCGACGAGGGACAGGGCCGGCCCGGCGACATCGAGCTGCTCCTGGACCTGTGCGACAACATCCTCGGCCGCTCGTTCTGCGCCCTCGGCGACGGTGCGACGAGCCCCATCACGTCCGCCATCCAGCACTTCCGGGACGAGTTCGAGGCCGGCATGCACACGCCGTCGCGCGAGCTGTTCCCGCCGGCGGCATCGACCCTGTTCCCGCAGGAGGTGACGGCATGACCGTCCAAGAGGTCCCGACAGGCTCGGCCGGCGAGACCCCGGTCGAGCTGGTCACGCTGACGATCGACGACGTCGAGGTCAGCGTCCCCAAGGGCACGCTGGTGATCCGGGCCGCCGAGCTGATCGGCACCGAGATCCCGCGGTTCTGCGACCACCCGCTGCTCGACCCGATCGGCGCCTGCCGGCAGTGCCTGGTCGACATCACCGACGCCGGCAACGGGCGTGGCTTCCCCAAGCCGCAGGCCTCGTGCACGATCGAGGTCGCCGCGGGCATGGTCGTCAAGACGCAGGTCACGTCGCCGGTCGCCGAGAAGGCGCAGCGCGGCACGATGGAGTTCCTGCTCATCAACCACCCGCTGGACTGCCCGGTCTGCGACAAGGGCGGCGAGTGCCCCCTGCAGAACCAGGCGATGACGCACGGCCAGGGCGAGTCCCGCTTCACCGAGACCAAGCGGACGTTCCCCAAGCCGGTCAAGGTGTCCGAGCAGGTGCTGCTCGACCGCGAGCGCTGCGTCCTGTGCGCCCGCTGCACCCGGTTCTCCGAGCAGATCGCCGGTGATCCGTTCATCGCGCTGATCGAGCGGGGCGCCCGCCAGCAGGTCGGCATCTACGAGGAGGAGCCGTTCAGCTCCTACTTCTCGGGCAACACGATCCAGATCTGCCCCGTCGGGGCCCTCACCAGCGCGGACTACCGCTTCCGCTCGCGTCCGTTCGACCTCGTCTCGACCCCGTCGGTCGCCGAGCACGACGCCAGCGGGTCCGCGATCCGCGTCGACTTCCGCCGCGGCAAGGTCATGCGCCGCCTCGCGGGCGACGATCCCGAGGTCAACGAGGAGTGGATCACCGACAAGGACCGCTTCGCGTTCACGTACGCCACGCAGGGCGACCGGCTCACGACGCCGCTCGTCCGCGGCGCGGACGGGGAGCTCGAGCCGGCGTCGTGGCCCGCGGCCCTGGCGATCGCCGCCCGCGGCCTGCAGGCCGCCGTCGGCCGCGTGGGCGTGCTGCCCGGTGGCCGGCTGACCGCGGAGGACGCCTTCGCGTACAGCAAGTTCGCCCGGACCGTCCTCGGTACCAACGACATCGACTTCCGCGCCCGGGCCCACTCCGCCGAGGAAGCCGCCTTCCTCGCGTCGCACGTCGCGGCCACGCAGCTGGTCGTCCGGTTCGCGGACCTCGAACGGGCGTCCACGGTCGTCCTGGTCGGCTTCGAGCCCGAGGACGAGAACGGCAGCGTGTTCCTGCGGCTGCGCAAGGGGGCCCGCGCCCACGGCGTCAAGGTCGTCTCGATCGCGAGCCACACGACGCGAGGGCTCGCGAAGATGTCCGGCGAGCTCATCCGCACGGTCCCCGGCGACGAGCCCGCGGCCCTCGCGGCGCTCGACCTGCCCGAGGGAGCGATCATCCTCGCCGGCGAGCGCCTCGCCTCGGTGCCCGGCGGCTTCTCCGCCGCGGTCGCCGCGGCCGGACGCACCGGCGCACGCCTGGCGTGGATCCCTCGCCGCGCGGGCGACCGCGGCGCGGTGGAGACCGGTTGCCTGCCCAACCTGCTGCCCGGAGGGCGCCCGCTCGAGGACGCCGAGGCGCGCACCGACCTCGCCGTCGCGTGGGGGGTCCCCACGGTCCCCGCCGCGACCGGACGGGACCTGACGCAGATGCTCGCCGACGCGCAGAGCGGCGCGGTCCGCGCACTCCTGGTCGGGGGCGTCGAGATCGACGACCTGCCCGACCCGGCCGCGGCCCGCGCGGGACTCGCCGCCGCGGACTTCGTGGTGAGCCTGGAGGTCCGGCACAGCGACGTGACGGCCGTGGCCGACGTCGTGCTGCCGGTCGCCCCGATGGTGGAGCGCCCCGGCATGTTCGTGAACTGGGAGGGCCGCGTCCGTCCGTTCGACGCGGTCCTGCACGAGCCGGGCTCGCTGACCGACATCCGGGTGCTGGCCGGCATCGCCGAGGAGATGGGCCGGCCCCTGGGGTTCCGGACGGTCTCGGCCGCCCGACAGGCCATGACCGAGCTCGGGCCCTGGGACGGCACCCGCGCCGCTGCTCCCACCGTGGAGCCGACCCGGTCGGCGGCCGACCGGCGCACCGTCGTGCTCGACACGTGGCGACTGCTCGTCGACGACGCACGCGGTCAGGACGGCCAGGAGAAGTTCAAGGCGACCGCGCGGCCACCCGTGCTGCGGGCGAGCGAGGCCACCCTCAAGGCCTTCGACGTCGAACCGGGCGAGCCGGCGACACTGTCCACCCCGGTCGGCAGCGTCACCTTCCCGACCCAGGTCGCGGACCTCCCCGACGGTGTCGTCTGGGCGCCGTCGAACTCCGGTGTGAGCCTGCGCGCCGCACTCGGTGCGGGCTACACCGACCGGGTCACGCTGAGCGGAGTCACGTCATGAGCGACCTGTTCGGGAACGAGCCGTTCTGGGTGATCGCGCTCAAGTCGGTGCTCATCTTCGTCTTCCTGCTGCTCTACACGCTGTTCAACATCTGGTTCGAGCGCCGGGTCGTGGCCAAGATGCAGCACCGCATCGGCCCCAACGTCAACGGCCCGTTCGGCCTGCTGCAGAGCCTCGCCGACGGCGTCAAGCTCGCGCTCAAGGAGGACATCGTCGTCAAGTCGGCCGACAAGGTCGTCTACATCCTGGCGCCGATCCTCGCCACGATCCCCGCGTTCCTGGCCTGGGCGGTCATCCCGTTCGGTCCCGAGGTGACGATCCCGTTCACCGACACCAAGACGGTGCTGCAGCTCACCGACCTCCCTGTGGCGGTCCTGTACGTCCTGGCGGTCACGTCGATCGGCGTCTACGGCATCGTGCTCGCCGGCTGGGCGTCCGGCTCGATCTACGCACTGCTCGGCGGCCTGCGCTCGAGCGCCCAGGTCATCTCCTACGAGGTGGCGATGGGCCTGTCGTTCGTCTCGGTGTTCATGTACGCCGGCTCGATGTCCACCTCGGAGATCGTCGCTGCCCAGGACGACCTCTGGTACTTCATCCCGCTCTTCCCGTCCTTCGTCATCTACTGCATCGCGATGGTCGGTGAGACCAACCGTGCACCGTTCGACCTCCCGGAGGCCGAGGGCGAGCTGGTCGGTGGCTTCCACACCGAGTACTCGTCGCTGAAGTTCGCCCTGTTCTTCCTCGCCGAGTACGTCAACATGGTCACGGTCTCCGCACTGGCGACGACCCTGTTCCTCGGCGGCTGGCGCGCACCGTTCGGCATCGGGCAGATCAACGACGGCTACTTCAACACCGGCTACTGGCCGCTGCTGTGGTTCTTCGGCAAGACACTGTTCTTCATCTTCTTGTTCGTCTGGCTGCGGGGCACCCTGCCGCGCATGCGCTACGACCAGTTCATGAACTTCGGCTGGAAGATCCTCATCCCGGTCTCGCTGGCGTGGATCGTCGCGGTCGCGTTCATCCGCAAGCTCAAGAGCGAGGACATGCTCGACCAGCGCACCCTGCTGATCGTCGCCGCCGTCGCGGGCGTGGTCATCGTCCTGTCGATGTTCATCCCCGAGGGCAAGCCCGACCCCGAGCCGGAGCCCGAGGAGTGGGACGCCTTCGCCGGCGGCTACCCCGTCCCGCCCATGCCCGGCCAGGACACCGACACCACCGCGGCTCCGACCGAGAGGACCTCGTCATGAGCTCACCGATCAAAGAGACGCTCTGGGACCCGATCGCCGGCTTCGGCGTGACGTTCCGGACCATGTTCAAGAAGACGGTCACCGAGCAGTACCCGTTCGAGAAGGTGCCCACCGCACCGCGCTTCCACGGTCGCCACCAGCTCAACCGCTGGCCGGACGGGCTGGAGAAGTGCATCGGCTGCGAGCTGTGCGCCTGGGCGTGCCCGGCGGACGCGATCTACGTCGAGGGCGCCTCGAACACCGAGGGCGACCGGCACAGCCCCGGCGAGCGGTACGGGCGCGTCTACCAGATCAACTACCTGCGCTGCATCCTCTGCGGGCTGTGCATCGAGGCGTGCCCGACCCGGGCGCTCACGATGACCAACGAGTACGAGCTGGCCGACAACAACCGTGAGGCGCTCATCTACGAGAAGAACGACCTGCTCGCCCCGCTGCTGCCGGGCATGGTCGAGCCGCCGCACGAGATGATGATCAGCGACGACCAGCACGACTACTACCGTGGCAAGACGCTGCCGATCGTCGAGGTCTCGACGGGCTCGGCCGGCGAGAACGGGGAGGCCACGGCGTGACCACCTTCTGGTTGCTGGCGCCGATCATGGTGATCGCCGCGCTGGGGCTGCTGTTCGCCCGCAAGGCCGTGCACGCGGCGCTCGCGCTGGCGGTCGTGATGATCAGCCTCGCGGTCCTGTACGCCGCCCAGGGTGCACCGTTCCTGTTCGCGGTGCAGATCATCGTCTACACCGGCGCGATCATGATGCTGTTCCTGTTCGTCCTCATGCTGGTGGGCGTCGAGACGTCCGAGGCCATCCGCGAGACGATCTCCGGCCAGCGCGCCGCCGCGATCCTCATCGGTCTGCTCTTCGGCGTGACCGCCGTCCTGGCGATCGGGCAGACCGTGACCGGCGCGGTCGTGGGGCTCGACTCGGCCAATGCGAACGGCAACCCGTACGGCCTGGCGAAGCTCTTGTTCGGCAAGTACGTCGTGGCCTTCGAGTTCACCAGCGCCCTGCTCATCACCGCCGCGCTCGGCGCGATGGTGCTGGCCCACAAGGAGCGCCTGACCAAGCGCCACACCCAGGCCGACATCGCGGCCCGCCGCATGCGCGAGTACGCCGAGTCCGGCCGGCACCCCGGCAACGCCCCGACGCCCGGCGTGTTCGCACGGCACAACGCGGTCGACACCCCGGCGCTGCTCCCGGACGGCACACCGGTGGAGTCCTCGGTCTCCCCGACGATCGCCGAGCGTGGCCAGATCCGCAGCGGCTTCGAGGACAACGTGGCCCGGACGGCCGAGCAGCTCGAGCACGAGGACGACCCCGACTCCTCCGCTCCCGGGATGGGAGGACCGAAGTGAACGAGTACATCACCTTGTCGCTGATCCTCTTCACGATCGGCGCGGTCGGCGTCCTCATCCGGCGCAACGCGATCATCGTGTTCATGTGCATCGAGCTCATGCTCAACGCCACGAACCTCGCCTTCGTGACCTTCTCGCGCCAGCACGGCAACCTCGACGGCCAGGTGGCCGCCTTCTTCGTGATGGTCGTCGCCGCCGCCGAGGTCGTCGTCGGGCTGTCCATCATCGTGTCCATCTACCGCGCGCGCCGCACGACCTCGGTCGACGACGCGAGCCTGCTGAAGTCGTAGGGGGAGCACGCATGTTCGATCTTCAGTGGCTGCTCATTGCCATTCCACTGGCCAGCAGCGCCGTGCTCCTGGTCTGGGGCAAGGAGTCCGACCGGTTCGGCCACCTCATCGGGACCGCGGCATCGGCCGCGTCCTTCCTGCTCGGTGTCGTGCTCTTCGCGTCCCTGCTGGGCAAGGACGCCGACGACCGCTCGCAGTCCACGTCCCTGTTCACCTGGATCGACACGGGGACGTTCCACGTCGAGATGGGCTTCACGTTCGACCAGCTCTCGGGCCTGTTCGTCCTGCTGATCACCGGCGTGGGCACGCTGATCCACATCTACTCGATCGGCTACATGGAGCACGACCTGCGACGCCGCCGGTTCTTCGCGTACCTCAATCTCTTCATCGCGGCGATGCTCACGCTCGTGCTCGCCAGCGACTACCTGGTGCTGTTCCTCGGCTGGGAGGGCGTGGGCCTCGCCTCGTACCTGCTCATCGGCTTCTGGCAGCACAAGCCGTCCGCGGCCGCCGCGGCCAAGAAGGCGTTCGTGGTCAACCGCGTGGGTGACATCGGCATGGCGCTGGCGATCATGCTGATGTTCGCCCAGTTCGGCACGACGGCGATCCACGCGGTCAACGCCGCCGCGCCGGGTGCCGGGGACGGGGTCGCGACCGCCCTCGGTCTCCTGCTCCTGCTCGGCGCGTGCGGCAAGTCCGCGCAGGTGCCGCTGCAGAGCTGGCTGCTCGACGCGATGGAGGGCCCCACCCCCGTCTCGGCCCTGATCCACGCGGCGACCATGGTCACCGCCGGCGTCTACCTGGTGGTCCGCAGCGGGGGAGTGTTCGACTCCTCCGAGGTGGCACGCACCGCGGTGATGATCGTCGGCCTGGTCACCCTGCTCGCAGGCGCCTGGATCGGCTGCGCCAAGGACGACATCAAGAAGGCGCTCGCTGGCTCCACCATGAGCCAGATCGGCTACATGATGCTCGCGGCAGGCCTCGGCCCGGCCGGGTACGCCTTCGCGATCTTCCACCTCATCACGCACGGCTTCTTCAAGGCCAACATGTTCCTCGGCGCCGGCTCGGTCATGCACGGCATGGACGACGACGTCGACATGCGGCACTACGGCGCCCTGCGCAAGGCCATGCCGATCACGTTCGCGACGTTCGCGCTCGGCTACCTCGCGATCATCGGCTTCCCGGGGTTCTCGGGCTTCTGGTCCAAGGACAAGATCATCGAGACCGCGTTCGGCGAGAACTTCTGGGTCGGCCTGGGCGCGCTGCTCGGCGCCGGCGTCACGGCGTTCTACATGACGCGACTCATGATGATGACCTTCTTCGGCGACAAGCGCTGGAAGGACGACATCCACCCGCACGAGTCGCCACGGGTCATGACCTTCCCGCTCATCGCCCTCGGCGCCCTGTCGCTGCTCGGTGGCCTGCTGCTGCTCGGCGACTGGATCGTCGACTGGCTGGAGCCGGTCGTCGGGCACGGTGAGCACCACGAGCTCGCGATCCCCGCGATCGCGCTGACCGCGATCATCACGCTGGTCGCGGCGTCCGGCGTCGCGCTGGGCTTCCTGACGTACGGGCGCCGGCCCATCGCGGCCGAGGCCCCACCCGATCGCGAGGTGTCGGTCCTCACCCGCGCGGGCCGCCACGAGCTCTACGGCAACGAGGTCAACGACGCGGTCGTCGTCCGGCCGACCCGCTACCTCACCCGGTTCCTGGTCTGGTTCGACGGTCGGGGCATCGACGGCTTCGTCACCGGCCTGGCCGACCGGCTGGGCGACACCTCGCAGTTCCTGCGCAAGCCGCAGACCGGCTACGTCCGTTCCTATGCCCTCACGATGTTCGGCGGCGTCGCCGTCCTCGTCCTGTGCCTCCTGGCGGTGACCCTCGCATGATCCTGACGATCCTCGCCGCGACCCCGATCGCGGGAGCGCTGATCCTTGCGTTCCTGCCGCGTGAGTCCGGCTCGCAGCTGCGGGCCAAGACCATCGCGCTCGGCATCTCGCTGATCACCCTCGCGCTGGCGCTGGTCGCCCTCGCGAGGTTCGACCCCGACTCCGGCGGCTACCAGCTGACCAGCACCCACGAGTGGATCGGTGCCTTCGGCGTCCACTACGCGGTGGGCGTCAACGGCATCGGCATCACGCTGATCCTGCTGACCACGGTGCTGACCCCGATCGTCCTGCTGGCGGCCCTCGGCGACCGCCTGCCCGACCCCCGCAGCACCAACGCGTACCTCGCCTGGATGCTCGCGGTCGAGGGCCTCGCGATCGGTGCGTTCTCCGCCACGGACGCGTTCTTGTTCTACGTCCTGTTCGAGGCGACGCTGATCCCGCTGTACTTCCTCATCGGCTCGTTCGGCGGCCCCCACCGCTCGTACGCCGCGGTGAAGTTCCTGATCTACAACCTCGTCGGCGGCCTGCTGATGCTGGCCTCGATCGTGGGCCTGTACGTCGTCAGCTCGCGCCAGGGCGACGCGTCGTACCTGCTGGCTGACCTGCAGGGCCTGGACTACGGCCAGACGACCGAACGGCTGCTGTTCCTGGGCTTCATGGCCGCGTTCGCGATCAAGGCGCCGCTGTTCCCGCTGCACACCTGGCTGCCCGACGCGGCCGGTCAGGCCACGCCGGGCACCTCGGTGCTGATGGTCAGCGTGGTCGACAAGATCGGCACGTTCGGCATGATCATCTGGTGCGTCGGGCTGTTCCCCGAGGCCGCGGACTGGGCCAGCCCGGTGATCATCGTCCTCGCCGTCATCAGCATCATCTACGGCGCGCTGCTCGCAATCGGCCAGGAGGACATCCGCCGCCTCATCGCCTTCACGTCGGTGTCGCACTTCGGCTTCATCATCCTCGGCATCTTCGCCTTCACCACGACCTCGATGGCCGGCGCGACGCTCTACATGTTCAACCACGGTCTCTCGACCGCGGCGCTGTTCCTCGTCACCGGCATCATGATCGCCCGCCGCGGATCGGCGCGCATCGGCGACTTCGGCGGCGTGCAGAAGATCGCCCCGATCCTGTCCGGCGTCCTGCTCGTCGCCGGCCTGTCGAGCCTGTCACTGCCGGGCCTGGCGCCGTTCGTGTCGGAGTTCCTGGTCCTGGCCGGCACGTTCACCCGCTCGATCCCCGCGGCCGCCGTCGCGACGCTCGGCATCGTGCTCGCGGCGCTCTACATCCTGATCATGTACCAGCGCACGATGACCGGGCCGCTGCAACCGGGCGCCGAGGGCGTCACCGACCTGGAGCCCCGCGAGATCGCGGCCCTGACGCCGGCGATCGTGCTGATCGTCGCCCTGGGCTTCTTCCCGCAGCCGATGCTCAACGCGATCTCACCTGCCATCGACACGGTCATGAGCCACGTCGGCAAGGGTGACCCGGCACCGAGGACACCTGCGCCCATCGAAGCATCCACGGACGAGGAAGGAGGCCACTGATGCGGAACCTCATCACCGCGACGGACCTGCCCCCGATCTCGTCGCCCGACATCGAGTACGCCCTGCTGGGACCGCTGTTCATCATCGCCGGCACGGCCGTCCTGGGCGTCCTGGTCGAGTCCTTCTGGCCCCGCGCGTCCCGCTTCCGGACACAGGTCGTGCTGGCGGTCGTCGGCATCGTCGCGGCGCTCGCCGACACGGTCTGGGTCTACACCGACCTCGACACCGTCGACGCCGATCTCGTCGCCCGCGGCAAGATCGCCGCCGAGGGTGCCCTGTCGATCGACGGTCCCGGCGTCTTCGCCTGGGGCATCCTGCTGGTCTTCGGGCTGCTGAGCATGCTGCTGTTCGCCGAGCGCCGGCTCGAGGGCGGGCTCAGCGCGTTCACGGGTCGTGCCGCGGACGCCCCCGGCTCGGCCGCCGAGGCCGAGGCGGTCAAGCTGAAGGTCGAGCACACCGAGGTCTTCCCGCTGGCGCTGTTCGCCCTGGTGGGCATGATGCTGTTCGCGACGTCGAACGACCTGCTGACCATGTTCGTGGCGCTCGAGGTGCTGTCGCTGCCGCTGTACCTCTTGTGCGGGCTGGCCCGCCGTCGTCGGCTGCTCAGCCAGGAGGCCGCGCTCAAGTACTTCCTGCTCGGCGCGTTCTCGTCGGTGTTCTTCCTCTACGGCATCGCCCTGGCGTACGGCTACGCCGGCAGCTTCGACCTGTCCGCGATCGACACCGCGGTGTCCGCGCGTGACGGCGACGAGAACATGCTCCTGGCCGCGACCGCCCTCATCGCGGTCGGCCTGCTGTTCAAGATCGGCGCGGCTCCGTTCCACACCTGGACGCCCGACGTCTACCAGGGCGCCCCGACGCCGGTCACCGCCTTCATGGCTGCCGGCACCAAGGCCGCGGCGTTCCTCGCCCTCCTGCGCGTCTTCTTCGTGGCCTTCGGCGGCTCGCAGTGGGACTGGCGTCCGACGATCGTGGCGATCGCGATCATCACGATGTTCCTCGGTGCGGTCGTGTCGATCTCGCAGACCGACGTCAAGCGCATGCTGGCGTACTCGTCGATCGCCCACGCGGGGTTCCTGCTGGTCGGCTTCGTCGGTGCCTACGCGGGCGTCGCCTCGTCCGACCGGATCACGTCGGTGTCGAGCGTGCTGTTCTACCTCGCGGTGTACGGCGTCTCGTCGATCGGCGCGTTCGCGGTCGTGACGCTCGTGCGTGACTCCGGCGGCGAGACGACGCACCTGTCCAAGTGGGCCGGGCTCGGGCGGACGTCGCCGTGGCTCGCGGGCTCGTTCGCGCTGTTCATGCTGTCGTTCGCCGGCATCCCGCTCACCGGAGGCTTCATCGGCAAGTGGGCGGTGTTCAGCGCCGCGTACGCCGGCGGGTTCTGGTGGCTGGTCGTGATCGGTGTGCTGGTGAGCGCCCTGGCCGCGTACTTCTACGTCCGGGTCATCGTGCTCATGTTCTTCACCGACCCGGTCGGAGACGGCCCCACGGTGGCCGTTCCGAGCGCGCTGACGAGCGCCGTGATCATCGTGGCTACGGTGGCGACGGTGGGACTCGGTATCATTCCGGGACCGGTGCTGGATCTTGCGCAGCATGCGGGCGCCTTCGTGCGTTGACCACTTCGCGGGACTGTTGTGCTAGGAGCTTCGCGTGTCCACTCTGGGTGTCTCGTTCACCGACACCGCCCTGGAAGCCCGTGTGCTCGCGGGCGTCGAGGAGGTCGAACGACAGCTTGCGGCCGCGGTCGACAGCCCCGACCGGCTGGTCGCCGAGGCGGCCACGCACCTGCTGAACGCCGGTGGCAAGCGCTTCCGTCCGCTGCTGGTGATGCTGGCTGCCGAGTTCGGTGACCCGGTCGCGGCGGACGTGGCCCGCTCCGCGGTGGTCGTCGAGCTGACCCACCTCGCGACGCTGTACCACGACGACGTGATGGACGAGGCCGACGTGCGGCGGGGTGCCCCGAGCGCGAACTCCCGCTGGGGCAACTCGGTCGCGATCCTCGTCGGGGACTACCTGTTCGCGCAGGCGTCCGACCTGGTCTCCGACCTGGGGACGGACGCCGTCCGCATCCAGGCACGCACGTTCTCGCGACTGGTCCAGGGCCAGATCCGCGAGACGATCGGCCCCGCTGACGACGAGGACGCACTGGGCCACTACCTCGCGGTCGTCGCGGACAAGACCGGGTCCCTCATCGCCACCGCGGCACTGTTCGGCTCGAAGATGGCCGGCGCGCCGACCGACGTCCAGGAGACGCTGACCGAGTTCGGCGAGCGCATCGGTGCGGCGTTCCAGCTCGCGGACGACATCATCGACGTGGCCAGCGAGACCGGCGACTCGGGCAAGACGCCGGGCACCGACCTCCGCGAGGGGGTCCCCACCCTGCCCACGCTCATCGCGCTGCGCTCGACCGATCCCGGGAGCGAGCGCCTGCGGACGCTCCTCGGCCGGCCCCTCACCGACGACGCCGAGCACGCCGAGGCGCTCGCGCTGCTGCGCGACCACCCGGCGATGGCGGAGGCCCGCTCGTACGTGCGCGCCGAGGCGGACGCCGCCGGCGTCCTGCTCGCCAAGCTGCCCGACTCGTCGGCCCGCTCGGCGCTGCAGGAGCTCTGCGACACCGTGGTGACCCGCGTCGGCTGAGGCCTACAGCGCGGCGGACTCCGCGGTGTGGTGCAGCGTCCGGCGCCTGCTGAGGACCGCGTCGGCGGTGAACACCACGAGCGCCGTCCAGACCAGGACGAAGCCGACCCACCGCGCACCGGTCATGTCCTCGTCGAAGATCGTCAGGCCGGCGATGAACTGGATGATGGGGCCGAGGTACTGCAGCAGGCCGATCGTCGTCAGCGACAGCCGCGTGGCCGCCGCGCCGAAGAGCAGGAGCGGGATCGCGGTGACGACACCGGTGCCGACGAGGAGGGCGACGTTGCCCGCGCCCTCGTGGCCGAAGGCCAGGTCTCCCCGCACCTGCAGGAAGACGAGGAAGGCCAGCGCGACGGGGAACAGGATCGCCGTCTCCATGCCGAGGCCCTCGAACGCGCCGAGGTCCGCCTTCTTCTTCAAGAACCCGTAGGCCGCGAAGGAGAAGGCCACGAGGAGCGCGACCCAGGGCAGGCGGCCGTAGTCCACGGTCAGGACCACGACGGCGATGGTGCCGATCGCGACGGCCACCCACTGCGCCGGACGCATCGTCTCCTTCAGCACGAAGACGCCGAGCATCACCGTCACG
Organism: Aeromicrobium chenweiae; assembly: GCF_003065605.1. Classification (GTDB taxonomy): domain Bacteria; phylum Actinomycetota; class Actinomycetes; order Propionibacteriales; family Nocardioidaceae; genus Aeromicrobium; species Aeromicrobium chenweiae. The sequence goes on along the minus strand of NZ_CP026952.1, from coordinate 3,184,975 downwards.
AGGGGGTTGATGAAGTAGCCGAGCGACGTCTCGATGACGTGCCCGTTGGTGACGCCGTAGATGAAGCCACCCCAGTTGCCGGCGATGACCACGGAGGCCGCGGCCAGGATCAGCATCATCCGCCGGTCGTGCGCGATCGCCAGGAAGGTGCGCCACTTGCCCATCGCGGTGATCGCCACGAGGACGAACACCATCGACCACACGAAGCGGTGCGCGAGGATCTCCAGCGATCCCGCGGGCTCGAGCAGTGGCCAGTAGAGGGGGAAGAACCCCCAGCAGAGATACGCGGCGACGCCGAAGGCGGCACCGCGCTGAGTGTCGTTCACCAGCCGAGGGTACGCCCGCAGGGGGCCGTGGGCGACGATGAAGGCATGACCGATCGCCCCCGCTGGTTCACCGACACCAAGGACGGCCACTCCGAGTGGTACGTCGAGCGCTTCCGGACCATGGCCGCAGAGGGTGCCGACCTGGCCGGCGAGGCCCGGCTGATCGACGCGGCTGCGGCCCCCGGATCCCGCATCCTGGATGCCGGGTGTGGTCCCGGACGGGTCGGCGCCGAGCTGTACGCCCGTGGACACACGGTCGTCGGCGTCGACGCCGATCCGGTCCTCGTCGCCGCCGCCGACCAGGACCATCCCGGTCCGCGCTGGGTCGTCGCCGACCTCGCGACGCTGGCGCTGGACGAGGAGCCGTTCGACCTGGCGGTCATGGCCGGCAACGTCATGGTGTTCGTCGCACCGGACTCCGAGCGGTCCGTCCTGTCCTCGGTGCGCGCCGCCGTGCGTCCCGGCGGCCGGGTCGTCGTCGGCTTCGCGACCGACCGTGAGTACGCGCTGGAGGCGTTCGACGCCGACGTCGCGGCGGCCGGGCTCGTGCACGAGCAGCGGTTCGCGACGTGGGACCTCGTGCCGTGGACCGAGGACGCCGACTTCGCCGTGACGTTCTTGCGGGTGCCGTGAGCCTCACATCCGTCTCCAGTTGTGCTGGAGCGCGCTCCAGGTCGTAACGTCGGGTCCATGACCTCACCCAAGACCTGGTTCATCACTGGTGCCTCCCGCGGCTTCGGCCGGGAGTGGGCCATCGCCGCACTCGAGCGCGGCGACAAGGTCGCTGCCACGGCACGCGACACCTCCACCCTCGACGACCTCGTCGAGCGGTTCGGGGACGCGATCCTCCCGCTGCAGCTCGACGTCACCGACCACGACGCGGACTTCGCCGCGGTCGCGCAGGCGCACGAGCACTTCGGCCGCCTCGACGTCGTCATCAACAACGCCGGCTACGGCCACTTCGGCTTCGTCGAGGAGCTGACCGAGGCAGAGGCCCGTGCCCAGATCGAGACGAACCTGTTCGGCGCCCTCTGGGTCACCCAGGCGGCGCTGCCGTTCCTGCGGGAGCAGGGGAGCGGGCACATCATCCAGGTCTCGTCGATCGGCGGCATCTCGGCGTTCCCGCTCGTCGGCATCTACCACGCATCGAAGTGGGGCCTCGAGGGCTTCTCGCAGGCGCTGGCCCAGGAGGTCGCGGACTTCGGCATCCACGTCACGCTCGTGGAGCCCGGTGGCTTCTCCACCGACTGGAGCGGCGACTCGGCCTCGCACTCCGAGCAGAACCCGGCGTACGAGGCGTTCCGCGAGAAGACCATGCAGGGCCGCGCCACCCGCAACGCCAAGCCCGGCGACCCCAAGGCGTCCGCCGCCGCGATCCTCGAGATCGTCGACGCGCAGGAGCCGCCGCTGCGGGTCTTCTTCGGCACCGCGCCGCTGGGCATCGCGAAGGCGGACTACGAGAAGCGCATCGAGACCTGGGAGAAGTGGAACCACGTCTCCGAGCTCGCCCAGGGCGAGGAGTAGCCTGCAGCCGCCCGGGGGCCGAACGGCCTAGAGTGGTGGCATGCGCGCCTACCTGGACGACTACGCCGCAGTCGGTGTGATCATCCTCGTCGGCATCGTGCTCGCGACCGCGATGCTGGGAGTCAACCGGCTCCTGCGTCCGCGGGTCGCGCAGCGGGACAAGACGATGACGTACGAGTCGGGCGTCGACCCCGTCGGCGAGGGCTGGTCGCAGTCGACCGTCCGCTACTACGTGTACGCGTTCCTCTACGTGATCTTCGCGGTGGACGCGGTCTTCCTCTTCCCGTGGGCGGTCGTCCTGGAGGACATCGGCCGGGCTGCCGCGGCCGAGATGGCGATCTTCGTCGGCATCCTGGTCGTCGGCCTCGCGTACGCCTGGCGCAAGGGGGTGCTGTCGTGGACCCCGTGAACCTCCCGATGCCCACCGTCGCCGCGCCCGGCCTCGGCATCGGCTCGCAGATCGCCCCGAAGCCCGCGCGCTACCTGCTCAACTGGGGCCGCAAGTACTCCCTGTGGGTCTTCAACTTCGGTCTCGCCTGCTGCGCCATCGAGTTCATCGCGACCTCGATGTCGCGCCACGACTTCATCCGGCTCGGCGTCATCCCGTTCGCCCCGGGTCCCCGGCAGGCCGACCTCATGGTCGTCTCGGGCACCGTCACGGACAAGATGGCGCCGGCCATCAAGCGCCTGTACGACCAGATGCCCGAGCCCAAGTACGTCATCAGCTTCGGCTCGTGCGCCAACTCCGGCGGGCCCTACTGGGACTCGTACTGCGTCACGAAGGGCGTCGACCAGATCATCCCGGTGGACGTGTACGTCCCCGGCTGCCCGCCCCGGCCCGAGGCCCTGCTCAACGGCATCGTCACGCTGCAGGAGAAGATCGCCGGCGAGGACCTCTCGCAGCGCTACACCCGGTCGACCACGTCGTTGCTGAGCCCGCGGGTCCCGGCTCCGCCGGTGGTCGATCAGTGACGATCGAGCTCAATGCCTTCGGCCCTCCGCACCGCGTCGTGGAGACCGGCGCCTGGCACGACGCCGTCGCGGGCCTGAAGCAGGACGGCTACACCTTCTTCGACTGGCTCTCCGCGGTCGACGAGCTGCCCGACGGGTTCCGGCTCGTGGTCCACCTCGCGCGGGTCCCGACCTTCGGCGAGGGCGCGCACCCCTTGGACCACCTGCTCCTCGTGACGTACCTCGACCGCGAGGAGCCGACGGTCGCCTCGGTCGCGGACGTGTTCGCCGGCGCCTCGTGGCACGAGCGCGAGACCCACGAGATGTTCGGCATCACCTTCCTGACCGCCGACGCCGAGCCGGCCAGCACCGCGCCCCTGCTGCTGCCGGACGGCTTCGAGGGGCACCCGCTGCGCAAGGAGTTCGTCCTCGCGTCCCGCGTCGCGAAGCCGTGGCCGGGCGCCAAGGAGCCCGGGGAGAGCGCCGCGGACTCCACGCGCAGGCGGAGCCGCCGGCGGGTCAAGCCTCCGGGCGTGCCGGAGCCGGGGGAGTGGGGGCCACGTGAGTGAGCTCCTCGACGCCGTCCTGCGCTGCCTGCTCGTGCTGGGAGCGTTCCTGACGTTGCCGCTGCTGGTGGGGCAGATGGAGCACAAGGCGATGGCGCACATGCAGAGCCGCGTCGGCCCGATGGCGGCCGGCGGCTTCCACGGCTGGGCCCAGCTCGTGGCGGACGGCATCAAGTTCGCCCAGAAGGAGAGCATCACGCCGGCCGCCGCCGACCGTCGCGTGTTCGAGCTGGCCCCGGCGGTGGCGCTCGTGCCGTACCTCGTGGCGCTGCTGGCCATCCCGCTCGGCCCGTTCTTCGGCCAGGGCAACCTGATCGGCCAGGACCTCGACCTGGGGCTGTTCTTCGTCCTCGCCGCGATGAGCGTGGGCGTGCTGGGCACCCTGATGGGCGGTCTCGGCAGCGGCAACAAGTACTCCTATCTCGGCGCCCTGCGGGTGGCCGCCCAGCTCATGTCGTACGAGCTGCCGATGGTGCTGGCGGCGGCGAGCGTCGCGATGGCGGCCGGGACGCTGTCGCTGATCGGCATCGCGGACGCCTGGGAGCCGTGGTGGCTCCTGCTGCAGCTGCCGGGTCTCGTGGTCTTCTTCGTCGCGGGGCTCGCCGAGCTGCAACGTCCGCCGTTCGACGCACCGGTGGCCGACGCGGAGCTCGTGATGGGTCCGTTGACGGAGTACGGCGGCATGCGGTTCGCGATGTTCCTGCTCGCCGAGTACGCCGGCATCGTCGTGCTGGCAGCTCTGACGACCGTGCTGTTCCTGGGCGGCTGGGCCGGTCCGTGGTCGGACCAGCTCGGCTGGATCTGGACCCTCCTCAAGGTCGTCGCCGTCTCGTTCCTCGTGATCTGGGCCCGTGTGGCGTACCCGCGCCTGCGCGAGGACCAGGTCAACGTCCTCGCCTGGAAGGTGCTGGTGCCGGTGGCCCTCGCGCAGATCACGCTCACGACCGTGGTGGTGGTCGCATGACCGGCCGGTTCTGGGGCGGCGGACTGCTGCAGGGGCTCGCCGTCACCTGGCGCAACCTGACGCACCGCAGCGTCACGGCGCACTACCCCGACGTCGAGCCGGAGCTGCCGCCGCGCAGCCGCGGCGTGATCGCGTTGCAGGAGGAGAACTGCACGTCGTGCATGCTGTGCGCCCGCGAGTGCCCGTCGTGGTGCATCACGATCGACTCGCACACCGAGACCGTCCCGGCCACCACTCCCGGCGGGCGCGACCGCAGCCAGAACGTCCTCGACCGCTTCGACATCGACTACTCGATCTGCATGTACTGCTCGATCTGCGTCGAGGTCTGCCCGTTCGACGCGCTGCACTGGTCGCCGGAGTTCGCGTACGCCGAGGGGGACTTGAAGGACCTCACCCACGACATGAATCGCCTGCGCACCTGGATGGACAGCGTCCCGCCGCCGCAGCCCCTCGATCCCGGCGCGGAGCAGGGCAAGGAGCTCGACGCGTACCGGGCGTCGCTGCCGCAGGAGGACGCATGAGCCTGTCCGAGATCGTCTTCCTCGTGCTGGCCGTCGTCGCGGTCGGCTCGGCGCTGCTGTCCATGACCAGTGGCCAGCTGGTGCACTCCGCCCTGTGGCTCGTGGTGACGCTGGGCGCCGTCGCGGGCTGCTTCGTGCTGATGACCGCCGAGTTCGTCGCCTGGGTGCAGGTGCTGGTGTACGTCGGCTCGGTCGTCGTCCTGGTCATCTTCGCCCTGATGCTGACGCGCCAGCCCAGCGGCTCCCGCTCCGCGGAGGTGACGGGCAACCGCTGGATCGCCGCCCTCGTGGGCCTGGTCGCGGCCGTCGGCCTCGGTGCCACGATGGTCGCGGGGTTCCGCGGCGAGGAGATCGAGGGACGCCGCATCGGCACGGCGGGCTCGATCGGGGACGCGTTGTTCAACGACTGGGTCCTGCCGTTCGAGATCCTCAGCGGGGTGCTCCTGGCCGCGCTGATCGGGGCGATCGTGATCTCCCGGTCAGGCTCTGATCGCTGATGCCGCTGCTGTATCCGCTGGTGCTGGCGTCCGCCCTCTTCGGGATCGGCCTGTACGGGGTGCTGGCCCGCCGCAACGCCGTCCTCATGCTGCTCGGGGTCGAGCTGATGCTCAACGCCGTCAACCTCAACCTCGTCGCCTTCGACGCCTGGTTCGCCGACGCGCTGCACTCGGGGCAGGTGCTGACGCTGTTCACCATCACGATCGCGGCGGCGGAGATCGGTCTCGGGCTGGCGATCGTGCTGGCCCTCTTCCGCGCGCTGCGCACTGTCGACGTCGACGAGGTGGGCCGATGAGCCGGGTCGTGGGACGCCACTGGGCGTACGTCGCGCTGACCGCTGCGCTCGCGATCGCCGCCGCGGTCTGGGCGGTCCCGCACGTGGGCGACAGCGGATTCTTCGCGTGGGTCGCGGAGCCGCGTCCGGACGGGCCCCCGCTGCCCTCGCTGTCCCCGGACCTGTTCCTGCTCCCCACCAGCGCCCAGCTGGTCCTGCTGGCCGTCGGCATCGGCCTGCTGGTGCAGATCTACTCGACGGCGTTTCTCGGCCATCATCCCCGGTACCGCTCGTACGCGCTGGTCATCGTCCTGTTCCTGGTCGCGATGCTCGCGGTCGTCGGCACGACGAACCTGTGGGTGCTGCTGGTGGGCTGGGAGGTGATGGGCCTGTGCTCCTACCTGCTGATCGGGCACGAATGGCAGAGCGCCGAGGCCCGCGCCGGGGCCGCGAAGGCGTTCTTGATGACCCGCACCGCGGATCTCGGGCTGGTGCTGGCGATCCTGGTGATCGGGCAGACCTACGGGACGTACGACATCCTGGGCGCGCAGGTGGCCGCCGCCGCGGGCACGCAGAACGCGACCGCGATCGGCCTGCTGCTCCTGGTCGCGGTGATCGGCAAGTCCGCGCAGTTCCCGCTGCACAGCTGGCTGCCCGACGCGATGCCCGGCCCCACGCCGATCACGGCCCTGATCCACGCCGCGACCATGGTCGCCGCGGGCGTCTACCTCGCGGGCCGGCTGTTCTTCCTCTACGCGGACTCGACGGTCGTCCTCACCACGATGGCGGTCGTCGCGGGCATCACGATGCTCCTCGGGGCACTGATGGCCCTCGTGCAGACCGATCTCAAGCGGGCGCTCGCGTGGTCGACCGTCAGCCAGCTCGCCCTCATGCTCGCGGCCGTCGCGGCAGGTGACCCGGACGCCGGCATCAGCCACCTCGTCTCGCACGGCGCGTTCAAGGCGCTGCTGTTCCTCGGGTGCGGCTGCCTGATGGCCGCGGTCGGCTCGAGCGCCCTCGCGGCCATGGGCGGCCTGCGGGCCTCGATGCCGGTCACCTTCTGGACGATGACGATCGGCTTCGCGGCCCTCGCCGGCGTCGTCCCGACGGCCGGCTTCTTCACCAAGGACTCGGTGCTGCACGCGATCGACCGGGCGACCGGCCGGGACGGCGGCCTCGCCGACGGCACCGCGTACGGGCTGCTGGCCGTCGCACTCGTGACGGCCTTCCTCACCGCGGCGTACGCGACCCGGCTGTGGCTCACGGCGTTCTTCGGCAGCGCTCCCGAGGGGCACGCGAAGGGCGAGGCGCCGCGCGCGATGATCGGCCCGCTGGTCGTGCTCGCCGCCGCGACGTTCGCGCTCTCGATCGGGCAGCCCGTCCACCTCGGCATGGGCCTGCTCAGCACGGCGATCGCCGCCGCAGGCATCGGCCTCGTGGTGCTGCTGTGGCGCCGCGGATCGTCCCTCGACCTCGACGTCCGGCCGCTCACCGCGGAGCTCGGGCTGGACCGGCCCTTCTCGCGCTGGATCCCCGCCGCGGTCCGGGGCGTCTCCCGGACCGTCGTCGACCTGGACGACGAGGCGCTCGACGCGTACCCCCGGGCCGGGACGCGACTGGCGGCCGGCACGTCCCGTCTGCTCGAGCTCGCCCAGTCGCGCAACGTGCAGCGCTACGCGACGCTCATGACCGCCGGAGTGCTCCTCCTCGTGGTGATCGGGGTGAGCCGGGCATGATCGTCGCCGCCCTCCTCGTCCCCGCCGTCGTCGGCCTCGCGCTGCTGATCGGCCGCGCACGGGTCTCCGGCCCCGTCGCGGCGTGGCTCGGCGCGGCCGCGATGACCGTGTCATTGGTCCTGTACGCCCTCGTGTGGGAGGGGCGCGACGTGGTGTCGGGCGAGGTCGACGAGCCGTGGATCGAGCCCATCGGCGCGCGCCTGCACCTCGGCGTCACCGCGATCTCGTGGCCGTTCCTGCTCATGACCGCCGGGCTCGGCGTGCTGTGCTGCCTGTGGCTGGTCGCCCGCGACTCCGCACCTGCGCTCGTCGGTCTCGTCCTGGTGATCAGCGCGTCGTCCCTCGGGGTGTTCAGCTCCCTCGACCTGCTGGTGTTCTTCGTCTTCTTCGAGCTCGCGCTCGTCCCGATGTGGTTCGTCATCGCCTGGTGGGGGGACGTGACCCACGGGGCGCAGACGGCGGCGACGCGGTTCCTGCTCTTCACGGTGTCCGGCTCGGGGCTCATCCTGGTCGGCATCGTCGTCATCGGCCTCGACGGCGGTTCGCTGCAGGTCGACGAGGCGATGTCGGGCTCGCTGGCAGCGGCTGTGCTGGTGACCATCGGCTTCGCCGTCAAGACGCCGGTCGTCCCCCTGCACACCTGGCTGCCGGACGCCCACAGCGCGGCGCCCACCGTCGGCTCGGTGCTGCTCGCCGGCGTGTTCCTCAAGCTCGGGACGTACGGACTGATCCTGTTCAGCCCGCTGCTGACGCGGTTCGCCGACGTCGCGCCCTACCTCGCGGTCGCCGGTGCGATCGGCGTGGTCTGGGCCGCGCTGGCCTGCTACGCGCAGGACGACCTCAAGCGCCTGATCGCGTACTCCAGCATCGGTCACATGGGATTCGTGGTGATCGCGATCTCGACGCAGAGCCGGGTCGGTCTCGCGGCTGCGGTGATCGGCTCGGTCGCTCACGGCGTGATCAGCGCGCTGCTGTTCTTCACGGCCGGGTCGCTGAAGGACCGGTTCGGAACCGCGTCGATGGCCGCGATCGGCCGTGGGCTCTACGCGCGCACGCCGTGGCTCGCGGTCACCTTCGTCCTCGCCGCCGTGGCCGGTCTCGGCCTGCCGGGTCTCGCCGCGTTCTGGGGCGAGGTGCTGTCGCTGCGCGCGGCGTACGAGATCGGCGACGTGCTGACCAGGCCGGTCGCGTGGACGGCCCTGGGCCTGGCGGTGCTGGGCATCGCGCTGACGACCGCCTACTTCGTGCGGGCCGTCCGGCTGCTGGCACAGGGCGAGCCCGTGCCGCACGCCGGCGACCGCGACCTCGACCGGCGGGAGCTCGTCGTGCTCGGCACGCTCGTCGTCGCCGCGCTGGTGCTGGGCCTGTGGCCCGATCCCGTCCTTGACCTGTTCGATCCCCTCACGAGGTCCTTCGCCCGATGAACATCCCTGTCGACTGGAATCTCGTCGCCCCCGCCGTGGTCGTCATGGCCGGTGCCCTCGTGGCGCTGCTCGTCGACGCGTTCTACCCGCGGCGCACCTGGAACGGCCCGGAGCTGCCGGCAGGGGTCGCGCTCATCGGTGCCGGGGTGCTCGCGCACACGTACCGCGACGACACGGGCAGGTACACGTTCGCGCTGACGGCGATCATCCTGGTGGGCACGCTGTTCGTGCTCGTGGCCTCGAACATCATGAACTTCGAGACCGCGATGCCACCGGGGGAGTTCCACTTCCTCCTGATGAGCGCTGCCGCGGGAGCGGTGCTGATGGTGACCGCGCGCGACCTCGTGACCCTCGTCGTCTCGCTGGAGCTGCTGTCCCTGCCCTCGATCGCCCTGGTGGGCCTGCGCCAGGGGGACCGGGTCGCGATCCGGTCGGCGTGGACGTTCTTCCTTGCCTCGGTCGTCTCGACGGCCATCACGCTCATGGGCATCTCGTTGCTGTACGGCGTGACCGGGTCCCTCGACTACGACGCGATCCGCGGCGCGCTGGCGCAGCCCGACGTGCCGGAGGGCGTCGTCGCGGTGGCGGTCGTCCTGACGCTCGTCGGGCTGCTGTTCAAGCTCGGCGCGGTGCCGTTCCACGCGTGGGTCCCCGACGCGTACGGCGGGGCGTCCGTCATGGTCGCGGGCTTCCTCTCGACGGTCTCGAAGGCCGCCGCGGTCGGCTCGCTGCTGATCCTGGTCAACGTGGCGCTCCCGGTCGCGTACGAGACGTGGCAGCCGGTGCTGGCCGTCGTGGCCGCCGCGACGATGACGATCGGCAACCTGGGCGCCCTGCGCCAGAGCGACGCGGTCGGCCTCCTGGCCTGGTCGTCGATCGCCCAGGCCGGGTTCCTGGTCGCCCCGTCGGTCGCGGTCCTCACCCTCGAGGGGCTCAGCGCGCCGGTGCAGTACCTCGCGGTCTACGCCCTGGCCAACCTCGTCGCGTTCGCCGCGTTGTCGGTCGTGCTGCGGCTGCGGGGGAGCACCCGGCTCGACGAGCTCAAGGGCCTGGCGCGCACCGACCCGTGGATGGGCATCCCGCTGGTCGTCGCGACGCTGGTGCTGGCCGGCTTCCCGCCCGCGGTCATCGGCGTCGTGACCAAGTACGTCGTGATCCGGCCGGTCGTCGAGTCAGAGCACGTCTGGCTCGCGGTCGTCATGGGCATCAACGTGATGCTGGGTCTCGCGTACTACCTGCGCCTGGTCGTGCGGCTCTGCGACCGACCCGACGGCGAGCCGTACGTCAGCCCGTCCCCGCCGGTGTCGGTGCGCTTCGCCAAGTCGACGGTGCTGCTGGGCACCGCGGCGCTGCTGGTCCTCAGCGCCTGGCCCGACCTCCTGCTGCGCCACCTGCCCTGAGCGTGGGCTCAGCGGTAGTTCGTGAACTGCACGGCGAAGTCGAGGTCGGCGCCCTTGAGGAGCTGCTGGACCTCCTGGAGGTCGTCGCGCTTCTTGCTGGTGACCCGCAGCTCGTCGCCCTGGATCTGGACCTTCACGCCCTTGGGTCCCTCGTCGCGGATGAGCTTGGAGACCTTCTTGGCCTGCTCCTGGCTGATGCCCTCGCCGAGGTCGCAGTTGATCTTGACGTCCTTGCCCGACTGGCGGGGCTCACCCTCCTCCAGCGCCTTGAGCGAGATGCCGCGCTTGATGAGCTTGTCCTTGAACACGTCGAGCACGGCGAGCGCTCGCTCGTCGGCGTTCGCGGTGATCTCGATGCCCCACTCGCCGCTCCACTTGATCTCGGCGCCCGTGCCCTTGAAGTCGTACCGGGTCGCGATCTCCTTGACCGCCTGGTTGAGCGCGTTGTCCGCTTCCTGCCGGTCGATCTTGCTCACGATGTCGAAGGACGAGTCGGCCATGGGGTGCTCCTGAGGCGTTGCGGCGGGTCTGATTTCTCTCAGACTAAACGCCTGCGATAGTGTTGCTTGTCGTTGCCCCGGCAACACCCCGGCAGGTTGCCCGAGTGGCCAAAGGGATCTGACTGTAAATCAGACGGCTCAGCCTACAGAGGTTCGAACCCTCTACCTGCCACAGCACGAAACTCAGGCCCTGACCAGCACAGACGTGCCGGTCAGGGCCTGAGTCGTTCGCTCCCGGCGTACGTCCGCAGCAGGCTCAGCCCCTGGTCGAGCAGGTCGGTCAGCGAGCTGGCCGGCTCGTCGAGCCACTGCTCGTACGCCGCGACGGACAGCGCGAGGCTGACGTGGCCGACGAGGCGCGGGAGCTGGCCGTCCGGCTCCAACGAGAGCCGCTGCGCCACGAACTCGGCGATCACGCGGCGCCAGGCCTCGTACTTGATGGCCGAGTGGGCCTGGAGGGCCGGCGTCGTGAGGATGAGGCGCATGCGGAAGCGGTGCTGGTCGAGCGCGGCGTCGTCGAACCTGTTGAACGCGACCACGCCGTCGTGGACGGCGTCGGCGAGCGGGACGTCCGCAGGGACCGCGGCGAGCTGGCGGCGGAAGTACTCGAGGCTCTCGTCGAACTGCCCCCACGGGATGTCGTTCTTGGAGGGGAAGTAGCGAAAGAGGGTCCGGCGTCCGACCCCCACGGCGCGGGCGATGTCCTCCATCGTCGTCTCGTCGAAGCCCTGCTCGGCGAACAGTGCGAACGCCGCGCGCTCGATCGCCGCGTGGTCGGTGGCCGAGGGGCGACCCTGGGCGCGCGCAGAACTGGCTGTCATGACGCGAGGAACGTAGCAGTTTTGTCAACACCCTTTCTTTTTGGCGTTGAGTGCCATTACTGTGGTCTCACGTCACAGGAGGCTGTGACCCCGACCACAGGAGGAACCATGGACCAGACCCCGACCGTCGACGTCGTCGACACCGAGGCCACGCCCGTCACCGCCGAGTCGCTCATCGAGGAAGTCTCGATCGACGGCATGTGCGGCGTCTACTGAGTCGAGCGACAGATGACCGAGATGTTGGACGAGGCGTGGAACCTGTCACCGGCCGTCGCGCTGCGGCCTGAGCCCTTCGGCGCGATGGCGTACCACTTCGGCAACCGCAAGCTGACCTTCCTCAAGCGCATGCAGCTCGTCGAGGTCGTTCGCGGCCTCGCCGGCCAGCCCGACGTCCGGTCGACCCTGCAGGTCGTCGGCGTGCCCGAGTCGCAGTGGCCCGGGTACGTCGACGCCCTGCGGGGCCTCGCCGCCACCGACATGATCCGCCCCCGCACCACGAGCACAGAGGCCGTCGCATGACCATCCTGGAAACCCGTCCTGTCGTCGCCCGCCCCGAGGGCGGCACGTTGATCGAGCAGTTCGAGCTGGGTCTCGACGCGCCGATCTGCCTGACCTGGGAGCTCACCTACGCCTGCAACCTGGAGTGCGCGCACTGCCTGTCGTCCTCGGGCCGCCGCGACCCGCGCGAGCTGACCACCGAGCAGTGCAAGGCCGTCATCGACGAGCTGCAGCGCATGCAGGTGTTCTACGTCAACATCGGTGGTGGCGAGCCCACGATCCGTCCTGACTTCTGGGAGCTGCTCGACTACGCCGTCTCGCACGACGTCGGCGTGAAGTTCTCGACCAACGGCGTCCGGCTCAACCCCGAGCGCGCCCGCTTCCTCGCGAGCACCGACTACGTCGACGTGCAGATCTCGCTCGACGGCGCGACCGCCGAGGTGAACGACTACGTCCGCGGCCCCGGCTCGTACGACACCGCGATCACCGCGCTGAAGAACCTGCAGGACGCCGGCTTCAAGGACGCCAAGATCTCGGTCGTCTGCACGCGACAGAACATCGGCCAGCTCGACGAGTTCAAGGCCATCGCCGACCAGTACGGCGCGACGCTGCGCCTGACGCGGCTGCGTCCCTCGGGCCGCGGCGCCGACGTCTGGGACGAGCTGCACCCGCTGCCCGAGCAGCAGCGCGAGCTCTACGACTGGCTGATGGCCAACGGCGAGAAGGTGCTGACCGGCGACTCGTTCTTCCACCTGTCGGCGTTCGGCGAGGCTGACGGCGGCGGCGCCCTGCCCGGCCTCAACCTGTGCGGTGCCGGCCGGGTGGTGTGCCTGATCGACCCGATCGGCGACGTGTACGCGTGCCCGTTCGCGATCCACGAGAACTTCCTGGCCGGCAACATCCTGGCCGACGGTGGCTTCGAGAACGTGTGGCAGATGTCCGAGCTGTTCAACGACCTGCGCGCGCCGCAGACCTCGGGCGCGTGCACCAAGTGCGCGTTCTTCGACGCCTGCCGCGGCGGCTGCATGGCCGCGAAGTTCTTCACCGGCCTGCCGCTCGACGGACCCGACCCCGAGTGCGTCCAGGGCTACGGCGAGACGGCGCTGGCGTCGGGGGAGCGGATCATCCCGCTCCAGGGCCAGGACCACTCCAAGAAGAACCCGACGCGCAACCAGCCCGTCATGCTCACGCTGTCCCGCCGGGACGATCTCCAGGCGCCGCCGGTCTCGGCCTGCGCCGAGAACCCCCTCGCCGGCTTCACCCTCTGACGAAACGAGAACCTGCACCATGTCGAAGAATCCCTGGGCCCAGAACCCCTGGTTCGAGTCCGTCGCCGTCGCCCAGCGTCGCGCCAAGAAGCGTCTGCCGTCCTCGGTGTACGGCGCCCTCGTCGCCGGCTCCGAGCGCGGCCAGTCCACCGCCGACAACGAGGCCGCGTTCATGGAGCTCGGCTTCGCCCCGCACGTCGCGGGGCACCGTCCCGAGCGCTCGATGAGCACGACCGTGATGGGTCAGGACGTCTCCCTGCCCGTCATCATCTCGCCCACGGGCGTCCAGGCCGTCCACCCCGAGGGAGAGGTCGCCGTCGCCAAGGCCGCGGCGTCCCGCGGGACGGTCATGAGCCTGTCCAACTTCGCGAGCAAGTCGATCGAGGAGGTCACGGCGGTCGCGCCCAGCACCTTCTTCCAGATGTACTGGACCGGTGACCGCGACGTCATGATCCAGCGCATGCAGCGTGCGCACGCCGCCGGAGCGGTCGGACTCATCGCGACCCTCGACTGGTCGTTCTCGATGGGCCGCGACTGGGGCAGCCCCGAGATCCCCGAGAAGGTCGACTTCAAGACCGCCCTCAAGTTCGCCCCGCAGGTCGTCCGCAAGCCGCGCTGGCTGAAGTCGTTCGCGACCAACCTGCCCGACCTGACCGCGCCCAACCTGGCCGCGCCCGGCGAGCAGAAGGGCCCCACGTTCTTCGGTGCCTACTACGAGTGGATGACCACGCCGCCCCCGACGTGGGACGACGTGGAGTGGATGCGCGAGCAGTGGCACCAGCTCAGCGGCAAGCCGTTCATGCTCAAGGGCGTCTGCCGCGTGGACGACGCCCGGCGCGCGGTGGACGCAGGGGTCACGGCGATCTCGGTGTCCAACCACGGCGGCAACAACCTCGACGGCACGCCGGCCCCGATCCGCACGCTGCCGGCGATCGCCGACGCGGTCGGTGACGAGATCGAGGTCCTCCTCGACGGCGGCATCCGCCGCGGCAGCGACGTGGTGAAGGCGGTCGCGATGGGCGCCCGCGCGGTGATGATCGGGCGCGCGTACCTCTGGGGCCTCGCGGCCAACGGCGAGCAGGGCGTCGGCAACGTCATCGACATCCTGCGCGGCGGCGTCGACTCCGCCCTGCTGGGCATGGGTCTGTCGTCGATCGACGAGCTCAGCCGCGACCACCTCGTCATCCCGGACGGCTTCGAGCGCCGCCTCGGCTCGGCCGGACCGGCCGCCGTGGCGTCCGACGTCGCGTCCCAGGCGACGGCCTGACATGAGTGCACCGCTCGCCGATGCGACCTGGACCGAGATCGGTCCGGCACCGCTCGTGCTCGTCCCGGTCGGGTCGATCGAGCAGCACGGGCCGCACCTGCCGCTCGACACGGACACCGCCATCGCGGTGGCGGTGTCCGACGCGGTGGCGGACGCCCTCGGAGGTGACGTGCTCGTCGCTCCGCCCGTCTCGTACGGGGCCAGCGGCGAGCACCAGTCCTTCGCCGGGACCTGCTCGATCGGCTCCGAGGCGCTGCACGGCTTCGTCATCGAGCTGGTCCGGTCCATGAGCACCTGGGCGGGACGGATCGTGTTCGTCAACGCGCACGGCGGCAACGTCTCCTCGCTCGCGAAGGCGACGTTCCAGATGATCGCCGAGGAGCACGACGTCGCCTGGGTCCCGTGCGCGACGGAGGAGGTCGACCTCCACGCGGGCATCACCGAGACGTCGCTGATGCTGCACCTTCGTCCGGGCTCGGTGCGGCTGGACCGGGCGGAGGCGGGGGAGACCCGCCCCCTGGCCGACATCCTGCCGCTCATGATGGCCGGCGGCATCGGCGCCGTCTCGCCGAACGGCGTGCTGGGCGACCCGGCCGGAGCCTCGGCCGAGCAGGGCGCGGCGACGTTGGCGGTGATGATGGACGACATCGTCCAGCGGATCCGCCACGCCGAGACGAACGCGCGCGGCATGCTGCTCCAGCCCTCGACCGCCCCAGCGCGGTGACGCCCGGCGCCACCGCGCTGCCCGACGGGTTCGCCGTCCGTCTCCACGACGACGTCGAGCTGGGCCCGGTGGTGCCGGCCGGCTGGCGCTTCCTGCGGCTGTCCGCCACGGCCCGGTCGCTGCTGGCCGACCGCTCGCTGGTGGTCTCCTCGCCGGTCACCGCGATGCTCGCGGCGCGCCTGCTCGACCTCGACCTGGCGGACCCGGTGCCGGACGTCGGCGCTGCGCCGGGCCCGGACTCGGTGACGGTGGTGGTGCCCGTCAAGGACAACGCCAGGGGTGTGGACCGCCTGCTGACGTCGCTGTCGGGGCACGTCGCGTGTGTCGTCGTCGACGACGGGTCGGCCGATCCGCGGGCCCTGGCCCAGGTGGTGGAGCGGCACGGTGCAGCGCTGGTGCGGCTGGACCGCAACGTGGGCCCCGCCGCCGCACGGGACGCCGGGCTGCGCTCGGTCCGGACGCCGTTGGTCGCCTTCGTCGACTCCGACGTGGAGGTCGCGCCGTCGGCGCTCGGGCAGCTGGCCGCCCACTTCGCCGATCCTGGCCTGGCCGCTGCCGCGCCGCGCATCCGGTCGCACGGTGGCACGCGGTGGTTCGAGCGGTACGACGACGCCATGGGGTCGCTCGATCTCGGTCCCCGGTCCGCGACCGTCCGCCCGTGGTCGCCCGTCGCGTACGTCCCCAGCGCGTGCCTGGTCGCGAGGGTCGAGCTGCTCGGCGACGGATTCGACCCGCGGCTGCGCTGCGGCGAGGACGTGGATCTCGTCTGGCGGCTGCACGACGCCGGGCACCGGGTCCGCTACGTCGCGGAGGTCGAGGTGGGCCACGAGGTGCGGCGCACCGTGAGGAGCTGGCTCGGCCGCAAGGCCTTCTACGGCACGTCCGCCGCCCTGCTGGCGCAGCGGCACGGTGACAAGGTGGCGCCCGCGATCCTGTCCCCGACCAGCACCCTGACGGTCGCCGGCGTCCTGCTGCAGCGCCGGTGGTCGTGGGCGATCGCCGCCGGGCTCAGCGCGTGGACCCTCCACGACGCCGGCCGGCGGCTCCCCGAGCTCTCCTTCCAGCAGCGTCTCGGCCTCGCGCGCACCGCGGACGTCGCCCTGGCGAAGCAGGCGTCGGGTCTTGCCCTGCGGCACTGGTGGCCGGTCACGGCCGTCCTGGCCGTCGTCTCGCCGCGTGCCCGCCGCGCGGTCGCCGTGATGGTGCTCGCCGACGGGGTGGCCACCCACCGGTCGTCGGGGACGGACCTGGACGTCCTGCGGTTCACGCTGGCCCGGCGCGCCGACGACCTGGCCTACGGTGCGGGCGTGTGGTGGGGGGCCGTGCGTGAGCGCTCGGTGGCGTGCCTGCTGCCGCGTCGGGACTCCGTCGTCCGTGGAGGTCCTGGCAGGTGATCGCGGACTACCTGGTCGTGGGGGCCGGCGCCGCCGGCTGCGCGCTGGCGGGCCGCCTGGCGGCGGAGCCGGGGGTGTCGGTCCTGCTGGTCGAGCACGGCGGAC
Organism: Aeromicrobium chenweiae; assembly: GCF_003065605.1. Lineage (GTDB taxonomy): Bacteria > Actinomycetota > Actinomycetes > Propionibacteriales > Nocardioidaceae > Aeromicrobium > Aeromicrobium chenweiae. Next base: position 3,168,214 of record NZ_CP026952.1, on the reverse strand, counting down.
CGGCGCGCAACCCGCTGATCGCCGTCCCTCGCGCCTTCTACGTCACGCTCCGCTCGAAGACCTACACCCACCGGTACCCGACGCGGGCCGTCGCGGGTGGCGACGCCGAGGTCTGGATGCGCGGACGCGGGGTCGGCGGCTCGACGCTGGTCAACGGGATGATGTGGGTCCGTGGCTCCCGGGCCGACGCCGACGCGCTGGCGGCGGCGGGCAACCCGGGCTGGGACGCGCGGGCGTTCGCGGACGCGTACGCATCGCTCGAGCGGCGGCTGGGGGTCTCGGTCCCGACAGAGGGCGACGACGTGACCGAGGCGCTCTTCTCGTCCGCCGCCTCGCTCGGGCTGCGACGCACCGACGACGTCAACGCTGCCGACGACGAGCGCATCGGCTTCACGCCGGCCACGATCCGGGACGGCCGCCGCGTCACCGCGGCCGCGCTCCTCCGCCCGTCCGGCCGCCAGGGCAGCCTGACGGTCCTGACCCGTGCCCGGGTCGACCGGGTGCTGCTCGACGGGACCCGCGCCGTGGGCGTGCTCGTCGAACGGCGCGGTCGCATGATCGAGGTGCGTGCCCGGCGGGAGGTGCTCGTGGCAGCCGGCGCGGTCGAGAGCCCGTTGCTGCTCGAGCGCTCCGGGATCGGTCGCCCGGACGTCCTCACGGCAGCCGGGGTGACGCCGGTGGTCGAGAGCTCGAACGTGGGCGAGCGGATGATCGAGCAGCGCGCCGTGAGCATGCAGGTCCGCTTCCGCGATCGCCGCGGTCCGACCGAGCGGCTCAACACCCGGCCGAAGCAGCTGGTCGAGGGCGCCCGCTACCTGGCCACCCGTCGCGGACCGGTGGCGACCAGCGGGTACGACGTGGTGAGCGTGTTCCGGTCCTCGCCCGCCGTGGACCGCCCCGACGTCCAGGGCGTCTGGGTGCCCATGGCGCTCGACGAGACGTCTGCGCGCATGCAGCTGGCGCCGTACTCGGGGATGTTGTTCACCGGCTACGCAGTGCGGCCGACCACCCCCTCGAGCGTCCACCTGGGCGCAGACGCCGTCCCGGTGGTCGCGCCGCGTTATCTCGAGCACGAGGCGGAGCGGGCCGCGACCGGCTCGATCCTCGAGCACGCTCGCCGCGTCGTGGCCACGGGACCGCTCGCCGACCTCGTGGCGGACGAGGTGTTCCCCGGCCCCACGGTGGCGACGCCCGAGGACGTCGTCGGCTATGCGCTGCGATCCGGGGGCGGGATCTACCACGCGGTCGGCTCGTGCGCGATGGGCCCGGCGGACGACGACGTCGTCGACCACCGGTTGCGCGTCCGGGGGACGGACGGGCTCCGGGTGGTCGACGCCTCGGTCCTGCCGCGGCAGCTGTCCGGCAGCTCCGCGGCGCCGGTCACCGCCGTGGGCTGGATCGCCGGCGGCATGGTCCTCGGCGACTCATGAGCCGCGGGGGGCGTTAGGATTCTGGGGACTTGAGCCGCATGTGTCGCTCCGGGCAAGAGCTGTGAAAGGTGAGCGGCATGTGGGTGGAGATCGCGGCGTCGTACGAGACCGCAGCGGGGGTGCTCCGGTGACCACCGACAGCGCCAACCCGTTCGCGGGGCTGCGCGGCGACACCGGCGCGAGGGACGACCTCGTCCGTCAGCTGACGGCTGCGGCGGGCGACCAGACCGCCCTGGCCCAGGTGGCGGCGCTCGCGGCCCGGCTGCTCGACACGCCGTCGGCGCACGTGTCGCTGATCTCGGACGTGCAGACCATCGTCGGCGGCGTGGGGGCCTCGCTCGACGACGTCGGTGTGGAGACCCCGGCGGACGGCGCGGTGTGCGCCGTCACCGCCGGCGGCGGAGTCCCGATGATGGTCTTCGACGCGCTGGACGACGACCGGCTGCGCGACCTCGCCGCGGTGCGGGCCGGCAACCTGCGTTCCTACCTCGGCGTGCCGCTCGTGGTGCGGGACCAGCCGGTCGGCGTGCTGTGCGTCTACGGCCCGGGTCCGCGCGAGTGGTCCGACCAGGACCTGCAGCTGTTGGAACAGCTCGGGACGTCCGCGGTCACCGAGCTGCAGCTCGCGGTGCTCTCCGACGAGCACGAGGACGAGCGGCTGGTCTGGCAGCTCGCGGTCGACGCGGCCGGCGTCGGCGCGTTCGACTGGAGCATCGGCACCGGTGAGGTGCGGTGGGACGACCGGATCCGCGAGCTCTTCGGCCTGGGCGACGAGGTCTTCGGGGCCGACGTCGAGTCCTTCCACCAGCTGGTCCACCCCGACGACAGTGCCCGCGTGGCGGACGCGCTCACGACGGCCGTCGAGACCTGCGGCACGTACGCCGCCGAGTACCGGGTCGTGCTGCCCGACGGCGTCGTCCGGTGGGTGACCGCCCGTGGCCGTGCTCTGGCGGGTCCGCACGGTGCGGCGGTGCGCCTGCTCGGGGCGGCGTACGACACGACGGCGGTCCAGGAGGGGGAGGCCCGCGTCGCCCGGCTGCTGGAGGCCATGCCCATGGCGTTCTTCCAGCTCGACCCCCAGTGGCGCTTCACGTTCCTCAACTCCGAGGCGCACCGGCTGCTCGGCGGCATCGGCTCGCCGATCGTCGGCGACGTGATCTGGGACCTGTTCCCCGACGCGGTCGACAGCGACTTCGAGGCGCACTACCGCGGAGCGGTCGAGACGGGCGAGCCGGTCGAGTTCGAGGCGTACTACCCGCCCCCGCTCGACCGCTGGTACGAGGTGCGGGGATGGCCCGCGCCGGACGGGCTGGCCGTCTACTTCGTCGACGTGACCGAGCGCCGGCGTGCGCAGGAACGGGCCGAGAGCGCCGCCGAACGGGCGAGGCTGCTGTCGAGCATCACGGACGTCCTGACCGGCACCCTCGACGAGGAGCTCGCCGTGGCCCACCTCGCGGAGGTCGTGGTGGGTCCGTGGGCGGACTGGAGTGCCGTCACGCTGATCGACTACTCGACTCCGCACGTGTCTGCCGGGACGGGGTCGGCCGAGGGCCGCGACGTCTGGCGCCGCGGGCTGCGCGACGTCGCCGGCTGGCACGCGGACCCCGCGTACCGTCCGCTGGTCGACCGGTACCTCGAGCTGCGCATCCCCTCGCTCAGCGACGACTCGTTCCTGGCCCAGGCCGTCCGGGACAACCGTCCGGTCTTCGTCGACCAGGACGCGGCGCGCGCGATCTCCGCGGTCCTGGAGCCGGGCGAGGCGCGGGAGGTCTTCCAGCGGCTCGACCCCACGTCGACGCTCGTCCTGCCGCTGCGTGGCCGCGAACGCACGATCGGCCTGCTGACGGTTTTCCGCGGCGCGGGCAGCATCGGCTTCACGGGCGCCGACATCGCCGATCTCGTCGACGTCGCGAGCCGGGCCGGGGTGGCCCTGGACAACGTCCGGCTGTACGCCGAGCAGCGCGACCTCGCCGAGGGCCTGCAGCGCAGCCTCATGACCGCGCCGCCGGAGCCGGACCACCTGCACGTGTCGGTCCGGTACGAGCCGTCGGCGGAGGTGGCCCAGGTCGGCGGCGACTGGTACGACGCGTTCCTGCAGACCGACGGCGCCACCAACATCGTCATCGGTGACGTCGTGGGTCATGACACGGCCGCGGCGGCCGCGATGGGGCAGGTCCGTGGTCTGCTCCGGGGGATCGCCGTGACGACCGGTGCCGGCCCGGCGGAGGTCCTGCAACGGGTGGACGAGGCCGTGCAGACCCTGCAGATCGAGACCATGGCGACCGCCGTCGTCGCGCGCCTGGAGCAGACCCCCGAGGAGCGGGACGCCGGTGTGACCAGGCTCCGGTGGTCCAACGCAGGTCATCCGCCGCCGCTCATCGCGGTGCATCCCGAGGCGCCGGAGACCCCGGAGACCACGGACCGCGTGACGTCGGTCGATCCCCGCGACGTGACGGTCACGGCGCTGTGGCCGGACCGGGCCGACCTGCTGCTCGGTCTGGTGCCGGAGACGTCACGCACCGAGTCGGTGCTGGAGCTCTCCCGAGGCTGCACGGTCCTGCTCTACACCGACGGCCTGGTCGAGCGCCGCGGCCAGAGCCTGGACGACGGGGTGGCCCAGCTCCAGGCCGTCCTCGCCGAGCTCATCGCCGCAGGCCTGGACCAGGACGAGCTGTGCGACCAGCTGCTCGCCCGGATGCTCCCCGAGCAGCCGGAGGACGACGTCGCGCTCGTCGCCGTCCGGCTGCACCCCCAGGACCGGCCGCGCCCTGCGGCCGCCGGACCGGAGAGCGTCCCGGACAACGTCGTCGAGCAGGCGTGCTCGGTGCCCGCACCCCACACGCATGCCGACGACGACCCCCGCACGAGCCTGCGGCTGCCGTTCGACGCCACGAGCGCCGGGGTCGCGCGACGCCGGCTGGTGGACGAGCTCGAGGGTCTCGGCTTCGGCGAGTCCTTCGTCATCGACGCCGAGCTCGTGCTCGGGGAGCTCGCCGCCAACGGACTGGAGCACGGCCGGCCGAGCGGCGACGACACCCTCGACGTCTCCTGGTGCATCGCCGACGACGTGCTGCGCATCAGCGTCTGCGACGGCGGGAAGTCCGCCGAGCTGCAGGCGCTGGAGCTCACGCGCGCGGGGGTGCGCGGCAGGGGACTGGCCATCGTGGACCAGCTGTGCGACGCGTGGACGGTCGACGACCAGCAGGGACTGCGGGTGACGGCCGAGCTGAGGCGACCATTAGACTGAGACCCCCCGGCCCCCTCTGGAGGAGCACTCGTTGATCCCGCTGATCGCCGCGCACTTCCTGGCTGCGGCGATGGCGCCCTGGCTCGTCTCCGCGCTTCGCAGCCGCGCCTTCCTGGTCCTGGCAGCGGTGCCCCTGGTCAGCTTCGGCTGGGCGCTCAGCCACACCGCCGACATCCGGGACGGCAAGGCCACGAGCGACGTGGTCAGCTGGATTCCGAGCCTGGGTGTCGACCTGGCGTTCCGCATGGGGGCGCTGCAGTGGTTGATGACGCTGATCGTGACCGGCATCGGCACCCTGGTGCTCGCCTACTGCGCCTGGTACTTCTCCGACGACGACCCGGCCCTCCCGGCCTTCGCGGGGAGCTTCGTCGCCTTTGCGGGCTCGATGCTGGGTCTCGTCCTGTGTGACGACCTGCTGATCCTCTACGTCTTCTGGGAGCTGACCACGGTCTTCTCCTACCTGCTGATCGGCAGCGACCCCGCCAAGCGGGCCAGCCGCCAGGCCGCGATGCAGGCGCTCATCGTGACCACGCTGGGCGGACTGGCGATGCTCGTGGGCATGCTCGTGCTCGGCCAGGAGGCCGGGACGCACCGCATCAGCGAGATCCTCGCCGACCCGCCGACGGGAACGGCCACCGCAGTGGCAGTGGTGCTGATCCTGGTCGGAGCGCTCAGCAAGTCCGCCCTGGTCCCGTTCCACTTCTGGCTCCCGGGCGCGATGGCCGCGCCCACCCCGGTCAGCGCCTACCTGCACGCGGCGTCGATGGTGAAGGCCGGCGTGTACCTCGTGGCCCTGCTCGCTCCCGCGTTCGCGGGCACCCCGGGGTGGCACGAGGTGGTGCTGGTCCTCGGCGTCGGCACGATGCTGCTGGGCGGCTGGCGGGCGCTGCGGCAGTACGACCTCAAGCTCCTGCTGGCGTACGGCACCGTCAGCCAGCTCGGGTTCCTGCTTGTCGTGTTCAGCGTGGGCACCCGGGCCGCGGCCCTCGCCGGGATGGCGATGCTGCTGGCCCACGCCTTGTTCAAGGCGACACTGTTCCTCGTGGTGGGCATCGTCGACCACCAGGCCGGGACCCGCGACCTGCGCATGCTGTCCGGGGTCGGTCGGACCGCCCCGGTCCTGTTCGGCACCGCTCTCGTCGCCGGCGCGTCGATGGCGGGACTGCCGCCGCTGCTCGGCTTCGTCGCCAAGGAGGGCGTCTTCGCCTCGCTGCTCGACGCGGCCGACGACCGCCCGGACCTGTCCCCGCTCGCGGCTGTGCTCGTCCTGGTCGGCGTCATCCTCGGCACGGTGCTCACGGTCGCCTACACGGTCCGTTTCCTCTGGGGCGCGTTCGCCACCAAGCCCGACGCGACCGAGACGCTCTTCGCCCCGGTCCCCCGCGGCTTCCTCATCGCGCCCGTGATCCTGACGGTGTTCACGGTCGCCCTCGGATTCGCCGGATCGGCCCTCACCCACGTCTTCGAGCCGTACACCCACCAGTTCCCCGCCGGCGCGCACGACACCCACCTCGGCCTCTGGCACGGCTTCGGCCTGCCGCTGCTCTTCTCGGTCCTGGCGGTGGTCCTCGGCGTCGCGATCTTCGTGCGCCGCGTGGACTTCGGCCGCGTGCAGTCAGCGCTGTCGCCGTCCTGGACCGCCGACGACGGCTACCGGCTCGTGATGCGCACGGTCGACCGTGTCGCGGTGGAGTCCACCGGTCTCACCCAGCGAGGCTCCGTCGCGGCGTACCTCGCGATCATCCTCGTGGTCGTGCTGCTCCTGCCCGGGACGGCCGTGCTCATGGCCCTGGACGAGCCGATCGACGTGGTGCTGTGGGACACCCCGGCCCAGGCCGCGGTCGGCGTCATCATCGTGCTGGCGGCGCTGTTCGCGGTGCGCTCACGCCGGCGGCTGCGGGCGGTGATCCTCGTGGGGGTCACCGGCTACGGCACCGCGATGCTGTTCATCCTGCACGGCGCGCCCGACCTCGCCCTCACGCAGGTCCTGGTGGAGACGACGAGCCTGGTCATCTTCGTGCTGGTGCTGCGCCGGCTCCCGTCGCACTTCACCGACCGGCCGCTGTCGCCGCGCCGCTACCTGCGGATGGCCCTCGGCGCGGCCGTCGGCATCACGGTCGGCCTCGTCATGCTGGTCACGACGGGCTCCCGCTCGGCCGAGCCGGTCTCGAGGCGCTACCCGGACGAGGTCGTCGACTTCGGGGGCGGCCACAACATCGTCAACGTGATCCTCGTCGACATCCGGGCGTGGGACACGCTGGGGGAGATCTCCGTGCTGGTGGCGGCCGCGACCGGCGTCGCGAGCCTGATCTTCCTGGACACCAGGATGTCCGGGATCCGCCGGGTGTACGACATCCCGTACCCGGAGTCGGTCGAGAAGATTCCGACCGGCGCGGGACGCCGGGTCTGGCTGCCCGGACCCAGGACGCTGCCGCCCGACCGTCGTTCGATCATCTTCGAGGTGGTGGCCCGGCTGCTGTTCCCCGTGCTCATCGTCTTCGGGCTCTACCTGCTGCTCGCCGGGCACAACCTGCCCGGCGGCGGCTTCGCTGCCGGGATGGTCACCGGTCTCGCGCTGATGGTCCGCTACCTCGCGGGCGGCCGCTACGAGCTCGACGAGGCCGCCCCGATCGACGCCGGCGTGCTCATGGGCACCGGCCTGTTCATCGCGGCCGCGTCGGGGCTTGCGCCCCTCGCGTTCGGGGGCGCGGTGCTCCAGAGCGCGATGATCGATCTCGACCTCCCGGTCCTGGGCGAGCTGCACCTGGTCACGTCGACCGCCTTCGACATCGGCGTCTACCTCGTGGTCGTCGGGCTGGTGCTCGACCTGCTGCGGGCCCTCGGCGCCCGGATCGACCGCCAGATCCTGCGCGAGGAACGCGCAGCCGAGCAGGAGGTCCGTCTGTGAGCACGAACGTCAGCCTGATCGTGACCGCCTCCGCGCTGATCGCGTGCGGCGTCTACCTGATCCTCGAGCGCAGCCTGACCCGGGTGCTGGCCGGCCTGCTCATCCTGGGCAACGGGGTCAGCATCCTGTTCCTCATCGCCGGGGGTGGCGCGGGCGACGCCCCGATCGAGGGGACGACGGACGCTGCAGACATGGCCGACCCGCTGCCCCAGGCGCTGGTGCTGACGGCGATCGTGATCGCCCTGGCCACGACCGCGTTCCTGCTCGCGATGGCGTACCGCAGCTGGCAGCTGAATGCGAACGACGACGTGCAGGACGACGTCGAGGACGCCTCGATCCGCCGCCTCGCGGCTGCCGACGAGGCCTCGGACAGCCACGACCTGGCCACCGGCGGTGAGGACGACGACGTCCTCACCGAGGAGGGCGCATGAGCTACCTGGTCCCCCTTCCCGTGATCCTCCCGCTCTTCGGAGCCGGCGCGACCCTGATGCTGTCGCGCTTCCCGAGGGCCCAGCGCTTCGTCAGCTTCGGGGTGCTCGTGGCCGTGGTGGTCGTCGCCGCGGCCCTCCTCTTCCGTGCGGACCGCTACGGCCCGCAGGTCGCCTGGCTCGGCGCCTGGACGCCGCCGCTGGGCATCAGCCTGGTGGCCGACCGGCTGTCCGCGCTGATGCTCCTGGTGTCGGCGGTCGTCACCCTGGTCGTCCTGGTCTACTCGATCGGCCAGGGCATGACCGGTGACGAGCGCGAGGCACCCGTCTCGATCTACCACCCGACGTTCCTCGTCCTGGTGGCCGGTGTGTCCAACGCGTTCCTCGCCGGCGACCTGTTCAACCTGTTCGTCAGCTTCGAGATGCTGCTCTTCGCGAGCTACGTGCTGCTGACCCTGGGCGGCACCGAGACCCGCATCCGCGCGGGCACGATCTACGTCGTGGTCAACATGCTGTCGTCCTCGCTGTTCCTGATCTCGATCGCTGCGGTGTACGCCGCCACCGGCAGCCTCAACCTCGCCCAGCTCGCCCAGCGCATCCAGGACCTGCCCGACTCGGTGAGCCTCACCCTGCAGCTCCTGCTGCTGGTGACGTTCGCCGTCAAGGCGGCGGTGTTCCCGCTCTCGTTGTGGCTCCCCGACAGCTACCCGACGGCCCCTGCGCCGGTGACCGCCGTGTTCGCGGGACTGCTCACCAAGGTCGGCGTCTACGCGATCCTGCGCGTCCAGACGCTCCTGTTCCCGGACAGCCCGCTGACCAACCTGCTGATGTGGGCGGCGCTCGTCACGATGGTGATCGGCATCCTCGGCGCCATCGCGCAGTCCGACATCAAGCGCATGCTCTCGTTCACGCTCGTCAGCCACATCGGCTACATGATCTTCGGCATCGGCCTGGCCACCGAGGCGGGCGTCTCCGGAGCGGTCTTCTACGTCGCGCACCACATCACGATCCAGACCGCCCTGTTCCTGGTCGTGGGCCTCATCGAACGGCGGGCCGGCAGCACCTCGTTGCTCCGGCTCGGCGGTCTCGCCCGCCTCGCCCCGGTGCTGGCGATCTTGTTCTTCGTGCCGGCGATGAACCTCGCGGGCATCCCGCCGATGTCGGGGTTCCTCGGCAAGGTGGGCCTGCTGCAGGCGGGACTCGACGTGGGCACGCCGCTCGCCGTCACCCTCGTGATCGGTGGCGTCGCCACGAGCCTGCTGACGCTGTACGCCGTGGCGAAGACCTGGGCGATCGCCTTCTGGCGCACCCCCGAGCAGGCCCACGAGACCGCGCAGGCGCTCCCGAGCCCCGGCGAGGAGGCCGATGCGCTGCACCCGACCGTGACGATGGTCCGGCACCGTGGACACGTCCACTCCGGCGGCACGGCGTACGCCACCGCGGACCTCGAGGACGCGCGTCAGGTGCGTGACGAGGACGCGCCGGACCGCGACCTCTACCAGCTGCTGCGCGACGGCGAGCTGCCCGAGCGGCTGCCCCGCTCGATGGTGCTGCCCACCGCGGCCCTGATCGGGTTCAGCCTGGTCTTCACGCTCGTCGCCGGACCGATGTTCGAGTACACCGACCGGGCCGCGGTCGACCTCATGCAGCGCACGCCGTACCTCGAAGCGGTGCTGGGCGGTGGTGACCGATGAGCCCGCAGCTGAAGACCCGCCGCAACGGCCAGGTCCGTCCTGCGCGCTACCGCTCGCTGCAGCTCCCGGTCCTGATCTGGCTGACGATCGTGTGGGTCGCGCTGTGGGGCGACGTGTCCGTCCTGACGGTCCTCGGCGGTTTCGTCGTCGCGGTCATCGCCTGCTTCGTCTTCCCCCTCCCGCCGTTGCGGCTGGACGTACGGGTCCGGCCGGTCGCGCTGCTGTGGCTCGTCGTGCGCTTCGCGGTCGACGTCATCGTGTCGAGCGTGCAGGTGGCCTGGGTCGTGATCCGACCGGGCCGACCCGTGCGCAACGCCGTGGTCGAGGTGAGGCTGCGGACCCCCTCGGACTTCGTCCTGACCGTGGTGGCGGAGATGACCTGCCTGATCCCGGGCAGCATCGTGGTCGAGGCGCGACGGTCGACTCACTCGTTGTTCCTGCACGTCCTCGACGTCGGGGACGTGGCGGGTGCCGAGCGGTTCCGGCAGCGCGTGCTCGCACAGGAAGTGCGCCTGGTCCGCGCCCTCGGGCACCACGTCGACCACCTCGAAGGAGCGCGATGACGATCACCCTGCTCGTCGCAGCCGCGATGCTGTTCGTCGGGGCCGTGTGCGCCCTGGCCCGCATGACCATGGGCCCCACGGTGCTCGACCGTGCGGTCGCACTGGACGTCTTCGTGGCGCTGGGCATCTGCGGTCTCGCGATCCAGGCCGCGCACAGTCGGCACACCTTCACCCTGCCGCTCCTGCTGGTGCTGACCCTCCTCGGGTTCGTGGGCTCGGTCAGCGTCGCCCGGTTCACCCAGGGCAGCGACGACATCGAGGAGGACCAGGCATGACCTGGACCGACGTCGCCGACGTGCTCGCCGGGGTGTGCTTCCTGCTCGGCGCCCTGCTCGGACTGATCGCAGCAGTGGGCATCGTGAGGCTGCCCGATCTCCTCAGCCGGATGCACGCCGCGACCAAGCCGCAGGTGCTCGGCCTCCTCTTCGTGCTGGTCGGGCTGGGGCTGCGGCTCCGCGACCCGGGCACGATCGGCCTGCTGGTGCTGATCGGGCTGTTCCAGATGCTCACCACGCCCGTCGCGAACCACATGGTCGCCCGGGCGTCCTTCCGGGCCGGCCAGCTGCGGGTGGAGGGCCTCGTCGTCAACGACCTCGAGGACGACGACTACCAAGGTCCCTCGCGCGGCGAGCCGTGACGACGGCCCGGACCGCCCCTCAGCGGGACGGGTTCGGGACGACCAGCTCGGGCGAGATGTCGCGGGCCCGGCTCGCGCCGGTGAGGGCCATCGTCAGGTCGAGCTCGGCGAGGACGTTGGCGATCACGGCCTCCGCGCCCGCCTGACCGGCCAGCGCGACACCGTACATGTACGGCCGGCCGAGCAGACACGCGTCCGCCCCGTGGGCGAGCGCCATGAAGACGTCCGCCCCGGTACGGATGCCGCTGTCGAACAGCACCGTCGGCTCGGGGCCGATGGCCTCGCGAACCGCGATGAGCGCGTCCAGGGACGCGATCGAGCTGTCGACCTGGCGGCCGCCGTGGTTCGAGACGACGAGCGCGTCCACGCCCAGGTCGAAGGCCCGGCGGGCGTCGTCGGGGTGCAGGATCCCCTTGAGCACGACGGGCAGCCGGGTGCGCTCGCGCAGGGTCTCGATGTGGCTCCAGCGCAGGCCCGGGTTGGAGTAGATGTCCAGGAACGTCTCGACGGACGCCCGCGGCTCGGGGGAGCGGAGGTTCGACCAGAAGCTCCCGGGGTGCTGGCGCGTCATCGAGATCAGGGACTTGATGGCACCCAGGGTGATCGTGGTGTCCGGCTTCGTCCCCGAGCTCTTGGCGGCCGCGATGCGGTCCCGGACGATCTGCAGGAAGCGCGGGTCGGAGGTGTACTGCCCGATGCCCTTGCCCTGCGCGAACGGCAGGGACCCGAGGTTGAGGTCCTGCGGACGCCAGCCGAGCAGCGTCGTGTCCAGGGTGACGACCAGGGCCTCGGCGCCGTTGGCCTCCGCGCGGCCGATGAGGCTGTCGACGAGGTCCTCGTCGGTGCTCCAGTAGAGCTGCATCCAGTGCCGGCCGCCGTCCATCGCCGCGGCGGTCTCCTCCATCGGGGTGCCGCCCTGGTTCGTGAAGACGTACGGCACGCCGGTGGCAGCGGCGGCCCGAGCCACGTGGAGGTCGCAGTCGGGGTCGATGAGCTGACCCGCGCCGACCGGTGCGAGCAGGAGCGGTGTCGGCAGGCTTTTCCCGAACAGGTCCACCGAGAGATCACGCGCGGCCTCCCCGTGGGCCATCCGCGGCACCACGGCCCAGCGGTCGAACGCCGCCCGGTTGTTGCGCATCGTGCGGCCCTCGCCGGCGCCGCCGGCGACGTACGCCCAGGCCTTCGCCGAGGACGCCTTCGCGGCGCGGCGTTCCAGCTCCGCGAAGTCCGTGGGCACCGTGGGCCTGCGGCCCAGCACGCCGTCCCGGTAGATCGCGCTCTGTCGTGAACGCCCGAGGCCTTCCGACGGGGTGGTCGCTGTCGCGGTCGGGTGCTCGTGCTGCTGCGGCATCAGCTCATCCTCGGGGCTTGCGGGCAGGTGTCTGCTGCGCAGGGGATCGCGCGTGGACGACTGTACTCAGGCGGGGTCCAGGACGACCTTCGTCCAGCCGCTCTCCCTGCGGTCGAACGTCTTGTACGCGTCGATCACCGACGTCATGCCTTCGTGCTGGGTCAGCACCGTGGCCGGATCGATCGAGCCGCGTCGGACCAGGTCGATCAGGTGCGGGATGTAGCGGCGGTGGTTGCAGTTGCCCATGTTGATCGTCAGGTTCTTGTTCATCGCCGTGCCGATCGGATACGCGGTCATCTGCGGCGGGTAGACGCCGATGATGCCGATCGTGCCGGCCTTCGCCACGGCGTCGACGGCCCACCGGGCGGCCTGGCTCGGCGAGTCACCCGCCACCCAGGTGTCGCCGTCAGGGTTCTGCTCGGGGGCGACCTGGTTGCGCTCCTGCTCGAAGGTCTCGGCCTGCTCGGCGGCCGCGGCCGCAGCCGGCCCCTCCTTCGGTCGCTGCGCGTCCACGCCGACGGCGTCGATGACCCGGTCGACGCCGATGCCGCCGGTCAGGTCCTTCACCACGGCGAGGGGGTCCTCGGCGTTGAAGTTGATGATCTCCGCGCCGCGGCCGCGTGCCTGCTCCAGACGGCTCATGACCCCGTCGATGCACAGGACACGGCCGGCGCCCTGCTGAAAGGCGCTCGTGATCGCGAACAGCCCGACGGGTCCGGCGCCGAGCACGAGCACGGTGTCGCCGGGCCCGACCTGCGCGAGCCGGGCGCCGAACCAGGCGGTCGGGTAGATGTCGGAGATCATGATCGCCTGCTCGTCGGTGATCTCGTCCGGCAGCCAGACCGGCCCGACGTTCGCGAACGGCACCCGCGCGAGCTCGGCCTGCAGGCCGTCGACGGGACCGGTCGCCTGCGGGCCACCGAAGAAGCACGTTCCGGCGTCCTTGCCGTTGGGATTCGCGTTGTCGCACTGCGCGTAGTAGCCCGCTCGGCAGTACGAGCAGTAGCCGCAGCCGATGGTCGAGGGCACGACCACCCGGTCGCCGGGTCGCAGGTTGCGCACGTCGTCGCCGACCTCGCGCACGACGCCGACGGCCTCGTGACCGAGGATCGTCCCCTCGACCATGCCGCTCATGGTGCCGCGCACGAAGTGCAGGTCGGTCCCGCAAAGAGCGCTCGTCGTGATCTCGATGATGGCGTCGGTCGACTGGGAGATCACCGGGTCCGGGACCTCGTCGACGCGGATGTCACCGACTCCGTGCCACACCACTGCTTTCATGGGCCGTCCTCTCCGTGGGCGCTGCTCGTGCCTGACCGATACCCGATCGGCGAGCACCCTAACGGTGCCGTGTGACCAAGCCGATGAGAAAGTTTGCCCACAGATGATTGGGGCGGGGCCGGGGAGGTATCTCTTACTTATGAGTAACCACGGCAACACTGCACAGCCCAACCGCCCCGCCCACACCTACGACCCGCACCGCGCGGATCCCAAGGGCGCTTACATCGCGACGGCGGGCGTCGTCATCTTCGTGGTGGCCACGTTCCTCGCCTGGATCGCCACGGATGACAAGAGCTTCAGCGGCTACGAGGCCGACACCGTCATCCCCTTCACCGCCTACCTCGGCCTCGGCTTCGCGGCCGCGCTGCTGTACGCCGCCAAGCGGGCCACGCGTCGCCAGCACCGTGGACTGTCCCTGGCGTCGATGGCGGCCGGCGTCGCCGCGACGGGCCTGGCCCTGTCGTACCTCATCGAGGTCCCCGGTGGCGCTGAGCGCAAGGCCGGCTTCGACACCGAGATCGGCGTGTACGTCGGTCTGGTCGGCGCCCTGATCTGGGCCGTCGGCTCGTTCCTGCTCGCGATGCAGCCCGAGGGTGACATCGAGCACCGCGAGGACGGCGACCACCGCACCGATCACGCCACCAACACCGGCAACTGAGTCACCCCTTCTGCGGGCCGGCGTCTCCTCGGGGACGCCGGCCCGCTTCGTCACCCTCCGGGAGGAGCCCGCGATGTCCCACGCCGAGCAGGTGCCCAGCGCCGTGCACGACCAGCTGGTCGACACCGTCGCCGAGATCAAGCCGCGCCTGCGCGGCTGGCTCCATGCGGCGACGGCACCCCTGGCCTTCTTCACGTTCCTCGCGATGCTGGTCCTCGCCGAGACGACCCGTGAACGGTTCGGCGTCGCGGTCTACATGGTGAGCGCGCTGCTGCTCTTCACGTCCAGCGCGGTCTACCACACCGGCCGATGGTCACCCGAGCGCAAGCGGTTGCTGAAGCGGGTCGACCACGCCAACATCTTCGTCCTGATCGCGGGCTCCAGCACCCCGTTCGCGCTGATGCTGCTGTCGCAGGAGCGCGCAGCCATCCTGCTCGGCACGATGTGGGGCGGGGCCCTGCTCGGGATCCTGTTCAAGATCTTCTGGGTCGACGCGCCGCGCTGGGCCAACGCCCCGTTGTACCTCCTGCTGGGCTGGGCCCCGGTCCTGTTCGCCGGCGACTTCATCGCCGCGGCGTCCCCGGCCGTGCTGTCCCTGTTGGCCGCGGGTGGTCTGCTCTACACCGCCGGCGCGGTGGTCTACGGCACGAAGAGGCCGGACCCCGCACCCACCTTCTTCGGCTATCACGAGGTCTTCCACAGCCTGACGATCGCCGCGTTCGCCGCGCACTGCATCGGCGTCGGCGTCCTCCTCCGCACGCAGGGCTGAGGCCGAGGACGCGGGCCGTCCGTCTCAACGTCCCCCGAGCGGGTAACAGACCCGCGACAGCACGTCACCCGCGAGGAGGAACGTCCATGAAGGCGATGGTCTACCGAGGGCCGTACAAGGTCCGGGTCGAGGAGAAGGCCGACCCGCGGATCGAGCACCCGAACGACGCGATCGTCCGGGTGACCATGGCGTCGATCTGCGGCTCCGACCTGCACCTGTACCACGGGATGATGCCGGACACCCGCGTCGGCCACACGTTCGGCCACGAGTTCATCGGCGTGGTGGAGCAGGTCGGTCCCTCGGTCGAGAACCTCTCGCCGGGGGACCGGGTGATGGTGCCGTTCAACGTCTACTGCGGCTCCTGCTTCTTCTGCGCCCGGGGGCTGTACTCCAACTGCCACAACGTCAACCCGAACGCCACCGCGGTCGGCGGCATCTACGGGTACTCGCACACGTGCGGCGGGTACGACGGCGGGCAGGCGCAGCTCGTCCGGGTGCCGTTCGCCGACGTGGGCCCGTCGCGCATCCCGGAGTGGATGGACGACGAGGACGCCCTGCTGTGCACCGACGCGCTGGCCACCGGCTACTTCGGCGCGCAGCTCGGCGACATCGTCGAGGGCGACACCGTCGCGGTGTTCGGCGCGGGCCCGGTCGGCCTCTTCGCGGCCAAGTCGGCGTGGTTCATGGGAGCGGGACGGGTCATCGTCATCGACCACCTGGACTACCGCCTCGAGAAGGCGCGCGAGTTCGCCCACGCCGAGACGCTCAACTTCGCCGAGCACCAGGACATCGTCGTGGAGATGAAGCGGACGACAGGTCACCTCGGCGCGGACGTCGTGATCGACGCGGTCGGTGCCGAGGCCGACGGCAACCTCATGCAGCACGTCACGTCCGCGAAGCTCAAGCTCCAGGGCGGGTCGCCGATCGCGCTGAACTGGGCGATCGACTCGGTCCGCAAGGGCGGCACGGTCTCGGTCATGGGCGCCTACGGGCCGATGTTCAGCGCGGTGAAGTTCGGCGACGCGCTCAACAAGGGGCTGACGCTCAACATGAACCAGTGCCCCGCCAAGCGGCAGTGGCCGCGCCTGTTCGAGCACATCCGCAACGGTCACCTCAAGCCGAGCGACATCATCACCCACCGCATCCCGCTCGAGCACATCGCCGAGGGATATCACATCTTCTCGGCGAAGCTCGACAACGTCATCAAGCCCGTCATCGTCCCGAGCTGAAAGGCCCCGTCATGACCTACACCGCCGACAAGCCCCCGCTCGCCCGGTCCCGTGACGAGCTCCGAGCCCAGATCCCGGGATGGGGAGTGGACCTCGACCCCGCCGACCGTCCCGCGTTCCCGCAGGAGCGGCGCGACCTCGACTCCGGCGCGCACTGGGACTTCCCCGAGCGCCAGGAGGTCCACGGCTTCCGGGAGCGGTCGATCGAGCACGGCATGATGCCGCCGGTGTTCGGCACCTCCGTGCCGCTGAAGGGGCTGTCGGGCGTGATCCGCCGGTACGCCTACGCACGGTTCAGCGAGGCCCGCGCGGCGCACTGGCTCCTGCTGCTGGGGGCCGACCGGGTCGACGCGGTCGAGAGCCACCTGCGCTCGCTGCTGACGGCGCACCCGGACAACCCCGTGACCGAGACCGGCATCCGCGCCGAGCTGACGCACCACGGCCTGGCCTCGCGCCGCGCCGGCCGGCGGGTGGACACGCGCCACCAGTGGATGGACCCGATCCTCGTGGCGGGACCCTGGCTCGTCACCGGGACCGTCGCCGTGAGGGCGGTGCGGCGCCTGGCTCGAAGGAGGACCGGCACGGGCGGTCCCGCGTGATCACCATGGACGTCGTGCCCGGGGTGCACCTGGTCGCGGTCGCCAGCACGAACCTGTACGTCCTGGAGGACGACGACGCGGTGACCATCGTGGACGCCGGCCTGCCGAGGATGTGGGACGAGACGACGGAGGTCCTGCGAAGGATCGGGCGCGACTGGACCGACGTCGCCGGATTCGTGCTGACCCACGGGCACTTCGACCACCTCGGGATCCTGTCGCGGGCGGTCGCCGAGCACTCCGTGCCGGTCTGGGTGCACCCGGGCGACCGGCGCATCGTGCGCCAGCCCTACCGCTACCACCCGGGACGTCCCCGGCTGGCCTACCCGATCCTGCACCCGCGGTCGGTGCCCCACCTCGCGAGCATGGCTGCCGCCGGCGGGCTGCGCGTCCGCGGTGTGGAGCCCGGTCCGGCGCTCGTGGACGGGGAGACTGTGGACCTCCCGGCGCGGCCGACCGTCGTGTTCACGCCCGGGCACACCGACGGCCACTGCGCGCTGCACGTGCCGTCGCGGGACGTCGTCTTCACCGGCGACGCCCTGGTGACGCTGGATCCGTACTCCGGACGCACCGGTCCCCGCGTGGTGGGCCAGGGCGGCACGCACGACGCCGCCACCGCGCGGTCGTCGCTCGGACGCATCGGCGCCACCGGTGCGCGGGTCGTGCTGACCGGGCACGGACAGCCCTGGAGCGCGGGTGCCGCCGAGGCCGCGGCGCTGGCGGGCGCTGCCGACATCGCCTGACGCGCTCAGCGCGGTGCGATGACCTGGGGGATCCGGTCGATCGACACGACGTCGGCGCTGATGTCGCCGGCGGTGCGGATCAGCTGGGGGAGGAACTCGTCCGTGAGGGTCTCGACCGAGATCTCGGCGGCGTGCACCGTCACGTTCGTCGCGGCGATGACGGCGCCGCTGCCGTCGCGGACAGGTGCCGCGATCGAGCGGATGCCGCCGGCCAGGTGCTCGTCGGTCATCACCCAGCCACGGGCGCGGGTCTGCGCGAGAAGCACCTGCAGCTCCTCGTCGTCCGGCACGTAGCGCGGCTCGATGCCCGACCTGCTCGGCTCGGACAGCGCGACCTCCAGCTCGTCCGGGGGCAGGTCGGCCAGCAGCACGCGGCCCAACGACGTCGAGACCGCGGGGAAGCGCGTCCCGATCGAGACCGCCAGCGAGATGATCTTCGGCACCGCGACGCGCGCGACGTAGACGATGTCCGATCCGTCGAGCTGGGCGATCGACGAGGACTGGTGGGTCCGCGACACGAGTGACTCGAGGTGGGGCCGCGCCAGGTCCCACAGGCCGTGGGACTGGATGTAGGTGAGCCCGAGCTCGAGCACGCGGGGGGTCAGGCAGAAGCCGGCCGGCGACTCGCGGACGTACCCCAGCTCCATGAGCGTCAGCAGCATCCGCCGGGCCGTCGGCCGGGAGAGGTCGGTGCGGGCGGCCACCTCCGACAGGGTCAGGGTCGGCGACTCCGGCGTGAACGTCCTGACGACGTCGAACCCCCGGGCCACTGCCTCGATGAAGTCAGGACCACTGCCGCGCGTGACCACTACCTGTCGTCCCCCTCACACCTGGTCCCCGACGCGGTCGTGCGTGGAGGTGTCGCGATAGTCAGTGTAGGTGTACGGGTTGTCCAGGATCTTGGTCTCCGGCACGTCGGGGTTCATGCCCTGCAGCCAGGCCTCCTCGCCCATCGTGGAGCGCAGGTGCTCCAGGCTCTCCTCGACCGCACCCCTGGCCTTGTCGAGGTCGACCCCGACGAGCTGGTGGTCGCTCTTGACCACGCGTCCGTTGACCAGGACGGTGTGCACGTCCGCGCGCTGGGCCTGGAACGCCACGTGGCCGTACGGGTTGAGGATCGGGAACATCGCGGGGGAGCGGTCATTCTTGATCAGGACGACGTCCGCCTTCTTGCCGGCCTCGAGGCTGCCGACGGCGTGATCGAGCCCGAGGGCCTGGCTGCCGCCCCGCGTCGCCCAGCGCACGACGTGCTCGGAGCGCAGGTGGCTGTGGGTCACCGTCTCCTGCTGGGCGTGCGCCTCCAGGTGCATGCGCGACCGGTCGGCGCCCAGGGTCGAGCGCATCGCGCTGAACAGGTCCGCGCTCCACCACACGCTGGTGTCCATCGACAGCGACACCGGGATGTCGTGCGAGCGCAGGACCCATGTGGGGGGATAGCCCTGACCGGCGCTCTGCTCGCTCTCGGTCGACACCGACACCGAGCCCCCGGTGGCGGCGATCCGCTGGTAGGAGTCCCGGTCGAGCGAGGCCGAGTGGACGTACACCGACTCCGGGGTCATGAACCCGTGGTCGTGCATCAGGCGGATGCCGTCGTCGCTGGTGGCGCCCCACACCCCCGCGTGCGTCGTGACCGGCGCGCCCAGCTCACGGGCCACCTCGAACGCGGCCCTCTCGGGGAAGCTCGCGTCACCCGTGACGTCGAACGCCATCTGGAAGCCCAGCATGTCGCCCTTGCCGTGCAGCCGGCGGGCGTGCAGGTCCGCGAACTCCGGTGTGGTGGCCCACTCCCACGGGGCCGCGTGGATGTTGCCGTAGCCGAACACGAAGCGGCCGGGGATCTCCTCCAGCGCGTCGATCGCCGCGTCCGCGTGCTGCGGGGTGATCAGCCCGTGCGACCAGTCGGCCGTGGTGGTGACGCCCGCGTCGAGCGCCTCGAGCGCGGCGAGGACGTTGCCGGCGTAGACGTCCTCGGGACGGAAGATCGTGCCGTGCTCCAGGTAGTACCAGACGAAGTACTGCGTGAGGGTCCAGTCGGCGCCGTAGCCGCGCATCGCGGTCTGCCACATGTGCCGGTGCGTGTCGATCATGCCCGGCATGAGGATGCCGCCGCGCGCGTCGATCTCGACCGTGCCGTCGGGGACGGGAAGGTCGTGCCCGACGGCCTCGATGCGCTCGCCGACGACCAGGAGGTCGGCGTCGTCCAGGACCGTGCCGCCGTCGTCGAGCGTGAGGATCGTGGCTCCGCGGAACACGATGGCTCGGTCGCCGATCGTGTCCGGGGTGAGGGGTGCGGAGGAGGAGGTCATGACAGCCTTCCGGTCGACAACACGGACGAGTGTCCGTTGCGATGCGCAATGAGGTCATCGTCAATGTGGGCCCGGCCACGTGTCAAGGGGTCTGCGGTCGCAAAAACCCACCCTTGACAGTTCTGAGTCAGTCGTCCAGATTGAACGGACAAACGTCCGCCAGAGATCGGAACGCCATGCCTGCCAGTCCGACCCCGGGGCCGTTGAGCGGTCTCGTCGTGGCCGACTTCTCCCGGATCCTCGCCGGTCCCTACGCCACGATGCTGCTGGCCGACCTCGGCGCGGACGTCATCAAGATCGAGAGCCCGGGCGGGGACGACACCCGGACCTGGGTGCCGCCCACGCGCGGTGACGAGTCGACGTACTACCTGAGCATCAACCGCAACAAGCGGTCGATCGCGCTCGACCTGCGCCGGGAGGACGATCTGGAGGTGGCGCGGCAGATCGCGGACCGCGCCGACATCATGGTCGAGAACTTCAAGCCGGGCGGGCTGGCCCGCTTCGGCCTGGACTACGAGACCGTCGCGAGCAGCAACCCCGGGCTGGTCTACGCCTCCATCAGCGGCTTCGGCACCGGCGACGGCGCGCACATCCCCGGCTACGACCTGATGGTCCAGGCGATCTCGGGCCTGATGAGCCTCACGGGCTCACCCGACGGACCGCCGTACCGGGCCGGGATCTCGGTCTTCGACGTCATGACCGGGATGCACGCCATGATCGGCATCCTGTCCGCGCTGCACTCCCGCGGGTCCTCCGGGCGCGGCCAGCACGTCGAGGTCAACCTGTTGTCGTCGGCGCTGTCGGGCCTGGTCAACCAGACCGGCGCGTACGTCGCGGGGGACACCGTCCCGCACCGCATGGGCAATGCCCACCCGAGCCTGTTCCCGTACGAGCCGCTGCCTGCGTCCGACGGGGACATCATCATCATCGCGGGCAACGACGGCCAGTACGCCCGGCTGTGCGAGGCGCTCGGCGTGCCCGAGCTGGCCGGCGACCCGCGCTTCGCGACCAACCGCGACCGCACCGCCAACCGGGACGAGCTGCGGCCCCTGCTCGAGGACCGTCTCCGCGAGCGCACCAAGGCCGAGTGGTTCGACGTCCTGGTGAAGGCCGGCGTCGCGGCGGCCCCCATCAACTCGATCGCCGAGGGCGTCGAGTTCGCCCGGTCGCTTGGCCTCGAGCCGGTGGTCGAGGTCGGCGAGGGCCCGGCCGCCGTGCCCAGCATCCGCAACCCGATCCGGTTCTCGCGCGACGAGGCGCGGTACGACCTGCCACCGCCCCGCCTGGGCCAGCACGACGACGACATCCGCGCCTGGGCGAAGGGAACCCGATGACCGACTCCGTACCGTCCTTCCCCACCTCGCTGGGGATGTCGACGACGTCCACGATCTCGCTGCTCGGCAAGGATCTCGGCACCGAGCTGATGGGGCAGGTCGGGTTCAGCGAGATGGCGTTCTGGCTCGTGACGCAGCAGCGGCCCACACCGGGCCAGGTGCGGGTGTTCGACGCGTGCCTGCTGGCCCTCGCCGACCACGGCTTCACCCCGACCGCGATCGCGGCGCGCATGACCTACCTGAGCGCCCCGGACTCGCTCCAGGGAGCTCTCGCGGCCGGGCTGCTCGGCGGCGGGTCCCGGTTCCTGGGCGTCACCGAGGACTGCGGCCAGTTCCTCGACCGGGAGATCCGGGCGCTCGAGACCCTCCCGGAGTCCGACGGGGACTGGGACGCCCTGGCGCGCGAGATCGTCACCCGCGAGCGCGCCCGCAAGGCGATCATCCCCGGGCTCGGGCACCCGGTGCACAAGCAGGAGGACCCCCGCACGCCCGCACTGGTGCAGATCGCGAAGGAGGAGGGGACGTACGGCCCGCACCTGCAGCTGTTTCTCGCGATCGGTCGCGTCCACCCCGACATCCTCGGCCGGCGGCTCGTGCTCAACGGTGCCGGCGTCGTCGGCGCGGCGCTGGCCGACCTCGACCTGCCCGTCGAGCTGCTCCGCGGCTTCGCCCTGCTCGCCCGCACGGCGGGCCTGCTCGGCCAGATCGCGGAGGAACGACGGCGCCCGATGGCCATGGACGCCTACCTGCTCATCGAGAACAACGCCGTCTTTGTCGAACCCGAGAACGGAGGATCCGATGTTCGCCACTGAGGACAACATCACCGACCTGGCGGTCCGGCGCTGGGGCACGGCCGACACGCCCCGCCTGGCCGAGCTGATGACGGGGCTCGTGCAGCATCTGCATGACTTCGCGCGGGAGGTCAGGCTCACCGAGGACGAGTGGATGGCCGCGATGCAGTGGCTGACGCGTACGGGCCAGATCAGCGACGAGAAGCGCGAGGAGTTCATCCTCGCCTCCGACGTCCTGGGCCTCAGCATGCTCGTCGTGCAGATGAACCACCACTTCCAGGACGCCGCGACACCCGCCACGGTGCTCGGCCCGTTCCACATCGACGGCTCGCCGAGCGTGCCGTACGGGCACGACATGTCCGACGGCATCGAGGGCGTGCCGTTCTTCGTGACCGGCCAGGTGACCTCCGTCGACGGCACGCCGATCAGCGGCGCGGTGCTCGACGTCTGGCAGGCCGACGCCGACGGCCTGTACGAGTCCCAGATCGGCGAGCTCGACGAGGCCCGTCTGCGGGCGAAGTACGTGACCGGGGAGGACGGCACTTTCTGCGTGCGCAGCATCGTCCCACTGGGCTACTCGATCCCCATGGACGGCACGGTCGGCGATCTGATCTCCCGGACCGACATCGGGCACTTCCGGCCCGCGCACATCCACTTCCTGCTGGAGGAGGACGGTTACGAGCGCCTCGTGACCCACATCTTCGAGGAGGGGACGCGCTACATCGAGTCCGACGTCGTCTTCGGCACCAAGGAGGCGCTCATCACCCCGTTCACGGCGCACGAGGGCGGTCCGGCCCCGGACGGCACCTCCCTCGACCGCCCGTTCGTCACCGCAGAGTTCGACTTCGTGCTCCAGCCGTCATGACCGACACGCTCGACCTGGGGCTGCTGGCGCTGCGGGTCATGCTCGCGTTGCTGCTGCTCGGTCACGCGACCCAGAAGCTCTTCGGCTGGTTCCGCGGCATGGGGGTGGCCGGGACCGGCACGCACTTCGAGTCCCTGGGCTTCTCGCCGGGACCTCCCATGGTGGTCATGGCCGGGGTGTCCGAGACCGTCGCGGCGACGCTGCTGGCACTCGGGCTGCTGACGCCCCTGGGCGGAGCGGTGGCCATCGGCACGATGATCGTCGCGGCGTCCGCGAACTTCTCCCACGGCCTGTGGGCGCACCTCGGCGGGTACGAGGTCGCGTTCGTGTATGCGGGCACGGCCGCCGTGCTCGTCCTCACCGGACCGGGGGAGATCTCCCTGGACCACGCCCTCGGATGGACGTACGCCCCGTGGGTCAGGTGGGTCGCGCTCGTCGTCGGGGTCGTCGCTGCGGTCCCCCTGCTGGTCCGCCGCTCCGCGCAGCTGCGAGGGACGGATCGTCGTATGGGACCCGACGCTGGAGGGTAATCTCCGAGGATGAGGACCCAGCAGCCTGAGGCATCCGCGTTCGTCCAGTCCGTCGCCGATGTCGTCGACTTCGTGGCAGGGACGTTCGACACCGCCCACGTGGGGATCACGCTGAGGCGCGGCGACGGGTTCGAGACCGTCGGTCCGACCACCGAGGTGGTGCGTGGTGCCGACTCCCTGCAGCGCCTGCTGCGGGAAGGTCCGTGGGCGAAGGCCGAGCTCAGCCCCGGCTTCATCCTCTCCAACGACATCGCCCGCGACGTGCGCTGGCCCGAGTGGGGACCTCGTGCCGCAGCCATGGGGCTGGAGCGCGTCGTGTCGTCCGAGCTGGACGCCGGAGGGGCGATCCTCGGGTCCCTCAACGTCTACCGCGCCGGGGGCCGCCCCTTCACCCCTGACGACGTGGAGACCGGGCAGCTCCTCGCGAGCCATGCGGCCATCGCCCTTCGGTACACCCAGCACATCGAGAGGCTGACCTCCGCGCTCGAGTCCCGGGCGACGATCGGGCAGGCGCAGGGCGTCCTCATGGGGCGGCACTCCATGGTTGCCGAGCAGGCCCTCTCGATGCTCCAGCGCCGGTCGCACGTCCTGGGCGTGCCCCTGGTCGAGGCCGCGCGCGCCCTCCTGCAGGAGCACGGGGTCGGTGCCGGGGACTCTCGTTTGAACCCCGGCACCTGAGCGGCGTTCGTGCCTAGGCGCGTCCGCCGCTGTGCTGATGACTTACCCGTTACGGGGTGTCCTATCAGCCGTCGGAGGGCCGGGCGTTGGACTCGCGCTGGACGACGATCGCCTCGGCGACCGCGTGGAGCCGCTCGTTCTGGTGCTGGGAGATCCGCTTGAGGAAGTCGAAGGCGGCGTCGGCGTCGATGTCGAACTTCTGCATGAGGATGCCCTGCGCCTGACCGATGACGGTCCGGCTGTCGAGGGCGCTGGACAGCCCCTCTGCACGCTCGGCGGCGGCGTAGGCGGCGGTCGCGTGTGCGGCCAGCATCTCGACGATCTCCTCGTCGGCCCGCGTGAAGGCGCTGGGCCGGTCGGCGTACACGTCCAGAGAGCCGTAGCCGCGGTCACGCGTGGCGAGGCGGACGCCCAGGGCCGAGCGGATGCCGAGCTCAGCGGTGGCAGGCCCCCACTTGGGCCAGCGCAGGTCCGCCTTCACGTCGTCCGAGCGGTACGTCGCGCGGCCTTCGATCGCGTCGAGGCACGGTCCCTCGTCGAACTGGACCTGCAGCTGGTGGGCCTGGTCCACCCGCGAGGTGGTGGCGGCGGGCGTCTCCACGTGCGACCGGCTGCGCACGCGCATGATGCCGGCGTCGTCGGCGTCCAGCACCAGTCGTGCGTAGTGGCTGACCCGGTCCAGCATCGTGGTGGGGTTGCCGTCCTGCTCCAGCTCGACGGCCATGTCCGCCAGCATCCTGGCGACGTCCACGTCACCACCTCCTCGTAGTCGACGGCCCCTGTACCCGGAGCCGCCGGCTTGAATCGAGGCTCAGGTACGGGACGTCGACGGATCCTCCCCGCGGGTGAACAGGGGGACGTGCTCAAGCCGGGTCGCCAGCGTTCCCAGGCGCTGGCTCGCCGAGCGGGCCGCCTGGGGCCGGGTGCCGCGTGAGGCCATCGCGTCCAGCCGGTCGCGGGAGCGGTCGATGATCGAGAGCGGGAGTGCAGACGTGGTGTTGCCGGGGGGCCGGCGCGACACGACGGGGTGGGCCCGGGTCGGCGCGGTGCGGCGCACCACCTCCCACGCGAGGCCCAACGCCTGCAGCTGGCGGTCCGAGAGCCTGGACTCCAGGCGCGGGAGCAGGACGTCCTCCTCGTCGTGGACGTCCTCCTTCAGGACCTCCACGAGGCGTCGGATCCGGGCGTCGCGCTCGGGGTCGCCGGCGGGCAGCCGGTCGATCTGGGCGACGAGCTCGTTGACCTCCTGGTGCTCCTGCTCGACCTCCAGCGTCAGCGCCTGACCGTCCGGCAGGACCCGGCGCATCACCGGCCACAGCACCCCTTCCTCGGCGAACGCGTGGGGGAACACCAGGCGGTAGATCTCCCGCAGGAGGTCGTCCTCCTGGTGCCGCCGTGACTCCTCGAGCTGCTGCAGCAGCTCGTCCAGGCGGGCGTGGTCGCGCTTCTGCCGGACGATGACGCTCAACGACTGCATGATGACCTCCTGGGGGTTGGCCGCTCGGGAACGCCCACGTGATACCCGGCGGTCCCGGTCCTGAGACAGCCGAAAAAGTCGCCCGAAAAAAGTGGGTTGGTTCCCGCGGAGGTGGGGTACGAGCACCGTGACGGTGAACACAGCCGTCCGCGGTTAGACATGAGCCGGCACCTGCGACCACCAGGACCTGCCCATGTACCAGACCGTTCAGGACGACGAGGATCTGTGCTCGTTGGTGCTCGATGCGCATCACACGCCGGACCGCCGCGAGCGGGACCGCCTCGAGGGTGAGGTCATCTCCCGCTGCCGTCCGCTCGCGTGGGGGATCGCCCAGCGCTACGCCAACCGCGGGGCCGAGCTCGACGACCTCAGGGCAGTCGCCGATGTGGCCGTCCTCGGGGCGATCCGCAGGTATGAGTCCGGCCGTGGGTCGTTCCTGGGCTACGCCTCGGTGACGGTGCTCGGCGAGATCAAGAAGTACTTCCGGGATTCGTGCTGGACGATCCGGCCGACCCGCTCGGTCCAGGAGCTGCAGTCGCGCCTCTCCGCGGCGACCGTCCAGCTCCAGCACGAGGGCCAGGGCGCCTCGGTGATCAGCCTGGCGGCGCACCTCGGGGTATCGGCCGCGGACGTGCAGGAGGCGGCTGCCGCCCGCAGCTGCTTCACCCCGACGTCGCTCGACGCCCCGGCCCCGGGGCACGACGCGGCCGGCGGCCTCGACGTGGCCGTCGAGGACGGCGGATTCGCACTGACCGAGGAACGTCTCGCCGCCGCGGGGGCGTGCGCGGCGCTCGAGCCGCAGGACCGCGAGCTGCTGCGGCTGCGGTTCTTCGAGGACCTGACGCAGCGGCAGATCGCCGACCAGCTGGGCAAGACCCAGGTCCAGGTGTCGCGTGAGCTCCGCCGCGTCCTGACGAGGCTGCGCACCGCGATCGACGGACTCGACGCGGAGCCGGCGGCGAAGGCCGGATGACGCCGAGGGGCCGCTGAGCGCGGCCGTTCCCTTGGAATCGCAAGGGAGAAAAGGCGTATCAGGCGGAGGGAGGCGGGTAGATCCCTCTTGACCGGGAGCGACAGCCCCCGAGAACCAGGAGGCGTACATGTTCACGCACCAGAAGGCACCCCAGTTCGCAGCACGGCCCGAGGGACCGGACCCGGCGTTCGCCAGGAAGTTCCAGGAGGTCCTCGGCGGCAAGTGGGGCGAGATGACTGTCGCGATGCAGTACCTCTACCAGGGCTGGAACGCGCGTCTTCCCGGCAAGTACAAGGACATGCTGATGGCCATCGGCACCGAGGAGCTCAGCCACGTCGAGATGATCGTGACCGCGATCGACCAGCTGCTCGACAAGGCGCCCCCGATGTCCGCCGACGACACCACCGGCTCGACGCAGGCCGCCGAGTTCGGTGCGGCGAACCCGCAGCACACCATCGTCAACGGTGGCGGCGCGTACCCGCACGACAGCAACGGCATCCCGTGGTCCGGCGCCTTCGTCACGGCCAGCGGCAACCTGATGGCCGACTTCCATCTCAACGTGACGGCCGAGATGCAGGGCCGCCTCCAGGTGGCGCGCCTGTTCCACATGACCGACGACCCGGGCATGAAGGACCTCATCCGCTTCCTCACGACGCGTGACCACATGCACCAGATGCAGTGGCTCTCGGCGATCGAGGAGCTCAAGGCCGATGGCCTCGACGGGCTGCCGACACCCGAGGCGTTCCCGCTGGAGGAGGAGTTCGACGAGTTCTCCCGCGTGTTCATCCAGGCCTCGGACGGCGAGGCCGCGACGGAGGGTCGCTGGGCCAGCGGACCGGCGCCCGACGGCCGCGGCGACTTCCAGAGCGCGCTGATCCAGGCGCACGGCGAGCACACCGACCTGGCTCCCGGAGATCCGCGCCTGTACGGCACGAACCCGTTGATGGAGACCAAAGGCCTTATCGACAAGGCGAAGGACGCGCTGAAATGAGCCGGGTGGGCGACGGCTTCTTCAGCGTGCTCGTCACGACCCTCTTCGTGTCGCTGCTCCTGGCAGCCGGCGGCACGGGGATCGTCCTGGCGATCGCGCTCGCAGGATGCGGCGTCTACCGAGCCCGCTGCTCGCTCGCACGACTGGCCGCGTACGACCCAGGCCTCCGCTCACCCGTGACCCACGGATGAGCGTCGGGCACCGACACGACTGACCACCCCACGATGGAGGACACATGACCACACCCCCGTACGGAGAGACAGACCCTCTCACCACCAGCTCGGACCTGCCGGGGTCCTCGTCGCCGATCGGTGACGAGCTCGCCCACGACGCCGGGATCACCCCCACCCCGCCGGCGCCCCCGACGCCGGACTCGTCCGGCAGCTCGGGCAGTTCAGGCGGCTCAGGCAGTTCAGGCGGCTCCGCCAAGGAGACCGCGCAGGAGGCCCTCGGCAGTGCGTCCGAGCACGCCTCGAGCGTCGCGGACACGGCCATGGAGGAGGCCGGCAAGGTGGCGTCGGAGGCCAAGGAGAAGGCCACCGACCTGCTCGCCGACCTCAAGTCGCAGCTCGACGAACAGTCCAAGACGCAGCTCAAGGGCCTCACGTCCAAGCTCAGCGAGCTCGCCGACGAGATCGACGGCCTGGTCGACGGCGCCGACGTGCGAGGCACCGTCACCCAGCTCGCGCAGCAACTGGCCGACAAGACCCACGAGCTCAGCTCGCACCTCGACGGCCGCCAGCCGAAGGACCTCGTCGAGGACGTCCGGGCCTTCGCCCGTCGTCGTCCCGGTGCGTTCCTGGCCGGTGCGGGCATCGCCGGCATCCTGGCCGGACGCATGACCCGTGGTGCCAAGGCCTCGCAGGGCTCGAGCGACACCGGCTCCGCAGCGCCGACGACGGCACCGATGACGACGGCGTCGGCGCCTGCGCCCACGTACGCCCCGCCGACCGGAGAACCCATCACCACCTCGGACGTCGTGCCGGGCGGTCAGAACACCGGGGGGAGGCAGTGACCGAGCAGACGCCACCCACCGGCCAGGACGAACGGTCGATCGGTGACATCGTCGGCGAGATCGCGTCGGACCTGAGCAACATGGTCCGCTCCGAGCTGGAGCTGGCGAAGACCGAGGCGAAGGCCGAGGTCGCGAAGGCCGGCAAGGGAGCGGGCATGCTCGGCGGCGCGGCGGTGGCGGGCTACTTCACGCTGTTGTTCCTGTCGCTGTTCGTCATGTACCTGCTGGGCGAGGGCATGGACCTGCAGTGGGCCGCCCTGATCGTCTTCGTCGTGTGGGCCATCATCGCCGCGGTGCTCGCCGTCCTCGGCCGCTCACGTCTCAAGACGGTCGACCCGTCACTCGAACGGACTCAGAAAACCCTCAAGGAGGATGTGCAATGGGCAAAGAACCAGAAGTGATCGAGCATGACATCGAGAGCAGCCGCGAGGACCTGTCACGCAACTTCGACGCGCTCGCCGACCGGGTCAGCCCCGGCCGGGTCGTGGGTCGTCGCGTCGACAGCGTCAAGGGCCGGATCGCCGGCGCCAAGGACAGCGTGATGGGCTCGGCCAGCTCGATGTCGGACGCCTCGGGCTCCGCCGTCGGCAGCCTGTCCGACACCGCTGGCGCGGTCTCCCGCAGGGCCGAGGGCAATCCGCTGGCCGCGGGACTGATCGCGTTCGGCGCCGGCTGGCTCGTGTCCTCGTTGATGCCGGCCAGCAACGCCGAGGCCAGGCTCGCCGGACAGGCGATCGACACCGCGAAGGAGCAGGGCCAGCCCCTGGTCGACCACGCGAAGTCGGTCGCACAGGAGGTCGGCGACGACCTCAAGGGCAAGGCCGCCGAGGCCGCGTCCGACGTGAAGGACACGGCCACCGAGTCGGCCCAGCACGTCAAGGACGAGGGGCAGTCGGCCGCCGAGGGCGTCCGCAACGACGTCTCGTAGCGACACCTGCGCACCCTCGTCGGCGACTGACAGGCATGGAAGTCGCCGACGCGGGTACGTGCGGTCAACCGACGAGGACGAGGTGTGGATGCATGGGGGACGAACTGTGGATCGGCGTGGTGCGGCACGGCGAGAGCACCGCGAACGTCGCGGCGTCATCGGCCGCACGTGACGGCCTGGAGCTGATCGACGTCGCCGAGCGCGAGGCGGACGTGCCGCTGTCGGACCTCGGCAGACGGCAGGCCGAGAGCCTCGCCGCCCGCCTGCGTGATCTCCCGGAGGACGAGCTCCCCGACCTCGTGATCACCTCCCCGTTCCTGCGCGCCCGGCAGACCGCGGAGATCGCGATGGAGGGCCTCGGCGTCCCCACGCGGGTGGACGAGCGCCTGCGCGACCGCGACCTGGGAGTGCTCGACCTGCACACGGCGCAGGGGATCCGCTCGGCGTTCCCCGAGGAGACCGAGCGCAGGACCCGGCACGGGAAGTTCTACTACCGCCCGCCGGGAGGCGAGTCGTGGACCGACGTCGCGCTGCGGCTGCGGGCCGTCCTGCGCGAGATCGAGCAGGACCACCCGGGCCACCGGGTCCTGCTGTTCGCCCACGACGTGGTGGTGACGCTGGTCCGCTACGTCCTGGAGGACCTCGACGAGGTCGAGCTGATGGAGGAGGCCGCGAAGGCGCCCATCGGCAACGCGTCCCTCAGCAGCTGGACCGGCGGCCGGGGCGCCTGGCGCCGTGAGACGTTCAACGACGTGTCCCACGTCCATGACGACCGTGGGGCAGAACCGACCGAGGAGGAGCCCGCCGATGAGCGGTGAGAAGACGGTGACCCTGACCCCCGGCCGGCTGCGGTCGTGGCCGCTGCCCCGGCCCGAGGGCGACAAGTCCTCGCGCGGGACGGTGCTGGTCCTGGGCGGTTCGCGCTCGACCCCCGGCGCGGTGCTGCTGGCCGGGACGGCCGCGCTGCGTGCCGGTGCGGGCAAGCTGCAGATGGCCACCACGGAGAGCACGGCTGCGGCGCTGAGCATCGCCGTGCCCGAGGCGCTCGTCGTCGGCCTGCCGGAGACCGACACCGGCGCCATGCGCGGTGAGATGGGCGACCAGCTGGCCGGCCTGGTCCGGGGCGCCGACGTGGTGCTGATCGGGCCCGGCCTCGTCGACGTCGAGGAGACCGGCGCGCTGCTCGAGGCCGTCCTCGACGTCGTCGACGCGGACACCCGCCTGATCGTGGACGCGTACGCGCTGGGCGCGCTCGCGGAGCGGCAGTCCCTGCTGCACGGCCGCAAGACGTACGCCGTGCTGACGCCGAACGTCAGCGAGGGGGCACGCCTGCTCGACCGGGAGCTCGGGGACGATCTCGACGCGGAGGCGATCGAGCTCGCCAGCACGTACGGCTGCGTCGTGTCCCTGTTCGGCCACGTCGCCGACCCGGACGGATCGGTGTGGCGTGAGGAGACGGGCGACTCCGGTCTCGGCACGTCCGGCAGCGGCGACGCGGCCGCCGGGGTGATCGCCGGGCTCCTGGCGCGCGGCGCGGAGCCGGCCCAGGCCGCGAGCTGGGGCGTGTACGCCCACGCGGCGTCCGGTCAGCGGCTCGCGGTGCAGCACGGTCGCACGGGCTACCTCGCCCGGGAGATCGTCGACGGTGTCGCGCCGATCCTGGCCGAGCTCGAGAGCTGACCGGGTTAGCCCGGCGGCACAGGGGGTAGTGCACAGGAGCCGGCGTCGCCGGCCCGCCCGAGCCGGACACCGACCCCAGGGGAACGCATGAGCGTCAACACCCGCGTGATCAACACCTCGCCCGAGAACGTCTGGAACGTCCTGGCCGATGGCTGGACGTACCCCCTGTGGGTGGTGGGAGCCTCCCGGGTGCGCGACGTCGACGAGAGCTGGCCCGCCGTCGGCAGCCTCATCCACCACTCGGTGGGGGTGTGGCCGGCGCTGATCGACGACAACAGCGAGGTCCTCGAGGTCGATCCACAGCGCATGATCCGCCTGCGGGCTCGCGGGTGGCCCGTCGGCGAGGCGGAGGTCGTGATCGAGCTGCGGCCGTCCGGCGCCCACACGGAGGTCGAGATCCGCGAGCAGGTCGTGGCCGGCCCCGGCGTCCTCATCCCCGAGCCGCTCAAGGGCATCTCCCTGAAGTGGCGCAACACCGAGACGCTCCGCCGGCTCGCGTACATCGCGGAGAACCGCCCCACGTCCTGAAGGAGCACACATGTTGGCGCTGACCTGGCAGGGCAGGGAGAACGTGTCGGTGGAGGAGGTCCCCGATCCGCGGATCGAGCAGCCGAACGACGCGATCATCAAGGTCACCTCGACGGCGATCTGCGGCTCGGACCTGCACCTCTACACGGTGCTCGGCCCGTATCTCCACCCCGGCGACGTCCTCGGGCACGAGACGATGGGCATCGTCGAGGAGGTCGGTCCCGAGGCCGGTGACCTGCAGGTCGGTGACCGCGTGGGCAACGTCCTGCGGTCCCACGAGCCCGGCTACAGCCTTCACGGCGGTGTCGGCAACCCTGTCATCGGCATCGCACGCAATGCGGTCGCCCGGGTCAAGTCGGCCGCCGGGAGGGCAGCGTGACCAAGACGTACGACGCAGTCGTCATCGGGGCCGGCCCCAACGGGCTGGTCGCAGCGAACCACCTGATCGACCAAGGCTGGTCGGTCGTCGTCCTGGAGGCGCAGGCGGAGGTCGGGGGAGCGGTCAAGAGCTCACGCGACGTCCACCCGGACTTCGTCCACGACACGTTCAGCGCGTTCTACCCGCTGTCCGAGGCGTCGCCGACGATCCGGTCGTTCGAGCTGGAGAACCACGGCCTCACCTGGCGGCACGCCCCCGCCGTGCTGGGCCATCCCCGGCCCGACGGCAGCTGGGCGATCCTGCACCGCGACCGCACGGTGACCGCCGACCTGTTCGAGCAGGCGCACTCCGGTGACGGCGAGGCGTGGCTCGAGCTGTGCGGTCAGTGGGACCGCATCGGCGACCAGGTCGTCAAGGCTCTGCTGTCGCCGTTCCCGCCGGTCCGCAACGGTCTCGGCGCGCTCGCCAAGCTCCGCAGCGTCGGCGGGCTCGACTTCGTCAAGACGATGCTGACCCCGGCGAGCGAGCTCGGGCGGTCGCGCTTCGGTGGTGAGTCACCGCGACTCATCATCGCCGGCAACGCCGGCCACGCCGACATCCCCTGAACGCCCCCGGCTCGGGGCTGATGGGGGTGCTGATGTCGATGCTCGGCCAGACCGTCGGCTTCCCGGCGCCCGAGGGCGGCGCCGGCGGCCTCGCCCACGCCCTGGCCCGCAGGTTCGAGTCGCTGGGCGGCGACATCGTGCTGTCGGCCGAGGCGACCAGGATCGAGGTGACCGGTCGACGGGCCACCGCGGTCCGGGCCAACGGCGAGCGGTACGCCGCACGGCGCGCCGTCGTCGCCGACGTCGTGGCGCCCCACCTCTACGGCGGTCTCGTGGCCGACGACGACCTCCCGCCGCGGACCGTGAAGTCGATGAAGTCGTTCGACCTGGACCCCGGGACGGTGAAGGTCGACTGGGCGCTCGACGGCACGATCCCGTGGCAGTCGGCACCACCGCACGCGCCGGGGACGTTCCACGTCGCGGACTCCGTCGAGCAGATGACCGAGGCCCTCGGCCAGATCTCCGCGCGGTTGATCCCGGCGGCCCCGTTCATGCTCGCGGGACAGATGACGACCACCGACCCGACCCGCTCGCCGGCCGGGACCGAGTCGCTGTGGGCGTACACGCACGTCCCGCAGCAGTCGGTCGCCGACGGCGGTGGCGACGGCATCAAGGGCACGTGGGACCGCGACGACTGCGAACGGTTCGCGGACCGCATGCAGGCCCGCATCGAGCGGCTGGCTCCCGGATTCGGCAGCAAGATCATCAGCCGGCGGGTCCTGGGGCCGCAGGAGCTGGAGCGGGCCGACGCCAACCTCATCGGCGGCGCCATCAACGGTGGCACCTCGCAGCTGCACCAGGAGCTCATCTTCCGCCCGGTGCCGGGCATGGGCCGGGCCGAGACACCCATTCGCGGCCTCTTCCTGGGCTCGGCGTCGGCGCACCCCGGGGGAGGGGTGCACGGCGCGCCGGGCATGAACGCCGCCCGCGCGGCGATCGCTCACGCTCGCGTGCGCCGGGTGACGAGGGGCGCGCTGCGCTGAGCCGTTCGGGTCAGGCGGCGACGTACTCCATCTCGACGGCGGGCGTCGGTGGGTAGAGCTCGATGACGATCAGCTCGGCTGGTGGGCTGGTTGACCAGTGGAGCAGGCCGTGGCCTTTGAGGTTGTGGTGTCTTCGACACAGGGGCCCCATGTTGTCGCCGGTGGTGGGACCCGCGGGATGGGGGATGCGGTGGTCGAGGTCGCACCGTTCGGCCGGCACCATGCATCCGGGGGCTTGGCAGACACCGTGGAGGAACTGCAACGCCACAGCGAGGGTGTCGGGGGCGAACCGGCCGACGTACTCGTGGGCCAGGACGTCGTCGCTGACCGGGTCGACGACGATGCGATGCCAGAACGTCCCACCGGTGGCGACCACGTCGGCCAGCCACGGCGCGGGGACGGCCCAGCAGCCGTCCGTGGACTCGGCGAAACCGGGAGTCGCCCCGGCGAGCACGTCGGCCCCGACGGTGACGGCGATGTTCGCATCGATCGCGCTGGTGGCGGCGTCCGAATCGGTGCACCATCCGACCAACAGATCCGCCTCACGTTGGGCCACGGTGCGGTCGTCATCGGGGTCGGCGGGCTTGCGGGCTTCCTTGCGCAGCCGGGCCTCGATCGCTGCGGCCTCGTGCGAGGGCAGGTAGGCGTTCAGCCACGACATCGAGTCATCCCCATGAGCCACGGCCACGTGTCGGTCCTTGCGTGCGGCGTCGGCTCGTTCGACGGCCAGATCGGCCTCGACCCGCTGGACGAAGCGCCGCAGCCACTGCCTCAGCTCGGTGCCCGTGTGGTCGGCCGCATAACCGACGACACGGTTCTCGAGCCGGGCCACGGACTCCTCCCGGTGCAGCTTCTCGATCGTCGCGCTGATGTCACGCACCCGGGAGAAGTCGATGATTCCGTCGACGAAGGCTTCCCACACCTGCGGTGTCTTGTCGCGGACCCGGTCGGCGATCGACAGCCTCAGCTGGATCCGCGCCTCTGACATCCCCGTGGCCTCGCCGATCGTCAACGCGATCGCCGAGCGTTCGATCTTGCGCCGCAACGACGACTCGATCAGAGCAGTACGAGCCATCTCCGCGTCGCGGTAGTCGACCATCGCCTGGATGGTGTGGGCCTCGGCCATGGACTGGCGTCGTACGGCGTCCGACAGCGACTCGGTGGTCGGGGCTGTCGTGGTGGCCATACCTCAAACCTAGAGGTCGCCACCGACACTCCTTTTCTGCTGCGACCGCAGGCTCCGAACGACGATCCGGGGTCACCCGATTCCCGCCCGACAGTGGCGGAGTTCTCTATCGAGTACCTGCGACCTCTCCTAACGTCGACGTGAATCCGTGCCGCACCTCGTCATTGGCCGGACCAATCGAGTCGGACACCAATGGAGGTCGCACTGTGTGCACTGCAACGAGCTATGCCGCGAAGGATCACTATTTCGGCCGCAACTTGGATCTCGAGTTCTCCTATCACGAGTCGGTCACCATCACGCCGCGCAGCTTCCCGCTCGCGTTCCGGAAAGTGAGCGACCTGACGACTCATCACGCTCTCATCGGGATGACGACCGTGGCCGATGGCTACCCGCTCTACTACGACGCGACCAACGAGAAGGGGCTGAGCATGGCGGGGCTCAACTTCCCCGACAACGCCGACTACAAGCCCGAGACGCCGGGGAAGAACAACATCACGCCGTTCGAGTTCATCCCGTGGATCCTCGGCCAGTTCGAGACCGTCTCCCAGGCGCGTGAGGCCCTGCAGGACATGGTGCTGGTCGACATTCCCTTCAGCGCTGAGTTCCCGCTGTCGCCGCTGCACTGGATCATCTCCGACCGCGAGGAGTCTGTGACGGTCGAGTCGGTCAAGGACGGGTTGCGGGTCTATGACAACCCGGTGGGCCTGCTGACCAACAACCCCACCTTCGACATCCAGCTGTTCAACCTCAACAACTACGCGAGCATGTCGACCGCGCAACCCGAGAACCACTTCTCCAAGAAGCTGCAGCTCGACTCCTACAGCAGGGGGCTGGGTGCCGTAGGTCTGCCCGGTGACCTCTCCTCGATGTCCCGGTTCGTCAAGGCTGCGTTCACCGCGGTGAACTCGATCTCGGGCGATTCCGAGTCGGAGGCCATCAGCCAGTTCTTCCACATCCTCGGCTCCGTCGCGCAGCAGCGGGGCTGCGTGGAGGTCGGCGACAAGTACGAGATCACCATCTATTCCTCGTGCTGCAACACGGACAAGGCCATCTACTACTACACGACGTACGAGAACAGCCAGATCACGGCAGTCGACCTGCACAAGGTCGACCTCGACGGCGCCGCCCTCTCCTGCTACCCGCTGGTCACCGGGCAGCAGATCCTGGCGCAGAACTAGTGCACGAGGCGTTGCCTGTCCGTGCTGTCGGATCTCGCGTATACGTTCGAAACCATGGATCTTGCAGCCGTCATGACCGCTCTGCGCGAGTCCTGGGGACCGGACACCTGCGCGCCTGAGGATGTCGCGCACTCGACGCCCGACAACCCGGCTCGCGGTCAGTGCGCGACGGCTGCAGTTGTTCTCCACGACTACTTCGGTGGGTGTCTGGTGCGAGGCGAGGTCGTCGTCGATGGCCGGCAGGTCGACTTTCACTGGTGGAACCGTTTGCCGGACGGCAAGGAGATCGACGCCACGATCGATCAGTTCGGCCCGCACGAGAAGATCGTGGGCGGCGAGCGCGTGGAACGGCCGACAGGCCCGACCCGCCTTGATGCGCAGTACGCCCTGTTGTCATCGCGCGTCTCAGCGTGGCTCGCCCAGTCGCCCTGAAGGCGGCACGCTCCAGCTGCGGGGGAACCACACCTCCCCGTCAGCTGAAGATGCCGCCTTCAGGGCATATCGGCGCTCACCGCGAGTCGGACACGACATCGCCTTGAGAGGCAGCCGGCGTCGCCGATCCAGCGCGACCCAGTGCGAGCACGGCGACGACGATCCCGATCGCCAAGCCGCCTGCAGCCAGCAGGAATGCGAGGTGGTAGCCGTCAACCTGGGCGCTCAGTGCTGGATGGCCTTCTGAGATGAGCGAGCGCGTGTGGGTGGTCGCGAGGGTGCTGAGGACAGCGAGGCCGAGGGCGCCACCGACCTGGTGGGCGACGGTGATCAGACCGGAGGCCAGGCCTCGATCAGACGGGGGCACGTCGCCCATGGCGATCGTGAGCAGCGGCATCATCGCAAGCCCGACCCCGGTGCCGACGGCGAAGTTGGCCAGGCCGATCGTGGGGAAGTAGTCCGTGCCGACTCCGGCGGTGCTGAAGAGCAGCATGCCGACGATCGATGTCAGCATGCCGGCGACCATGATCGGGGTCGGGCCGAAGCGGCTGACCAGCCGTGCCGTCACTCCCAGAGACAGGACGCCAAGGCTGAGGAACCACGGCAGGAAGGCCAGTCCGGTCTGGACTGCGCTGTAGCCGAGGACGTTCTCGACGTACAGCGTGCCGAGGAAGAAGATGGCGAAGAGGCCAGTCGCAATCAGAGCTCGCACCGCGCTTGCCCCCATCAATCCCCGCAGGCGCAGGATGCGCATCGGCATCACCGGATTGGCGACTCGTGCCTCGGTTGCAAGGAAGGCGGCGGCGAGGATCAGTGCCAGGGCGCCGGAGCCGAGCACCCAGGCTGACCCCCAGCCGTGATCGGCCGCTCCGACGACCGCGAAGACGCCGACCATGACGGCGAGGGTGACGAGCACGGATCCGATCCAGTCGAGGCCCTGGTCCAGACCGATGCCGATGTCGGCCGGGATCAGCATGCGTCCGACGATGATGGTGGCGACGCCGATGGGCAGGTTGACGAGGAAGATCCAGCGCCAGCTGATGCCTTCGGTGAGGACACCGCCGACGAGCAGGCCCAGTGCGGCACCAGCGACGGCGACGAAGACGTAAGCGCTCATCGCCCGTGCGCGCTCGTCCGGCTTCGGGAACTCGGTGGCGATGATCGCCAGGATGGCCGCTCCCTGCAGCGCAGCGCCGACACCCTGCAGCAAGCGGGCGCCTACGAGCACGCCTTGGTCGGGGGCGAAGCCGCAGAGTGCTGATGCCACCGTGAAGATGACCAGACCGACGATGAAGACGCGCCGTCGTCCGAGCAGGTCGCCGAGGCGGCCGGCCAGGAGCATGAAGCCGCCGAAGGTGACAAGGAAGGCGTTGACGATCCACGTCAGGTTGGCGTCGCTGAAATGAAGATCGTCCTGGATCGCGGGCAGAGCGACATTCACGATCGTGGTGTCGAGAGTGATCATCAGCTGCGCGAAGCACAGGACCACCAAGGCCATGCGAGGGTGTGCCGGAGTAGGTGCGGGTTCGGTTCTCATGACTGGTTCCCAAGGTCGACGGAAAGGCGGGGGTGTTAGGCTCGCGATGCCCGCGAGACTAAGTGGAGGCCCCCTCCACAATATATGGAGGGCCCCTTCGGATCGTCAAATCGGATTTCAGGACCGTCGCCATGAACCACGAAAAGTCCGAGCAGCTCGCTCCCGCCCGTCCGCGCCGCGCTGATGCTCGCCGCAACTACGACAAGCTGGTCGAAGCCGCGCGAGAGGCCTTCGCCGAGGGCGGTGCAGACACATCGCTCGAAGCGGTCGCGCGACGCGCTGGGGTGGGCATCGCGACTCTGTACCGCAACTTCCCCGACCGGGCCGACCTCCTCGAGGCGGTCTACCTCGAGGAGGTCGAGGCGTTCTGCGACTCAGCTGCCGAACTTCTCGACGAGCCTCCCTGGGACGCACTTGCCGAGTGGTTGCGGCGGCTGACGGCCTACCTCCTGGGGAAGCAAGCCCTGTCTCCGGTGCTGCTGAGTACCCTCGGGCACGATGCTGAGGTCTTCCAACGCAGCCGCGCGGCGTTCTACGCCGTCGGTCAGCCGCTCCTCGACCGCGCCCAGGAGGCCGGAGTCGTGCGCCCGGACACCGATCTCGCCGAGATCCTGAAGCTCACTGGCGGCATTGCCAAGATCCCCTTCGAGTCGCCGGCTGAGATCGATCACCTCCTCGAGCTGGCGCTCGACGGACTGCGATACCGATCGCCCGTCCCTGACGCTTAGCTCGCTTGCGATCGCAGAAGGTACTCCGCAGTCGGTAGGCGTGTTGCAGCGCGACCTCGGAGTGCCGACCAACATGCGCGCGACCCGTCTGCGCGAGCTCGAGGCTGCCGGTGTCGCCTACCCCTTCGGCACAACACCCCCGCCTACGCGCTGACCGATCGCGGGCTTGCGCTGCGCGACGCGATCGACGCACTTGCACGCTGGGGCACCGACGAGAGCTGAACGCGGCCCACCGCGTCACGCCCTGCGGTACAGCCTGCTGCACCATCAAAGGGGTAGGTGAGGGGATCGAACGGCCCGGGCTGCCGCCATAGCGTCGATGTCATGACCAATTCGAAGAAGTACCGCAAACTGGCAATCGGGCTCACTGCCGCTGCGCTGCTCGCAGGTGGCGTCAGTGCAGCCAACGCAGGGGTGGCCGAGAAGGGTCCCCACGGGGGCCACTCCGCCACCACGAAGACGTCCGGGTGGGAGGGCATCACCCGCAAGGCCGTCAAGATCGACTTCGGCAAGGGCTGGGTCACCAAGGCCGAGCTCACGTACCCGACCCACTCCCGGGGGCGTCTGCCGCTGGTGGTCATGGTGCACGGCAGCGGTCACAACGACATGAACCAGACGCTGCCCGACGGCGGGGGCGCGACGTTCGTGCCGCTGGCGCAGGCCGCCACCCGCGAGGGCTTCGCAACGCTGCGCTTCAACAAGCGCGGCGTCACGGACATCGGCCCGGTCGAGAGCAAGGACCCGAAGCAGCTGGACCCGAAGAACCCCTACGCGCAGATCCAGAAGGACGCTGCGTCGGTGATCCGCTTCGGGGCCGCGTCGTCGAAGGTGGACCGCTCGAGGATCTTCCTGCTGGGACACAGCGAGGGGACCAACGTGGCGGCGAACCTGGCGTCCGACCCGAAGAAGTACGACATCCCGAAGCCGGCAGGCGTGATCGAGATGGGCGTCGTCGGCCAGGACATCAAGGAGCTGTTGACGCTTCAGCTCTACGGTCGCCTCCTGCTGCAGATGCACGACGAGTTCGACGTCGACGCCGACGGTCAGCTGACTGCGACGGAGGCCGTGGACGGCATGATCGGCCAGCCGAAGGATCTCGCCGACCAGATCCGTCCCGTCCTGCTCGACGGCAACAAGATCCAGCCGAGCACGGACACCAACAAGGACGGCAAGATCGCGATCGACGCGGAGGCCGGTGTGGTCCTGCGCAAGGCCACCGGGATCGACAACTACCCGGACGTCCCGGGCCTGGAGGGTCTGCAGGAGTACGTCGCCGACATCGCCCGTTTCCCGACGGTGACCGAGGCGCTGCCGAAGTTCTCCGGACCGACGTTGCTGCTCAACGGTGAGAACGACCTGCAGACGCCGGCGCGGGTCGCCCTGACCGCCGACGCCGCGATCGCTGCGGCCGGCAACAACAAGGACCACAAGGTCATCATCTACCCGGGCATGGCGCACACCATGAACGTCACGCGCAAGTTCACGCCCGCGTTCGGTGACCCCGACAAGCAGGTCGTCAAGGACATCCGCAGCTGGCTGAGGTCGCACCGCTGACCGAATCCGATCCTGGCAGATCCACCGCCCACTGGGCGGTGGATCTGCCACCGTATGGACCGGCGCGGTGGATCTGCCACCGTTTGAGCCTGAAAACGGCCTCTTTCGGTGGCGTAGGCACCGCGCCCCGGCTATTCGGTGGCGTAGGCACCCCACCGCAGCGCGGGGAATGACAAACCCCCGCTGGCCTGACGTTCTGACCGACACGCGAGGCGTGTCGAGGCAGAAACGTCAGGGCCAGCGGGGTTCTGTCAGATCACGCCGGGAAGCGCTCCCAGACACGGTGGGCGCCGAGCAGCGTCATCACGTTCGTGACGACGTCGGCCGCGTCGTCACCGATGTAGACACCGGTGGGGGCGTCAGGCAGGCCGCTGCCCTCGAGAACCGTGGCGGCGTCGCCCCAGCCTCCGAGTGCCTTGCCGTGGCGGTACGCCTCCTGGACCAGCAGCGCGACGCGCGGATCCAGGATGCCGACGCTCGGGGCAGCGCCCTTGGCGTCGACGGCCGGGTTGGCGTCCAGGCCGGGGATGGGTGCGCCGGCGAGCAGGATCGTGTCGAGCTCGATCGAGCGGACGGTGAGGAAGGTCCGCTGCAC
This sequence comes from Aeromicrobium chenweiae, assembly GCF_003065605.1. GTDB lineage: Bacteria > Actinomycetota > Actinomycetes > Propionibacteriales > Nocardioidaceae > Aeromicrobium > Aeromicrobium chenweiae. Next base: position 3,127,410 of record NZ_CP026952.1, on the reverse strand, counting down.
GGGGATCGGGTCGCCGGTCCCGTCGGTCAGCATGCCGCCCTTGGACGCCACCACGAGCGGCACCATGCCGGCCGCGAAGATCGCGTCGCGCGCGGTGCGGACGTCGCTCAGGTCCTGGAGGCCGTCCGGCACCACGATGCCGACCAGGCGTCCGTCGATCGGCCAGGTGCCGCCGATCTGGGACAGCGCAGGGCTGGGCGTCTCGTCGGTCAGCGGGATGGTCGGCTCCGGGGCCGGCAGACCGAGCCCGGCAGCGACCGTCGCGCAGAGCTCGGCGTCGATGTTGGCCAGGGCCTGGAGCTGACGCTCCTTGATCGCCTGCTCGTAGCACTTGCCGAGCTCGAACGTGTACGCCTGCGCGACGTGCGCCTGCTCGACCGGGGTCAGGCTCCGGTAGAACAGCCGCGTCTGGCTGTAGTGGTCGTCGAACGTCGCGGGGTTCTCGCGCACCTTGACCGAGGCCTCGATCGGGTGCGGGACGTCGATGAAGCCGCTCATGTCCTCGCCGGCGAGGAACGGGCAGCCGCCGTCGAGCGAGTTCGGCTTGTACGGCGCGATCCCGGTGTGGACGGCGTCCTGGTGGAAGCCGTCACGCAGCATGTCGTTGACCGGCGCGTGCGGGCGGTTGATCGGGATCTGGTCGAAGTTCGGACCGCCCAGACGGGTGAGCTGCGTGTCGAGGTACGAGAACAGACGGCCCTGGAACAGCGGGTCGTCGGTCGCGTCGATGCCCGGCACGAAGTGGCCCGCGTGGAACGCGACCTGCTCGGTCTCGGCGAAGTAGTTGCCCGGGTTCGCGTTCAGCGTCATCGTGCCGATGACCTGCACCGGCGCGAGCTCCTCGGGGATGATCTTCGTCGAGTCGAGCAGGTCGATGCCCGCGAACATCTGCTCGGGGGTGTCGGGGAAGACCTGGACGCCGAGGTCCCACTCGGGGTGCGCACCGGCCTCGATCGCGTCGGCGAGGTCACGGCGGTGGAAGTCCGGGTCGACACCCGCGGCGATCTGGGCCTCCTCCCACGTCAGGGAGTGGACGCCGAGACGCGGCTTCCAGTGGAACTTGACCAGCGTGGTCGCGCCCTCGGCGTTGACGAGCCGGAACGTGTGGACGCCGAAGCCCTCCATCATCCGGTACGAACGGGGGATGCCGCGGTCCGACATGTTCCACATCGCGTGGTGCTGGGCCTCGGTGTGCAGCGAGACGAAGTCCCAGAAGGTGTCGTGGGCGCTCTGCGCCTGCGGGATCTCGACGTCCGGGTGCGGCTTGCCGGCGTGGATGACGTCGGGGAACTTGATCGCGTCCTGGATGAAGAACACCGGGATGTTGTTGCCGACGAGGTCGAAGTTGCCCTCGGTCGTGTAGAACTTCACCGCGAAGCCGCGGGTGTCGCGCACGGTGTCGGCCGAGCCCCGGGAGCCGAGGACGGTCGAGAACCGGGTGAACACCGGGGTGGTGGCGCCCTCGGCCAGGAACGCGGCCTTGGTCAGCTCGGACGCCGCACCGTTGGAGCGGAAGACGCCGTGGGCGGCCGCTCCACGCGCGTGGACGACGCGCTCGGGGATGCGCTCGTGGTCGAAGTGCATGATCTTCTCGCGCAGGTGGTGGTCCTGCAGAAGGACCGGACCACGCGGGCCCGCCTTGAGCGAGTGATCGGTGTCGCGCAGCGGGACGCCCGTCGCCGTCGTGAGGCGGGCGCCCTGCTGGGCGGCGGCCGTGTCGCTGTCCTTGGACGGGGCGCCGGTCGGCGAGTGCGGGATCGGGCCGTGCTGGGCCGGCTTCGGGGGGAGCGGGTCGCGGGGCTCGGTGGGCTCCTCCAGCGTCGGTGTGCCGCTGCCGGGGGTGCCCGGGATGATGGGGCCCGCTGACATCGCGGCCTTCACCTCGTGCGCCACCTCACCTGCGATGTCTCGCGCCTTGCCGACCAGTCCGCTGTTGTCGTTCTCGGTCATGCTGCTCCCTTTGTCGTGCGTACGTGCATTGGGGCAGGGAGTACCCGCGAGGGGAGGGACGCAAACTCGCCTCAGCTGCTCGGTGGTGTCTCGGCCGGGTTGGGAGGCGTCACCGGGTTGCGCTCGGTGTCGGGGTCGGTGGGCCGACCGTCCGGGTCGGCGGGCCGCGGAGTGGCCAGGGGCTTGTCGGGCTGCGTGGTCATCAGAACACCGCCTTGCCGCCGGTGACGCCCAGCACCGTGCCGGAGACGTAGCTCGCGTCGGACTCCGAGGCGAGGAACACGAACGCGGGAGCGACCTCCGCGGGCTGACCGGCCCGGCCCATCGGCGTCTCCTGGCCGAGCTGCGCGACCTTCTCCGGGGACTGGGTCGCGGGCTGCAGTGGCGTCCAGATCGGGCCCGGCGCGACGGCGTTCACACGGATTCCCTTGGGTCCGAGCTGCGCGGCGAGGTTGACGGTCAGGTTGTTGATCGCCGCCTTGGAGGACGCGTAGTCGAGCAGCGTCACCGACGGGTCGAAGGCCTGGATCGAGGAGTTGTTGATGATCGAGGATCCGGCGGAGAGGTGCGGCTCGGCCGCGCGAGCGAGCCACAGCACGGGGAACAGGTTGGTCTTGTACGTGCGCTCGATGTTCTCGTCGGTCAGCTCGGCCAGGGTTGACTCGCGGGCCATCTGGTAGCCGGCGTTGTTGATCAGGATGTCCAGTCCGCCGAGCCCGGCGACGGTCTCCTCGATCACCCGGTCGCAGGTCTCGCGCTCGCGCAGGTCGGCGGCGATCGCCAGGCACGTGCGGTCCTCTGCCTCGACGAGGGCCTTGGTCTGGTCGGCGTCGTCCTGCTCCTCGGGGAGGTAGGTGAACGCGACGTCGGCACCTTCGCGGGCGTATGCGATCGCGATGGCGCGGCCGATGCCGGAGTCGCCGCCCGTGATCAGGGCCCGGCGTCCGGCCAGGCGGCCGGTGCCGCGGTAGCTCTCCTCGCCGTGGTCGGGAAGCGGGTCCATGGCGTCGGTGCGGCCGGGAGGCGTCTGCTGCTGCTCTGGGAACTCGTTGTCGGAAGTCATGCCCGTCAAGTTCCCAGCACGCGCCCGCTTGAAACAGGCTGATGCGTTTGGCCCCGGTGACCGGGGTACGACTCCGCCAAATCCACCTGTCACCAACGAGGAGAAGGCTGCGCGCATCTCCAACGCGGCCGCCCAGGAGGGCCGGTCGAAGTCCTCGGTCGGCCGCAAGGGTGGTGAGTCCGGATCCTACGAGGACTGGACGGTTCCCGACCTGCGCAAGCGGGCCAAGGAGCTGGGCCTCGCGGGCTACTCGGGCAAGAAGAAGGCCGAGCTCGTCAAGGCGTTGCGCGAGCACTGAGGGGCGCCGCCCCCAGCGTCGGACCTGCGATCAGGACGACCGCTCGACGGCCTGGACGATGTCGAACGCCGCACCGGTGCTGACGGCATCGGCGTAGTCGGCGAGCTGCTCGCCCGTCAGCCGGACGCCGATCGTGGCGTACGCATCCTCCGCCTGCTGGGCGACGGCGGAGACGCTCTGGCCGGTGAGCTTCGCCCGCACCTCGGCGTCCACCTCCTCGACGCTCGGCTGCACGGGGGAGACCTCGTCGCGGATGAGGTCGTCGTTCGGCTCGGTGCTCATGCTGCCCCTCCTGTGGACGGCCGGTGGTGGCTGGGCTGGAGCCAGGAGCGGCGCACGGGTCCGGGGCGTCCCAACGTCGTCGACACGGCGGCGCCGAGGCCGGCAGCCAGCTCCGCCGTGATCAGGACCGGGGTCGTGGTCATGGCACCCAGCATCGTCATCATGGCGCCGCCGTACCCCCGGTACGCGGTGGCCAAACCCGCTCACGCGGTCTCGGCCTGGAGGGCGGGACCGAGGAGGAGCCCACCGTCGATGACGTACTCCGACCCCGTGACGAACGATGCGTCTGATGACGCGAGGAACAGCAGGAGCCGGGTGACGTCGGTCGGCTCCCCGAGTCGGGGGATGGCGAACGGCTCGGGGGAGTAGAAGTCGGCGATCGCCGCGGTGGCGCCGGCCGCCGGCTCCTGGATGAAGGGGGTCGCGATCACGCCGGGGTGGATGGTGTTCACGCGGATGCCGTCCCGGCCGAGCTCGAGCGCTGCCGTCCGGGTGAGACCTCGCACGGCCCACTTGCTGGCGACGTACGGCGCGTACTGCGCCGTGCCGCCCAGGCCCATCGTGGAGGCGATGTTCACGATGGCTCCCCCTGCCGCGCGACGCAGGGCGGGGGCCGCGACCTTGATGCCGAGGAAGGTCCCGGTGAGGTTGATGTCGAGGATGCGCGACCACGTGGCCTGGTCCGTCCTCTCGATCGGCGCCGGCGGGTTCTGGACGCCCGCGTTGTTGATGAGCACGTTCAGGCCGCCGAACGCGCTCTCGGCGGCCTGCACGGCCGCGGACCACGAGTCCTCGTCGGTGACGTCGAGGAGCGTGAAGCGAGCGCGGGTCCCCAGCTCGTCGGCGAGAGCGGCGCCGCGGTCGGCGTCGATGTCGCCGATCACCACGTTCGCCCCCTCGGCGTGGAAGGCGCGGACGTGGCTCGATCCCTGGCCACCGGTCCCACCGGTCACGAGCACGGTCTGGTCGTCGAAGCGGTTCATCGGAGGTTCCTTCAGTTCGTGGCGAGTGGTGAGTGGAGTGACTCACCACTGACGACAGTAGGCCCCCGTTGATGGCGAGTCAAGCCACTCACCTCGTATGGTCGGACCATGACCAGGGCCGTGACGACGTACCACCAGCGCATCGCGCAGGAGAAGCGCGAGCAGATCCTGACGGCCGCGACCGCCCTGTTCCTCGAGCTGGGCTACGACCGGACGTCGCTGGCCCGCATCGCCGAGCGCTCGGGCGTCTCACGGGCCACCCTGTTCAAGCAGTTCCCGAGCAAGGCCGACCTGTTCGACGCCATGGTCACCGAGTCCTGGTCGACCGCTGACGACGAGGATCCTCCGCCGCCGGGCAACATCGTCGACGGGCTGAGCACGCTCGGTCGCCGCTACGCCGAGCTGTTGGGCCGCCCCCAGATGACCGACCTGTTCCGCATCGTCATCGCCGAGCTGCCGCGATTCCCCGAGCTCGCCAACGCGCAGTTCTCGAACGGGAAGATGCCCTACTTCGAGTCCGTGCGCGGCTACCTGCTGGCCGAGAACGAGGCGGGAACGGTGCGGATCGAGGACGTGGACCTCGCGGCCACCCAGTTCCTGGGCATGATCTCCAACTACGTCTTCTGGCCGACACTCCTGGTGCCGGGCTGGGAGGTGAGCGCCGAACGTGTCGCCCAGGTGGTCGACGAGGCCGTCCGCACCACCGCCGCACGGTACGCAGCGACCGGACCCGGGGCGTCGACGACCGACTGACCTGGAACCTGCTCAGCTCTCCTCGGCCTGCGCCATCCGGCGGCGGGCCCGGTCGAGCCGGTCCGCGGCGGTGCGACGCTCGCGCTCGGCCGTCCGCGCGGCCGCCTGCCGCTCCTTGGCCTGACGTGCGGTGTCCCGTGCCTCCCGCTCGAGGACGGTGAGTCGTTCCCGCAGCTCGTCGCGTTCCTGCTGCAGGTCCGTCGAGAGCTGTTCGGACTCCTCGGCGAGGCGGGCTGCCTCAGCGGCGGCCTGCTCCGCGCCTGCCAGGTCCTCCGTGGCCGCGTCGACATCGCGCCGGGCCTTGCGGCGGGCCTCCTGCTGGGCCGCGGTCGGGCCCGTCCTCGCGGGCGCCTCCTTCTTCGTGGCGGATCGTGGTGACCGCGACCGGACGGGGGCCACGTCCTCGGCGCTGGTGTCCACCTCCACCGGGACGGCCGACGACGCCGAGACGTCCACGTCGCCGAAGCCGCCGGGTGCCATCGGACGCACCAGCACCCCCGCCCGGAAGGCGGCGTGGGCGCCGGCGTCGACGACTGCCGCCCACACGGTCTGCTCGACGTCACGCAGCGTCGCGTCGGTGGCGCTGCCCTCGGCGACCTCGCGGGCAGCGTCGACCGCGCGGTTCACCAGCGCACGCCGCTCCTGGTCGAGCCCCCGCAGCTCGGCGGCCTCGGAGCGACGCTGCGCCGACCGGAGCCGGACCCCGAGGTCGCCGACCTCGTCGACCAGGTCGGTCCGGGCCCGGACCAGCCGGTTGACGAGGTCGGCCGCTGCGGACGGCTTGGTGAAGCCGGCGACCTGCCGGGCCAGCTCGGGGTCGGTGCCCTTGAGCTCGCGGACCTGGGCGTTGCGGGCGGAGATGAAGTCCGCCCGCGGCAGCCCGTACAGCTGCCGCGCGACCTCCGACGCGCCCACGTGCTGCCCCGTCAGTCGGGCAGCGGGTCGTGGCGTGCGGCGACCCACTCGCCGCCCATCTGCTGGAACATCGTCCAGCCCGGCTCGACCTCCTGCTGGGTGGCCCACACGTTGGCGTCGTCGAACGTGTCGAAGCTGTCCTCGGCCAGGACCTCGCCCTCGGCGTCCCGGATCTGGTACTTGCTCATGCGGATGGTCCTCCTGCTGGTGCCGACGTCACTTGATGACGGCGTCGATGGTCTTCTTGAGCGCGCTCGGCTGCGAGGGCCTGCGCGGAGCCGTCTTCTTGGCCTCGATCATGTCCGCACCCATCTCCTGCAGGACGGTCCGGCTCAGGCCCTCGCGGACCTTGGGGAACCAGTCCTGCTCCTCTTCGTCCATGTGGTGCGTGACGTTCTCGATCAGCACGGTGGTCTTGGCCGTGAAGCGCTCGGCGTCGGGCTTCATGGCGGCCAGCTCCATCACGAGGACGTCCGCGACGTGGTGCTCCTCGTACGACTCCAGCACGTCGTCCTCCAGGTCCGGGAGGAGGTCGCGGACGCGGGGGTACATGATCTCGTTCTCGATGTACGTGTGCACCGTCAGCAGCTCGATCATCTGGTCGACGAGCCGGCCCTTGGTCTTGTAGGCCTGCTCGCCGGCCTCCTCGAAGGCCTTGAAGACCTTGCGGATCTCCTGGTGGTCGTTCTTCAGCAGCACGATGGCATCGGTCGACACGTTCTCTCCTCAGGGTTTCGGGTCCCTGCCGTACCCCGCGCGGGGCCGCGCAACCGCGGACGGCGGGCTCAGGCCAGCCGTGCGGTCGCCGTCGGCTCGGCCCGGCCCCGCAGCACGATCGATTCGTGCTCGACCCAGTGCTTCTGCTCCTCGGGGCCGGCCTCCGCGACGCTCGCCGCGGCAGCCAGCACGCCGCCGCAGACGTCCTTGGCGAGCTCCTCGAGGCGCGCGGCGGAGTTCACGGCGTCGCCGATGACGGTGTACTCGAACCGGGAGCGGGCGCCGACGTTGCCGGCGACGGCCCGGCCCGTGGACACCCCGATCCCCGCGCCGATGTCGGGCATCTCGTCCGCGATCCGGGCAGCGATGACGCGCGCCGCCGCGAGGGCGGCGGCGGCGTGGTCGTCCTGGTCCGCCGGCGCCCCGAAGATCGCGAGCACCGCGTCGCCCATGAACTTGTTGACCAGGCCGTCGCGCCGGTCGACCTCCTCCACGATGATCCCGAAGAACCGGTTGAGCATGTCGACGACCTCCCCGGGCGGGCGGTTGGTCGCGTACGTCGTGGAGCCGACCAGGTCGATCATCAGCACGGACACGACCCGCGTCTCGCCGCCGAGCTCGACCTGCCCCGCGGTGGCGGCCCGCGCGACCGCCTGCCCGACGTGCCGGCCGAACAGGTCGCGGATCTGCTCGCGCTCCCGCAGCCCGTGCACCATCTCGTTGAAGCCGGACTGCAGCAGGCCCAGCTCGGTGCCGTCGTTGACGTGGATCTCGACGTCCAGATCGCCCTCGCCGACGCGGGCCAGGGCGGCCTGCACCGACTGGATCGGGGTGACGATCGAGCGTGCGTTGAGCACCGTGACCAGCAGCCCGAACACGAGCACCACGGCCGCGAGCCCGAGGATGACGTACGCGAGCCGGTCGATGTCGATGTCGTCGCGGGTCAGCGCGACGGCGGACGCCACGACGAGGCCCAGCACGGGGGAGGCCGTGCCGAGGCACCAGAAGACGACCATCTTGCGCTCCACGCCCGCGCCGAGGTCGTCGGTCTCGGCCCTGCCGGCCAGGGCGCGCGCCGCGACGGGGCGCAGCGCGAACTCGGTGATCAGGTAGGCGATCGCGCTGACCACGACGCCTGCGATCCCCACCGCGAACAGCACGCTGAGGGCCGCTTCGGGCTGGATCGCGAGCGCGATGACGGTGAAGACGACGCTGGCGCAGAACCACAGGCCGAGCTGGATCAGCGTCATGCGCCAGGGGAGACGCAGGGCGGTGCGGCGCTCCCGCGCGGTCGGCACGTCGTCGTCGCGCACCCAGCGCAGTGCCCGCAGCGCGCCCACCGTGATCAGGGTCGCGCCGACCACGACGGCCGTGGCGACGTAGACGGGAACGGCGATGGCCAGCGCTCCCAGGTACGACGCGTCCGGCCCGCCGCCGGGGGTGATGAGGAACGTCAGCCCGAACACGATCGCGGCGCCCACGACGTTCGTCAGGATCAGCAGCGTCGTCAGGAGGAGCTGGACCCGGACCCGCAGACGGCGGGTGGGCTGGTCCGGCGGGCCGAGCAGCCGGTCGATGCTCCAGCGGTGCTCGGGTGCCACGTCGACTCCGTCTCAGGGGGTGGCCGGACGGCCACGAGGGTCACCGACCGTGCCGGTCGCTCCCCACAAAGTAGCGGCGATCTGGCGCTACGGTGTGGCTAAGCATCCGACATCTCACGGCGCCCACGCGCCGCGACGAAAGGAACTCCCATGCTCCGCAAGCCCAAGGCCGACCCCGAGGTCGTGGACCGCCTCACCCAGGTGACCGAGTTCGACGCCGACATCGTCACCCGGATCGCCACGGTCGGCACGCTCGTCAACATTCCCGGCGGCTGGTCGATCATCATGGAGTCGACCCCCGCCGACTCCGCGTACATCGTGCTCGACGGCACCGTCGAGATCCGCAAGGGCGGCCAGCGGCTCGCCTCGCTCGGTCCCGGTGCGGTCTTCGGCGAGATCGCGCTGGTCAACCACCGCCTGCGCAACGCCTCGGTCGTCGCGTCCTCGCCGATCTCCGCCGTGCGCCTCGGCGAGGAGGCGCTGCGCGACCTGCTCGAGCACGACGCGGGATTCGCCGACACCATGCGGTCGATCGCCGAGGCCCGTCTCGGGGCCCAGTAGGGGTTTGCGGACGCCGCGGCAGGTGGCATGGTGAGAGGGTGCCGGTTGTGCAGGAGCCGGCTGGACGTCGCCGCAAGGGGGTGGCTGCGTGACCTCGCCGGAGTACTTCGAGGGGCTGTATGCAGCATCGAGTGATCCGTGGGAACTGGCCGAGCGCGCGTACGAGCGGCGCAAGCACGCCCTGACGGTCGCGAGCCTGCCCCGTGAGCGGTACGGCCGCGGCTTCGAGCCCGGGTGCTCGATCGGCGCCCTGACCGACCTGCTGTCGGGCCGCTGCGACACGCTGCTGGCGACCGATCCCGTCGCTGCACCGCTGGTCCGGGCCCGGGCAGGCGTGCCGTCGTCCAACGTGACGTTCGCCCAGCAGTCGGTGCCGGACGACTGGCCGGAGGGCCCGCTCGACCTGATCGTGCTCTCCGAGCTGCTCTACTACCTCTCGGCAAGCGGCCGGGTGCAGGTGCTGGCCCACGTCCTGGACAGCCTGGCCCTCGACGGGCACCTGGTCCTGGTGCACTGGCGGCACCCGTTCGAGGCCGCGACGTGCACGGGGGACGAGGCGCACCGCGAGATCGTCGAGTGCGACGGGCTGGTCAGGGTGGTCGAGCACCTCGAGGAGGACTTCCGGCTCGACGTCCTCGCCCGCGGCTGAGGCCGATAGGCTGGCTCCGTGGTCTATCGCGCCTTCTTCGACGCCGTCTTCCGCCGGATGGACCCCGAGACGGCGCACGAGCGCGCCTTCGCCGCGATCCGCGCCGGCCGGTTCGCCACCCGGCTGGCCGTCCCGCAGACGCACGCGCCGCGGACCGTGATGGGCCTCGCGTTCCCCAACGCCTTCGGCCTGGCGGCCGGGTTCGACAAGAACGCCAAGGCGGTCCCGGGCCTGCTCGCCCTCGGCTTCGGCCACGTCGAGATCGGCACCGTCACGGCACGTCCGCAGCCTGGCAACCCGCGTCCGCGGCTGTTCCGCCTGGTCGAGGATCGCGCGGTCATCAACCGGATGGGCTTCAACAACGAGGGGGCGGCGGAGGTCGCCTCGCGTCTGCACCGCCTGCGCCGCACCCGGGCCGGCCGCGACGCCGTCATCGGGGTCAACATCGGCAAGACCAAGGCCACGCCGGCCGAGGACGCCGTGGCGGACTACGTCGAGAGCGCGCGGCTGCTGACCCCGTACGCGAGCTATCTCGTGGTCAACGTCTCCTCGCCGAACACGCCGGGCCTGCGCGACCTCCAGGCCGTCGACGAGCTGCGTCCGCTGCTCGCGGCCGTCAAGGAGGTCGCCGACCGCAACCCGTCCGGACGGGTGCCCCTGCTGGTCAAGATCGCCCCGGACCTCGCGGACGTCGACGTCGACGCGGTCGCGGACCTCGCCCTCGAGCTGGGTCTCGACGGCATCAGCGCGACCAACACGACGATCGCCCGGCCCGAGTCCCTGCGCACGGACCGCGCCACGATCGAGGCGGCCGGTCCCGGCGGCCTCTCGGGGCCCGTCCTGGCCGAGCGCGCGACCGAGGTGCTCGTCCGGCTGCGCGCGCGGGTCGGCGACCGGCTCGCGATCATCGCGGTCGGCGGGGTGACGACGCCCGAGGACGTCCGGGCGCGACTCGCCGCCGGCGCGGACCTGGTGCAGGGCTACACGGGCTTCATCTACGAGGGCCCCCTCTGGCCGTCGCGGCTCGCCGCTGGGTCCGTCTGACGCGCCCGCAGCCTGCTCGGCCGTCTCAGCGCCGTCTGGAGCCGCCTGAGCCGCGTCGGGGGCGCTTGACCCGGAGCCGTGGGTCGTCGCCGCCGAAGTAGTCCCTCGGCGGGCTGTCCTTGCGCTGGATGACCTTGCCGTGGGCCCGCGGCAGCCCGATGTACATCGGCACCTTGGCGATCCAGCCGATGACCCAGAAGCTCAGCACGCCGAGCGCCGCGACGACGCCGCCGGTCCACATCAGCCACGGGATCTCGAAGCCCTTCCCGGCCCCTCCTGCGACGAAGCCCGCGGTGAACAGCAGCCCGATGACTCCTCCGCCCTTCCGGATGGCCTCGCCGCCGAGCACGGCAGAGGCCAGGATCGGACCGACGACGCCGATCACGATCACGACGACGGCTGCCTCGCCCAGCCAGCTCGGGGCGGCGTCGGCGTCGCTCGCCAGACCGAGGGCCACACCGACCCCCGTGACGACGAACAGGGTGATGATGAGCGCGTTGGTCCACTTCTTGATGAACTCGTCACTGAACCGAAAACCGTTGGGATGGCGGGCTGTCATGCACGACATCCTGCACCACGGACCCCCGATTTCGTGTCTGAGGGTGGTACCGGGTATCTTTGCTTGTCGGCTTGCCCCTTTAGCTCAGTCGGCAGAGCGTTTCCATGGTAAGGAAAAGGTCTACGGTTCGATTCCGTAAAGGGGCTCAGGACTCGCAACACGAAGAGTCCGTCGGGCACGGGGAAACTCGTGCCCGTCGCGGCTGGGTAGCTCAGGTGGTTAGAGCACACGACTCATAATCGTGGGGTCGCGGGTTCGAGTCCCGCCCCAGCTACCGCACAACCTGCACAGGCAAGACCCCAGCATCATCGATCAGAAGAGGCACCCTCGTGGCCAGCAAGAGCTCAGACGTTCGTCCCAAGATCACCTTGGCCTGCACCGAGTGCAAGGAACGCAACTACATCACGAAGAAGAACCGTCGCAACGACCCCGATCGTCTCGACCTCAAGAAGTTCTGCCCGCGTTGCAAGACGCACCAGACGCACCGCGAGACGCGCTGACCCCAGGTTCCCCGTACGACGGCTCCCACTGCTTCGGCAGGTGGGAGCCTTCGTCATTCCCGGACCGCTCGCCGGGCGGCTCGGCGCACGCTGCTAGCGTCGCGGCCATGGACCTGGCCGAGCTGACCACGCTGCGTCTCGGTGGGCCCGCACGCGCCGTGATCGACGCCACCACCGAGGAGCACTTGGTCGAGGCCGTCCGGGTCGCGGACGAGGCCGGCGACACGGTGCTGGTCGTGGCCGGCGGCAGCAACCTCGTCGTCGCCGACGAGGGACTCGACGGCACGGTCGTCCGCGTGCTCACCCGCGGCGTCACGGTCGATGCGGACGCCTGCAGCGGCGCGATGGTCACGGTCGCCGCGGGGGAGCCCTGGGACGCGTTCGTCGCCCGCACGGTCGACGAGGGCTGGGTCGGGGTCGAGGCGCTGTCCGGCATCCCCGGATCGACCGGCGCGACGCCCATCCAGAACGTCGGCGCGTACGGCCAGGAGGTCTCGCAGACCATCGCGTCGGTGCGTGCCTACGACCGCTACGACCGGCGCATCCGCACGTTCGCCGCGGCCGACTGCGGTTTCGGGTACCGCCACAGCCGGTTCAAGGCCGAGCCGCAGCGCCACGTCGTCCTGACGGTCACGTTCCAGCTCGCCCTGGGCGACCTGGGCGCGCCCGTCGCGTACGGCGAGCTGGCCCGCACGCTGGGCGTCGAGGTCGGTGGCCGTGCGCCGGCCCGCGCGGTCCGTGACACGGTCCTCGGCCTGCGTCGCGGCAAGGGCATGGTGCTCGACGCGGACGACCACGACACGTGGAGCGCCGGCTCGTTCTTCACCAACCCGCTCCTCACCCCCGAGCAGGCCGCGGCCCTGCCCGCCGGCGCCCCCCGCTTCGAGCAGCCGGACGGCTCGGTCAAGACGAGCGCCGCATGGCTGATCGACCACGCCGGCTTCGCCAAGGGGCACGGCAACGCGCACGTGTCGCTGTCGACCAAGCACACCCTGGCGCTGACGAACCGGGGCGGCGCCAGCACGGCCGAGCTGCTCGACCTCGCCCGCGAGATCCGCGACGGGGTCCAGGCCGCCTACGGCATCAGGCTGGTCAACGAGCCCGTGCTGGTCGGCTGCTCGCTGTAGCCGGGCTCAGGCGCCGGACGGCCAGGTCGCGACCAGGGATGTGCGCGCTGAGGTGTCGAACGTGCCGGGGTCGTCGTCCGTCGTCTCGCCCCAGAAGTCCTGGATCGTGAGCGAGAGCACGACGATCAGGACGACGAACGCCAGCGCGAGGGCGAGCAGGACCGTGCCGATGATGCCCAGCACGAAGCCCGCCTTGGCCTCGCTGCGGCCATTCAGCTGTCCATTGCTCGCGTCGATCTCCCGCATCGCCTTGCGCCCCTGGAACAGGGCGACCGGCGACACGAGCAGGGGGAGCCAGCACAAGAAGCCTCCTGCGACGCCCACGATGCCCAGCACCATCGCGGTGGACGCGTTGGGGTGCTTGGGCACGACGGGGCCGTAGCCGTACCCCTGCGGCGGGTATCCCGGCGGGGGATAGCCGGGCGGCGGATAGCCGTAGCCCGGAGGCGGCGTCGACTGGCCGGGCGGCGGGTACGCCGAGCCCCAGTTGGGCTGGTGCGGTGGTTCCTGGCCCGGGTACCTCGGCTCCTCGTCGCTCATGCGGGCCAGCCTTGCACAGCCGCTCGGGTCACGTGCCGTACCCCGCGTCGTACCGGTAGACGAAGGCCAGCCCCGCGACGGCGGCCGCGAGGGCCAGGAGCACCGCGAGCAGGAGGGCGGTCGCGACCATGCCGAGGACCATGCCCGTGCGGGCGGTGCCGGCGCCGGACCACCGGACCGGGTCCCGCTGAGCCTCACGCTGGGCGGACGCCCCGAGGTACCAGGCCAAAGGACCGAGCAGAACCGGGAGGAGCAGGATCGAGCCGGCGACCGAGCACAGGCCCAGCACGAGCGACGCCGTCGCGCCGGGTGCACTGGGCGCAGGGGGCCGCAGGGCGGTCATCGCGAGCCGTCGTCCGGAGGTGTCCCGAGCCAGGTGTCGACCCCGGACAGGGCGGTCGCGACGAGCTCGCGCGGCGCGTACGAGCGGCGGATCGACATCCGGCCGAGCTCGGCCAGCTCCGCGTCCGAGAAGTCCTGGGCGACGCGCAGGATCGAGTACTGGGCGCCCAGGCGCGAGCCGAACAGCAGCGGGTCGTCGGCGCCGAGCGCCACGTCGACCCCGGCCTCGGTCAGCGTGCGGACCGGCACCTCCTCGTACGTGCTGTACACGCCGAGCGAGACGTTCGAGGTCGGGCACACCTCGAGGGCGACCCCGCTGTCGGCGACGCGCGCGAGCACGGCCGGGTCGTCGGCGGCGCGCACGCCGTGCCCGAGGCGGTTCGGGTGCAGGTGGTCGAGGCACTGGGTCACGTGCGCGGGGCCGCGCAGCTCGCCGCCGTGGGGGACCAGCGCGAGCCCGGCCCGCTCGGCGATCGCGAACGCCGGGGCGAACTCACGCGTGTCGCCGCGCCGCTCGTCGTTGGACAGCCCGAACCCGATCACGCCGCGTCCGGCGTACTGCGCGGCCAGCCGGGCCAGGGTCCGTGCGTCGAGGGGGTGCCTGGTCCGGTTGGCGGCGATGACGACGCCCATGCCGATCCCGGCGCGCTCGGACGCGTCCCGGACGGCGTCGATGACCAGGTCGGTGAACTCGGTCATGTTGTGGAACCGGGCGGCGTACCCCGACGGGTCCACCTGGATCTCGGTCCAGACCGATCCGTCCGCGGCGTCGTCGAGCGCAGCCTCGAGGACGAGACGGCGCACGTCCTCCTCGGTCCGCAGCACCGAACGGGCGACGTCGTAGAGCCGCTGGAAGCGGAACCAGCCCTTCTCGTCGGCGGTGCTCAGCTCGGGGGCCACTCCTCGGTGAGCGAGGACGGCAGACGGATCCCGTCGCGTTCCGCGAGCTCGAGCAGCGTCGCGTGCCGCATCGATCCGGTGAAGTGCAGGTGCAGGTGGGCCTTGGGCAGGGCGGCGACCGGACGGAAGCCTTCAACCGGGTCGGACACGTCACCCATCCTGCCAGTCCCGTGCTGCCTGCCTCGGTTCGACGTCGGCACACCCCACCACGTACACTTGACCCACCGGTGAATTTTCACTCTGAATCGTCATGCCCTCCTTCGGGCGGCGGCTCGGCGAATTTGACCGAAGGGCACTAGCTCAACTGGTAGAGCATCGGTCTCCAAAACCGAAGGTTGGGGGTTCAAGTCCCTCGTGCCCTGCGCAACACGACCACGTAGCACCGAAAACGAACACTGACCAAGGAGCATCACGTGAGCGATCGTCACGAGCTGGCCGGCACGTCCGGCAAGCGCACCTCGCCGATCACGTTCTATCGCCAGGTGATCGCCGAGCTCCGCAAGGTGGTCTGGCCGACCCGCCCCCAGGTGATCAACTACTTCTGGGTGGTGCTCGTGTTCGTGCTCGTCATGATGGCCATCGTCGCCGGACTCGACTACGGGTTCGGCAAGGCAGCCTTCGCCATCTTCGCTTAGCAATTCCAAAGGATCACTGTGACTCAAGGTTACGAAGAGAACATCGACGTCGACGCGGACGCGCAGTCCGACGCGACCGATGTCGACGCGCCTGAAGCCCCGGAGGCGACCGACGAGGTCGACACCACGGCTGACGAGGCCGACGTCGACGACTCTGTCGAGGCCGCGGACGCCGACGACGCCGAGGAGCCCGTCGTCGACGTGCTCCAGGAGTTCAAGGACCGCCTCCGCAACCAGGTCGGCGACTGGTATGTGGTGCACACCTACTCCGGCATGGAGAAGCGGGTGAAGTCGAACCTGGAGAACCGGGTGACCTCGCTGAACGCCGAGGACTACATCTACGAGGTCGTCGTCCCGACCGAAGAGGTCGCCGAGATCAAGAACGGTCAGCGCAAGCTCGTCAAGCGCACCGTCCTGCCCGGCTACGTCCTGGTCCGCATGGACCTCACCGACGAGTCGTGGGGCGTCGTCCGCCACACGCCGTCCGTCACGGGCTTCGTGGGCAACTCCCACCAGCCCGTCCCCCTCAGTCTTGCCGAGGTCGAGAGCATGCTCGCCCCGGCAGTGGAGGCCGAAGTCGCAACCGCGGCGGACGCCCCCGACCAGCAGCAGACGAAGGCCGCCAAGGTCGAGTTCTCCGACTTCGAGGTCGGCGACTCCGTCATGGTCGTCGATGGACCGTTCGCCACGCTGCACGCGACCATCACCGAGATCAACGTCGATGCACAGAGGGTCAAGGCCCTCGTGGAGATCTTCGGCCGCGAAACGCCGGTCGAGCTCAGCTTCACCCAGATCCAGAAGGTCTGAGCCAGCAAGTCTGAGCCAACCGGTTCACTACACCGCACCAACCATCAGTCAAGGACCCGAGAAATGCCTCCCAAGAAGAAAGTCGCAGCCATCGTCAAGGTGCAGCTGCAGGCCGGTATGGCCAACCCGGCACCGCCCGTCGGTACCGCGCTCGGCCCCCACGGCGTCAACATCATGGAGTTCTGCAAGGCCTACAACTCGGCCACAGAAGCCATGCGTGGCAACGTCGTCCCGGTCGAGATCACGATCTACGAAGACCGCACGTTCACCTTCGTCACCAAGACGCCGCCCGCGGCCGAGCTGATCAAGAAGGCTGCCGGTCTGCAGAAGGGTTCGGCCGTCCCGCACACGGACAAGGTCGGCAAGATCACGAAGGACCAGATCCGCGAGATCGCCACGACCAAGCTGCCGGACCTGAACGCGACCGACATCGACGCCGCCATGAAGATCGTCGAGGGCACTGCGCGCTCGATGGGCGTCACGACGGACTGATCTCCACCAGCTCTTTTACGCACCACTAGTGGCAGGGCCGGCTGGGCCCGTACCGACCACGACTGGTTCACACACACGAAGGAAGACCAGAGATGGCACAGCACAGCAAGGCGTACCGCGAGGTCGCCGAGAAGATCGACAAGAACAGCCTGTACACCCCCCTCCAGGCCACCAACCTGGCCAAGGAGGCCGGCAGCAAGAACTACGACTCGACCGTGGACGTGTCCGTCCGGCTCGGTGTCGACCCCCGCAAGGCCGACCAGATGGTGCGCGGCACCGTCAACCTTCCGCACGGCACGGGCAAGACCGCACGGGTCCTGGTCTTCGCCACCGGCGCCAACGCCGAGGCCGCCCGCGAGGCCGGCGCTGACTACGTCGGCGCCGACGAGCTGGTCGACAAGGTCAACGGGGGATGGCTCGACTTCGACGCCGTCGTCGCGACGCCGGACATGATGGGCAAGGTCGGTCGCCTGGGCCGCGTGCTCGGCCCCCGCAACCTGATGCCGAACCCGAAGACCGGCACGGTCACGCCCGACGTCGCCAAGGCCGTCGGTGACATCAAGGGCGGCAAGATCGAGTTCCGCGTCGATCGCCACGCCAACCTGCACTTCGTGATCGGCAAGGCGTCGTTCTCCGCCGAGCAGCTCGCCGAGAACTACGGCGCTGCGCTCGACGAGATCCTGCGTCTCAAGCCGGCCAGCTCGAAGGGCCGTTACGTCCGCAAGATCACGGTCTCCACGACCAACGGTCCGGGCATCCCGGTCGACCCGAGCCGCACGAAGAGCTACGCGGTCGACGAGGCCTGAGCCTCCGCACCACCTGCACCACCCGCCGGCCCCCCGGCGACGCCCACCGCGTCGCCAGGGGGCCGGCGTCGTTCGCCCAGGCGATCGCGCGTCGCGGCGGATACGCTGGTGCCATGAAGCTGCGCCTCACGAAGCTCGCCGTCGTCGCCTCCGTGGCGGCCCTCGCCCTCGGTACGTCCGCCTGCGGCGGGAGCGACACCGCGTCGGACGGGTCGGCGACCTCGGCTGGCAGCGGTGCGTCCGCGTCCCCGGCGAGCGACGTGCTGACGGCCAAGAACTTCAGCGAGCGGCTGGTCACGGCGCAGCAGAAGTCGCGCACGAGCCACGTGGAGATGGTCATCGAGGCCGGCGGCCAGAAGGTCACCGCGTCCGGCGACCAGCAGACCGGTGAGAAGCCCGAGGACAACGCAGTCTCGGTGACGATGGAGTACGGCCAGGCCGGTCCGGGGACGATGAAGGTGACGTTCGTGGACGGCCAGATCTACATGAACCTCGGCGCGCTCACCGGGGGAAGTTCGCCAAGGCCGATCTCTCCGACACCAGCGACCCGATCACCCAGCAGCTGGCACCCGTCCTGGAGCAGCTCGACACCTCCCAGCAGGTGACCGCCCTCGCCGACGCAGTGACGTCGGTCGAGGCCAAGGGCGATCCCGAGACGATCGACGGGGTCCAGGCGCAGCCGTACGAGGTCACGGTCGACACGAGCCGCGTGGAAGCGTTCGCGGAGCTCCCGGAGGCGTCGCGGTCCACGATCCCGAAGACGCTCGTCTACACGATGTTCCTCGGCCCGGACGATCTGCTGCGCCGGATGACGTACGGCTTCGGCGGCATGACCGGGACGATCGACCTCAGCCAGTGGGGCGAGCCGGTCGACATCACCCCGCCGCCGGCCGACGAGCTGTCCGACAAGAGCCTGTCCACGCTGCTGAAGGGCGCCTCGGTCTGACCCCCGCCGGGCGACGATTTGGTTGCCTCGCGTCCGTGCCCTATTCTGGGACGTGCCGAAGACCGCTGGCAGGTAGCTCGCACGAGCTGCCCGAAGCGCCCGAGAGGGCGGCCCGCGCAGGTTCACGACTCAGATGCAGCAACTCAGCGTCCCGTGGCCCTGTGCCCGGGACGTTTTTTCGTGTCGGGCCCGTGTACGCACATGGGATCGCAGTCTAGGTACGACCCATGTGCTGGAAGGAGACCCATGGCAAACGCGGAAAAGACAGCCGCTGTTGCGGAGCTGGCGGACAACTTCCGTCAGTCGAGCGGCGCTGTCCTCACCGAGTACCGCGGTCTCACCGTGAAGCAGCTGCAGGAACTGCGCCGCTCTCTCGGTGAAGACGTGAGCTATGCCGTCGCCAAGAACACGCTGACCAAGATCGCCGCCAAGGACGCAGGCGTGGAGCTCGACACCGAGCTCCTCACCGGTCCGACCGCGATCGCCTTCATCAAGGGCGATCCGGTGCTGGCAGCGAAGAGTCTGCGTGACTTCGCGAAGGCCAACACGCCCCTCGTCATCAAGGGAGGCTTCCTCGACGGGAAGATCCTCTCCGCTGACGAGATCAACAAGCTGGCCGACCTCGAGTCGCGCGAGGTCCTCCTCGCCAAGCTCGCAGGTGGCATGAAGGCCAGCCTGTCGAACGCCGCATCGCTGTTCCAGGCCCCGCTGTCGCAGGCCGCCCGAGTTCTGGGTGCCCTGCAGGCGAAGGTCGACAGCGAGGGCGCAGACACCCCGGCCGAGGCACCCGCCGAGGCCGACTCCGCAGTCGCGGAGACCACCGAGGGCTGATAGCCCGATTATCCCAATCGGGACCCCCTCGGGGTCTCATAACGGAAGGACGCCACCATGGCGAAGCTCAGCACCGGCGATCTGCTGGATGCATTCAAGGAAATGACCCTCATCGAGCTCTCCGAGTTCGTCAAGGAGTTCGAGGAGACGTTCGACGTCACCGCAGCCGCTCCGGTTGCCGTCGCTGCCGCGCCCGCCGCCGGCGGTGCCGCTGGTGACGACGCCGCCGCCGAGCAGGACGAGTTCGACGTCATCCTCGAGGGCGCTGGAGAGAAGAAGATCCAGGTCATCAAGGAAGTTCGTACGATCACCGGTCTCGGACTCAAGGAGGCCAAGGACCTCGTCGAGGGTGCTCCGAAGCCCGTCCTCGAGAAGGCCAACAAGGAAGCTGCCGACAAGGCGAAGGATGCCCTCGAGGCAGCCGGCGCCAGCGTCACCGTCAAGTGACACACGGCTAGCCCACTTCCAGAGGCGCTCCTCCCTTCGGGGAGGGGCGCCTTTGGCGTGCCCGGGGTTCCGGTCATCTCTCGTTCGTGGTCTGGGTCACGTTTGTCACTCGGAGTTACCTGGGGTATGTTCGCTCAGTCCTCGGGTGTTACCGCCCGGTCACAGGCAGGCGTCAGTTCGTAACTTCGTTCACGGGCCGTCGTTGTACCTGTGTCCACGGTCACGTCGACCCGGGACATGGGAGCTCTGCCGGCAGCAGTCGGTGGACCACGGTGAGCAAGGAGGGGCGCCCGTGGGTGTTGAAGTGGTGGTCGAGGGACTGACGAAGAAGTTCGGCAGCCAGACGATCTGGAACGACGTGACGTTGACCCTGCCCGCCGGCGAGATCTCGGTGATGCTCGGCCCGTCGGGCACCGGCAAGTCCGTCTTCCTCAAGACGCTCATCGGCCTGCTCAAGCCGAACTCGGGCCACATCTTCATCGAGGGCGTCGACATCGCGAACTGCAAGGAGAAGGAGCTCTACGAGATCCGGAAGCTGTTCGGGGTGCTGTTCCAGGACGGCGCGATGTTCGGCTCGATGGACCTGTACGACAACGTCGCCTTCCCGCTGCGTGAGCACACCCGCAAGTCCGAGTCCGAGATCCGCACCATCGTGATGGACAAGATGGAGCTGACCGGCCTCGTCGGCGCGGAGCGCAAGCTCCCCGGCGAGATCTCCGGCGGCATGCGCAAGCGCGCCGGCCTGGCCCGCGCCCTGGTCCTGGATCCCGAGATCCTCCTGATCGACGAGCCCGACTCCGGCCTGGACCCGGTCCGCACGTCGTACATCAACCAGCTGTTCATCGACCTGAACGCGCAGATCGACGCGACGTTCCTGATCGTGACCCACGACATCAACACCGCGCGCAAGGTCCCCGACAACATCGGGCTGCTGTACCACAAGCACCTGGCCATGTTCGGTCCCCGCGAGATGCTCCTGACGTCCGAGGAGCCGGTCGTCGCGCAGTTCCTCAATGCCCAGACGGTCGGCCCGATCGGGATGTCCGAGGAGAAGGACGCCGACGAGCTGGCCGCCGAGAAGGGCATCGCGATGCCGCCCCTGCCGCCGGTGCCGATGCAGCTGGAGACCTCCGACGGCCGTCCCCGTCGCGGTCAGCGCGAGCCGGGTGCCTGGTGCCGCGAGAACGGTGTCGTCCCGCCGGCGGGCTCGTTCGAGCCGAGCGCCGAGCAGGTCCCCGCCGGAGGCGTGGCGTGAGCGTTGCCGTCCTCACCGGTCCCGCACGGGTCGCCGGCAATCTCTTCGCCTTCGCGCTCGACGTGCTGGTCGCGCTGTTCCGTCGCCCGTTCCAGCTCAAGGAGTTCCTGGTCCAGGCCTGGTTCATCGTCAAGGTCACGATCATCCCGACCGCCTTCGTCGCGATCCCGTTCGGCGCCGTCATCGCGCTGCAGACCGGCGGCCTGATCAAGCAGTTCGGCGCCCAGTCGTTCACCGGCTCGGCCGCGGTGCTCGCGGTCGTCCAGCAGGCGGCCCCCATTGCGACGGCGCTGCTGATCGCCGGTGCGGCCGGATCGGCGATCGCCGCAGACTTCGGCGCGCGGCGCATCCGCGAGGAGCTCGACGCGATGATGGTGCTGGGCATCGACCCCATCCAGCGCCTCGTCGTCCCCCGCGTGCTGGCCTGCATGCTGGTCGCGGTCTTCCTCAACGGGCTGGTGACCGTGGTGGGCGTGGCCGGCGGCTACGTGTTCAACGTCGTGCTGCAGGACGGGACGCCCGGAGCGTACGTGTCCTCCTTCTCCGCTCTCGCGCAGCTGCCCGATCTCTACCAGGGCATGATCAAGGCCCTGGTCTTCGGCCTGCTCGCCGCGATCGTCGCCTCCTACAAGGGCATGAACGCCAAGGGCGGCCCGAAGGGCGTCGGCGACGCGGTCAACGAGGCGGTCGTCATCACGTTCACGCTGCTGTTCATCGTGAACTTCGTCCTCACCGCGGTCTACATCCAGCTCGTCCCGCCGAAGGGGATGTGACGATGTCCGACAAGACAGCTCTGTCGATGATCACGCAGGTGCCGAACAGGTTCGGCGCCTTCCTGGACAGCCTCGGCCACCAGATGCTGTTCTACCTGCGCGTCTTCCGCTCGATCCCGCGCGCCGTGAGGAACTACCGCAAGGAGATCGTGCGGCTCCTGGCCGAGGTCACCCTCGGCTCGGGCTCGCTCGCGGTGATCGGCGGCACGGTCGGCGTCATCGGGGCGATGTGCTTCTTCACCGGCACGTCGGTCGGCATCCAGGGCTACGCCGCGCTCGACCAACTCGGCACCGCGGCACTGACCGGATTCATCTCCGCCTACTTCAACACCCGGGAGATCGCCCCCATCGTCGCGGGCATCGCGCTCGCCGCGACCGTCGGCTGCGGCTTCACCGCGCAGCTCGGCGCGATGCGGATCAGCGAGGAGGTCGACGCCCTCGAGACGATGGCGATCCCGTCGCTGCCGTTCCTGGTCACCACCCGCGTGATCGCGGGCCTCATCGCCGTCGTGCCGCTGTACATCGTCGGTCTGCTGGCGTCCTACTTCGCGACCCGGCTGACGGTGACCTGGATCAACGGGCAGAGCTCTGGCACGTACGACCACTACTTCAACACGTTCCTGCCACCCCAGGACGTCCTCTGGTCGTTCGTGAAGGTCCTGATCTTCGCGGTCGTCGTGATCCTCATCCACTGCTACTACGGCTACTACGCCAGCGGTGGTCCCGCCGGCGTCGGCGTGGCCGTGGGACTGGCCATCCGTACCTCGATCGTCGCGGTCAACGTCGTGGACCTGCTCGCCTCGATGGCGATCTGGGGCACGAACGTGACCGTGAGACTGGCAGGCTGACCCATGGCGCGCACACCCGTCCTCGAACGTCCCGCCTCGCTGAAGATGCTGGGCGCGGCATTCCTCGCCCTCGTGCTGTTCTTCCTGTGGATCACGTACGCGTTCTTCACCAAAGCCTTCGTCGACTACGACACCGTGACGCTGCGCAGTGACACCGCAGGCGTCAACCTGCCCCAGAACGCGGACATCAAGCTGCGCGGCATGATCGTGGGGGAGGTGCGCGGCGTCAGGACCGACGGCGACGGCGTGGAGCTCGAGCTCGGCATGAACCCCAAGATGATCAAGGACGTGCCCAAGGGCGTGACCGCCCAGCTCGTGCCCAAGACGCTGTTCGGCGAGAAGTACGTCGCGCTGATCCCGCCGGAGGACGCCTCCGTGAACGGCCCCTCGCTGCAGGCCGGCGACACGATCACCAAGGCGAACGTGCCGATCGAGGTCGAGACGCTGCTCAACGACCTGTACCCGCTGCTCGAGGCGGTCGACCCGGCCGACCTGTCGTACACGCTGAGCGCGGTGGCGACCGCCCTGGAGGGCCGCGGCACCCAGGTCGGCGAGACGCTCGTGACCCTCAACAGCTACCTGCAGAAGATCAACCCCGAGGTGCCGCAGCTCGTCACCGACGTCACCAAGCTCGGCACCGTCGCCGACGGCTACGCCGACGCGATGCCCGACCTCGGCCGGGTGCTGCGCAACACGGTCGTCACCGGCAACACGATCGTCGCGAAGAAGGCCCAGCTGGCGGCGTTCTTCGACGAGGGCACCGACCTGTCGAACACGCTGACCGCGTTCACGAAGGAGAGCGGCGAGGACCTCGTCCAGCTCGCGGGCGACGGCCGGCCGGTGCTCGAGATGGTGTCCGACTACTCGGTGACGTTCCCCTGCTTCCTGAAGTCGATGGACACCTTGATCCCGCGCCTGGACAGTGCGTACCGCGGCGGCATGCTGCACATCAACGTCGAGCTGATCAAGCAGCCCAACGCGTACTCGTACAACAACAGCGACCCCGACGACCCGGGCAACGAGAACGTCAACGTCACGAAGAAGAAGTTCGACGCGGCACGCCAGGAGCCCGGTGCCAAGAGCGGGTCGGAGATCAACGCACGCAACGCGGCGTCACCCTCGTGCATCGACCTCAACGAGATCAACAAGGGCCGCGCCCAGCAGGAGGCGCTGTCGTCGCAGAAGAACCCGTTCAAGATCCCGGCCGAGGTCTACCGCCTCGTGGGCGTCAAGCGGGCCCACACCAAGTTCGGCTCGGTCGGACCCGACGGGGACTTCGCGAAGAACCGCCCCGCGGCGTCCAGCCTCGACCTGCAGGACCTCGTGCAGCCGAGCATCGGCGCGACCGACTCGGCCGACGAGCGTGCACAGCTCGACCTGCTGATCGCCTCGATGACCGGCACGAAGGCCGCTGACGTCCCGGACGTCGGCTCGCTGCTCGTCGGCCCGCTGCTGCGTGGGACGGAGGTGAGCGCGAAGTGAAGCAGATCGACAGGGAGTCCATGGGCGCCGCCCTGAAGCTCGGGTTCTTCTTCGCCTTCACCGGCGTCGCGACGCTGATCCTCGCGCTGACCCTGAGCAACGGCTCGTTCGGTGAGCGCAAGGAGTACAAGGCGGTCTTCGGTGACGTGACCGGCATGGCCAAGGGCGACGACGTCCGCATCGCGGGTGTGGCCGTCGGCTCGGTCAGCAAGGTCGAGATCGTCGACCGCGACAAGGCGCTCGTGACCTTCGGCGTGGAGTCCGACGTGCCGCTGACCGGCAACACGAATGCGACGATCAAGTTCCGAAACCTCGTGGGGCAGCGCTACATCGCCCTCACCCAGGGCTCGCAGGGCGCCAAGACGATCCTCAAGGCCGGCAGCACGATCCCGATGGAGCGCACGAAGGAGGCCTTGGACCTCAACGTCCTGCTCAACGGTTTCAAGCCGGTGTTCCAGGCCCTGTCGCCCGAGGACACCAACAAGTTCGCGTACGAGATCATCCAGACCCTGCAGGGCGAGAGCGGCAACGTCGAGAGCCTCCTGGCCCGCACGTCCTCGCTGACCAGCACCCTCGCGGACCGCGACAAGCTGATCGGGGACGTCATCGTCAACCTCAGCGACGTCCTGGACACCGTGGGCAGCCGGGACAAGGAGCTGACCGAGACCATCGACACGCTGCAGCAGTTCGTCACCGGCCTGAAGGACGACCGCAACGCGATCCTCGACTCGGTCGACTCGATCTCGGACCTGACCGACGAGACCTCGGACCTGTTGGTCCAGGGCCGTCCGGCGCTCACCGAGGACATCAAGCAGCTGCGGGCCCTGACCAAGAACCTGTCGTCCAAGAAGAACCTCAAGACGGTCTCGAGCTCGATCCAGATCCTGCCGATCAAGCTGAGCAAGATCGGCACCGCGGCGTCCACCGGCAGCGAGTTCAACTTCTACCTGTGCGAGATCAACGGACGGATCACGATCCCCGAGGTCAAGCTCCTCGGCATCACGATCCTTCCCGAGACCCCCCTCGACCTGACCGGCCCCCAAGGACTCAAGGTCGGCGGATCACGATGCAACCAGCCGGGGTATGACAAGTGAAACCCTTCCGCGAGCGCAATCCCGTCATCATCGGCGTCATCGGCATCGCCCTGATCGCCCTGATGATGCTGGGCGCCTTCCGTGCCGACCGGCTGCCGATCATCGGCGGCGGCGACACCTACCACGCCGAGTTCGCCGAGATCGGCGGTCTCAAGGGCGGCAACGAGGTCCGCGTCGCCGGGGTGTCGGTCGGCAAGGTCCGCAAGATCGAGCTCGACGGCGCGAAGGTGCGCGTGACGTTCACGATCGACAAGGGCATCGAGTTCGGCCGCCAGAGCGGCGCCGAGATCCGCGTGCGCACGCTGCTGGGTGCCGAGTTCCTCGCGATCAACCCCAAGGGCGAGGGCCAGATGGCGAAGGGGTCGACGATCCCGGTCGACCGTACGACTCCTCCCTACGACGTCGTGCAGGCGTTCTCGGACCTCAGCCGCACGACGGACGCCCTCGACGTGCCCCAGCTGTCCGAGGCGCTGGACACCCTCTCGGAGATCTCCACGCAGACGCCCGAGGAGTTCCGTGGCGCGATCCGCGGGGTGTCGGACCTGTCGCGCAACCTCGCCGCCCGCGACGACCAGATCAACACGCTGCTGATCAACCTCAAGAAGGTCTCGGGGGTGCTCAACTCGCGCAACGAGGAGCTCGTGACGCTGTTCGAGGACTCGGACACGCTGTTCGCCGCCATCAGCGAGCGGCGCGACTCGATCCATCGCCTCCTCGTCTCGACGCAGTCGATCTCCACCCAGCTGCGCGGACTGGTCAAGGACACCCGCGCCGACCTGCGACCCGCCCTGGAGCAGCTGGACGTCGTCACGACGATGCTGCGCAAGAACGAGGCCAGCCTGGACGAGGCGCTGCGGGTCTACCCGGCGTTCACGCGGGTGTTCGCCAACGCGCTGGGCACCGGCCCGTGGTTCGACACCTACCTGGGCGGCCTGACCTCGGCCGCCGGCCTGGGTGAACAGCTCTCCGAGGTGCTGAGGGGGCAGAAGCGATGATCGCTCAACGGTTCGCGGGCTTCTCCAAGCTGCTCGTCGGCGTGGTGGTCCTGCTGCTCGTCGCGGCGGGGGTGCTGTTCCTCAACAACGGCGACGGCAAGCGCTACCTCACGGTGGACTTCCAGCAGACCAACTCGCTCTACAAGGGCTCCGACGTCAGGATCCTGGGGGTCCCGGTGGGCAGGGTCGAGAGCCTGACACCGCGCGGCGACGTGGTCCGGGTCAAGATCGCGTACGACGGCAAGCAGAAGCTGCCGGCCGACGTGAAGGCTGTCGTCGTGTCGCCGTCGATCGTCGGCGACCGCTACGTGCAGCTGGCGCCGGCCTACACCGGCGGGCCCGCGCTGCGCGACAAGGCCTTCCTGCCCGTCGACCGCACCGCGGTCCCGATCGAGCTCGACGCGATCTACCAGTCGCTCGACGACCTGTCCGTCGCGCTCGGCCCCAAGGGCGCCAACAAGGAGGGATCGCTCAGCACCCTCCTGGACAGCACCGCCGAGCAGCTCAACGGCCAGGGTGCGCAGGTCAACGAGACGATCAGGAACTTCGGCAAGCTCAGCACGACGCTGTCCAACAACAAGGACGAGCTGTTCGGCAGCCTGCGCGAGGTCGAGGACTTCGTCAGCCTGCTCAGGACCAACGACTCCTCGGTGCGCGCGTTCAACGACAGCACCGCCCGCGTCTCGGAGGTGCTGGCCGGGGAGCGCGACGACCTCGCCGCCACGCTGGAGGCGCTGAGCAAGGCCCTGGTCGACGTCAACTCGCTGGTCAAGGAGAACCGCTCGGCGCTGCGCGGCAACGTCGACAACATCGCGTCCCTGGCCCAGCTGCTCGCGAAGCACAAGGAGGACCTGGAGGCCATCACGGTCAACGCGCCCACCGCGCTCACCAACGTCGCACTGGCCTACAACGGCAACTCGGGCACCCTCGACACCCGGGCCGACCTGCCCGAGATCGTGTTCAGCGCCCTCGACAACCCCGCCAGCCTGGTCTGCAACCTGCTGGGGGAGACCCTCGACGACAAGGGCCTGTGCTCGGCGCTGACCGGCGTGCTGGACAAGCTCAAGCCGAAGCCCAAGCCGAAGCCCGAGGACGCTGCGCTGCCCCGCACGAGCGTCGCACCGCAGCCGCCGGCGGCCTCGACCTTCGACGACCCGGTGTACGACTCCCTCGCCGACGTCCTGGGAGGCGGCCGATGAGCGCCCGGACATCCCTGCGGCTCACCGTCCTGGCGGTCGTGTCGACACTGCTCCTGAGCGGCTGCGGGTTCTCGCCCTACAAGCTGCCCCTGCCCGGCGGCGCGGACCTGGGCAGCGAGCCCTACACGGTCAAGATCCAGTTCCGCGACGTCCTGGACCTGGTGCCGCAGAGCGCGGTGCGCGTCAACGACATCGCGGTGGGCAAGGTGACCGACGTCCGGCTCGAGGGCTGGACCGCCGTGGTCACGGTCCAGGTCAACCGGGACGCCAAGCTGCCGGACAACGCGGTCGCCACGATCCGCCAGACCAGCCTCCTGGGCGAGAAGTTCGTGTCCCTCGCCCCGCCGGAGAGCGGTGGCGTCGGCACGCTGGGCAACGGCGACACCATCCCGCTCGACCGCGCGGGCCGGAACCCGGAGATCGAGGAAGTGCTGGGCGCCGCCTCGCTGCTGTTCAACGGCGGCGGGCTCGAGAAGACCAACACGATCATCAAGGAGCTCAACAACGCCCTCGACGGCAACGAGCCGGAGGTGCGTGAGCTCATCTCGACCACGTCCTCGTTCATCAGCCAGCTGGACGCCAACAAGGAGGCACTGCTGACCTCCCTCGAGAAGGTCGACCGGCTCGCGAGGGAGACCCAGAAGCAGAAGTCGGCGATCACCGGCGCGCTGGACGAGCTGCCCGACGCGCTGCGGGTGGTCAACCGGCAGCGCGACGACCTGGTCGGCCTGCTGCAGTCCCTCGACAGGCTGAGCAACGTCGCGACCGACGTGGTCTCCCGGTCCAAGACCGACACCGTGGCCGATCTCAAGGCCCTGGGACCGATCCTGGAGAACCTCGCCGCGGCCGGTGACGACCTCGCCACCGGCACCCGCGCCCTGCTGACCTACCCCTTCACGGACGGCTTCGTGGGCGGCTCGGTCGCCGCGGCGACCGGACGGTGCCAGGACTCCCCGACGGTCAAGGACGGGGCGTGCTTCGGCGACTTCGCGAACCTCTCGCTCAGCCTCGACATCAACGCCGATCAGCTCAAGAACATCCTCGGGCTCGACCTCGCCTCGCTGCTCAGCCCGCCCTCGAAGGGCAAGAGCGGTGACAAGGCGACGGGCAACCCGGACGCCGCCTCGCCGACGGACCCGCTGTCCGCCGGCTCGCTGGTCGACCTGCTCTCGGGCCTCGTCTCCGGCGGCGCCAAGGGTGCCAAGGGCGACCAGGGCGACAAGGGCAGCGGCCTCCCGGGTCTCGGCGGTGGCAGCAAGGGCGCCGACAAGCCGGCCAAGGGCGGCGCGTCCACCCCGGCTCCGGAGCCGACGACCTCCCCGACGCCCCGGCCGACCAGGCCCACCTCGAAGGGCCTGCTGTGCGGGCTGTTCGGATCGTGCCGGACCGCGGTCGCCGACTCCACGTCGTCCGACGTCGAGGAGCTCCTCCTGCAGACGGCGGTGGCCCCATGATCACCAGGCTGACCAAGATCCAGCTCGTCATCTTCGCGATCGTCACGATCATCGGCGGAGCGTTCGTCGGCGGTCGCTACGCCCAGCTCGACCGGCTCGTCGTCGACCGCAGCTTCCCGGTCGAGGCGCAGTTCGCCGACTCCGGCGGCATCTTCGCCGGGGCACAGGTGACCTATCGGGGCATCACGGTCGGCGAGGTCGGTCGCCTGCAGTTCAAGCAGGGTGGTGTCCAGGCGACGCTCGACATCGAGAACAGCGCCCCCCGCATCCCCCGGGACGTGCTCGCCGTCGTCGCCAACAAGTCCGCGATCGGCGAGCAGTACGTCGACCTCCAGCCGCGAGGCAGCTCCGGGCCCTACCTGGCCAGGGGCAGCCGGATCGCCCAGAGCGACACCCGCATCCCGATCGACACCACGACCCTGCTGGTCGACGTCAACGACCTGGT